>NZ_JBLRWA010000011.1:0-224507 GCF_048159585.1 Kitasatospora sp. SC0581 | reverse complement strand
AGTCTGAAAATCACCCGTCACGCCCCTCTCCGCGGCCACCCCCTGCGCCACCCCCTCCCGCAGCGCGTCCCTCTCGCCAGAGGGGAGGAGGGGGTGGGTGGGGGGTTGCCGTGGGTGGGTGGGTGTTGGGGGAGGTTTTGTTGCGGGCGCGCGGGCTTTCGCCCTGCGCGCCCGCTGGGTGGGAGCGCAGGCGGGGGGTGGGGGGTCGGGGGAGACTGGGGGCATGCCGGAGCTGCCTGAGGTCGAGGCGTTGAGTGCTTTCCTGTCCGAGCGGTTGACCGGGCGGGTGATCGCTCGGGTGCAGCCGGTGGCGATCAGTGCGTTGAAGACGTACGACCCGCCGGTGACGGCGTTGGAGGGGCGGACGGTCGGGGCGGTGACCAGGCGGGGCAAGTTCCTGGACGTGGAGGCGGAGGGGCTGCACCTGGTGGTCCACCTGGCCCGGGCGGGCTGGTTGCGGTGGAAGGACGGTCTGCCCGCTGAGCCGCCGCGGCCTTCTCCGCGCAATCCGCTGGCGTTGCGGGTGCGGTTGGCGGGGGAGGCCGGGGACGGGTTCGACCTCACCGAGGCCGGGTCGAAGAAGGGGCTGGCGGTGTACGTGGTGCGGGAGCCGGCCGAGGTGCCGGGGGTGGCCAGGCTCGGGCCGGATCCGCTGGACCCGGGCTTCACGCTGGCGGACTTCGCGGCGCTGTTGCGGGGCGAGCGGCGTCGGCTCAAGGGGGTGCTGCGGGACCAGGGGGTGTTGGCGGGGGTGGGCAACGCCTACTCGGACGAGGTGCTGCACGCGGCCCGGATGTCGCCGTACAAGCTGGCCGCGAGTCTGACCGAGGACGAGGTGGCCCGGCTGTACGAGGCGCTCGGTGGCACGCTGCGGGAGGCGGTGGAGCGCTCGCGGGGGCTGGCGGCGGGGGAGCTGAAGGCGGAGAAGAAGCTCGGGCTGCGGGTGCACGGCCGGACCGGCGAGCCGTGCCCGGTGTGTGGGGACACCATTCGGGAGGTGTCCTTCGCGGACTCCTCGTTCCAGTACTGCCCTACCTGCCAGACCGGGGGCAAGCCGTTGGCGGACCGGCGGTTGTCGCGGCTGTTGAAGTGAGGGGGAGGGGGAGGGGAAGTGAGGGGTGGGGGGAGGGGAAGTGAGGGGTGGGGGGAGGGGGAGGGGAAGTGAGGGGTGGGACGGGTTCTGGCCGTCCCACCCGGTCGTCGGCGTTTGGTCAGCGCTTGATGGCGACGCCGCCCCAGTAGTAGGCGGCCTTCGGGTCGGCCGGGGGCTCGCCGTCGGGGCGCCAGGCCAGGACCGGGGCGACGCCCGGCTCGACCAGGTCCCAGCCGTCGAAGAAGCGGACGACGTCGTCGTAGCCGCGCGGTACCAGGGTCATCCCGCCGGCCCGGGCGGCCTCGGCGACCTTGCCGACGGCCTCGGGGTCGAAGTCCGGGGTGGGGGTGGTCAGGGCGATGCAGCTGCCGGCGGGCAGGGCGTCGCGCAGTGCGGCGACCCGGCCCCAGGGGTCGTCCTCGTCGGCGATCAGCATCAGTACGGCGATCATCAGCAGGCCGACGGGCTGGGTGAGGTCGAGGGTGGCGGTGAGCGCCGGGTCGGCGAACAGCTCCTCGGGCTTGCGCAGGTCGGCGTGGATGTAGGTGGTGCGGCTGGCCGGGCTGGAGACCATCAGGGCGCGGGCGTGGGCGAGCACGATCGGGTCGTTGTCGACGTAGACCACCCGGGTGCCGGGGCTGACCGCCTCGGCGATCTCGTGGGTGTTCGGCGAGGTCGGGATGCCGGTGCCGAGGTCGAGGAACTGGCGGATGCCGTGCTCCTGGGCGAGGTGGCGCACGGCCCGGCCCTGGAACGCCCGGTTGGCCTTGGCCATCGCCTTGACGCTCGGTACGGCCTGCTCGATGGCCTGCCCCATGGCGCGGTCCGGCGGGAAGTTGGTCTTCCCGCCCAGCCAGTAGTCGTACACGCGCGCAGAGTGCGGGGCGGTGGTGTCGACACCGAAGCGTTCCCACTGGCTGAGCTCGGTGGCGTCGTCGTCCTGCGGGCCCTGGCGGGGGGAGTCCTGACTTGTCGTCATGGCCACGTCCTCTGATGGCAGATCATCACACTGGGGAAGGCACAGCGTAGCGGTCCGGACGGGAGGTGGAGCGTCCGGTCGGGGAAGATCCGTGGAAGATCTTCGGATGTGGAGTGGACGGCCGGTGGCCTTGAGCCGTCGGAGTGGTGATGGGGGCCGTCGGAGTTGCCCTCGGGGAACCGTGGTGACGGCCGGGGGAAGCATCCAGAATGCTGTCAGATCGTCAGATTACTTCGCGCAGATTGCTGCTGGTTACGGCCGGAATGTCCCTGCTGGGGACGGCCGCCGGATGTCGGAGCCCCTGGGGTGGAGGGGAGGGCGGCGCGGCGGCGGGGGCGGCCGATGCCGCGGCCCCGGCGGGGACCGAGGGGGCGTCGGCCGCGCCGTCGGTGGCGGCCCCGGGGGGCACGCCGTCCGCGGTGCCCTCGCCGGCGCCGCCGTCCGGCGCCGCGCCGAGCGCGGTGCCCGTGCGCCGGGCGCTCTCCGAGGCGGAGAGCAAGCCGGTGTACGACCTGGACCCGGAGCGGAAGGTGGTGGCGCTCACCATCGACGACGGGCCGGACCCCCGGTACACGCCGACCGTGCTGTCGATGTTCGAGCAGTACGGGATCAGGGCCACGTTCTTCCTGATCGGCGAGAACGCGGTCGAGCACCCCGCTCTGGTGCGGGAGATCGCGGACCGCGGCCACCACATCGCCAACCACACCTGGACCCACCCGGACCTGCGACACATGTCGGAGGGCAAGGTGCGGGACGAGCTGGAGCGCACCTCCGACCTGCTGCAGCGGACCACCGGCCGGCAGCCCACCTGGTTCCGCGCGCCGGGCGGGGACTTCTCGGCGGTCTCGCTCAAGGTGGCCGCCGACCTGGGGATGCGGAACATGGCCTGGTCGGTGGACCCGCGGGACTGGGCCCGGCCGGGGACCTCGGCGATCATCGACCGGGTCCTCAAGAACGTCCGGCCCGGGTCGATCGTGCTCAACCACGACGGGGGCGGGGACCGGTCGCAGACGGTGGCGGCGTTGAAGGCGTACCTGCCGGTGCTCGTCGACTCGGGGTATCTCTTCACGGCTCCGCCGAACTGAGTTTCGTATGACGGGGCAGGTCGCGGTTTTAACCCTTAAACCACTCGAATGGGTGGATTAGAAGAACCGTTTCTGCGGTTTTTGGGCCTCTAGGGTGATCTCGCACCAATTAACCGGGTACTGCCGAGTACCACCTGAAAGGCCCTCACTCATGCGTCTCCGCAACGCCATGCTCGCCGCCGCCAGCGCCGTCGCCCTCGTCCTCGCCGTCCCGTTCTCCGCGAATGCCGCGACGGGCGACTTCCTCTACAAGGTCGGCCCCGGGGTCCCCGTGGGCCTGGCCGACCCGCAGAGCCGCGAGTGCATCGACCTGCCGTGGACCACCGAGCAGGACCCGGGCTTCGCGCCGGAGAACCGCACCCAGTCCACGGCCACGGTCTTCCTGGACTCCGGCTGCTCGGGCGACGTCTTCTACGTCATGAACCCGGGCAAGAAGCTCGGTGACCGACTGAAGCTGCGCTCCGTGGTCTTCTCCTGAGCCCCGGGGAGCGCGGGGTGGCCGGGGCCGGGCGGGCGGCGTAGGTTCGAACTGTCCGGCCCGGTCGCCGGCCCCTCGCCGTGCCCGTACGCCTGTCGTCGTCGCGCGGCCCGCCGTGCCCGTGGTCGGGCGCCGCAGCCTGGGCAGAGCGAAGGAGGGCCTGGGATGACCGGCAACGGCTACGCGCACCCCGAGGCGTTGGTCCGCACCGAATGGCTGGCCCACCACCTGGACGACGGGACGGTCCGGGTCGTCGAGGTGGACGAGGACACCGAGGCCTACGACCGGGACCACATCCCCGGCGCGGTCGGCTGGAACTGGACCACCGACCTGCACAGCCAGGTCGGCCGGGACTACATCGACCGCGACGGCGTCCAGCACCTGCTGCGGGCGGCCGGGGTCGAGGACGACACCACCGTGGTGCTCTACGGGGGCAACAACAACTGGTTCGCCGCCTACGCCTACTGGCTGTTGCGGCTGCGCGGCTTCGGGCCGGTGCGGCTGCTGGACGGCGGGCGCAAGAAGTGGGAGCTGGAGGAGCGGGAGCTCACCCGTGCGGTGATGGACTACCAGCACAGCGGGTTCCGGTTGAGTGGGCCCGAGCGGCCGGAGCTGCGGGCGCTGCGGGACGAGGTGCTGGCGAGGGCCGAGGTGTTCGCCAAGCCCGGGGCGGACGCGGTGCTGGTGGACGTCCGCTCGCCGGCCGAGTTCCGGGGCGAGCTGATCGCGCCCCCGCACCTGCCGCAGGAGCAGGCGCAGGTGCCCGGGCACATCCCGGGCGCGGTCAACATCCCGTGGTCCCAGGCGGCCAACGACGACGGGTCGTTCCGTTCGGCGGAGGAGCTGCGGGCGCTGTACGGGGGGAAGGGCGTGGAGCCGGAGCGCGAGGTGATCGCGTACTGCCGGATCGGCGAGCGGTCCGCGCACACCTGGTTCGCGCTCACCGAGCTGCTCGGGTACCCGCACGTGAAGAACTACGACGGCTCGTGGACGGAGTACGGCTCGTTGGTGCGGGCGCCGGTGGTGCTCGGGGCGTAAGGGGCAGGAGGGGTGTGAGGGGCTTCAGGGGCTTCAGGGGCTTCAGGGGCCTCAGGGGTGGGTGAGGTGGCGTGACGGCTTCGCGGCTGGGCTGCGAAGCCGTCGTGTCGGCGGGTTTCTTTTCATGAACATCTCACCGGAGGGGAGTGGACGAGGGGCTGCCGGGACAAGGATCGATCCGACCCAATCGTTCCGGTGATCCCTGGAGGACCACGTGCGCAAGAGGCTGATCGTCTCTGCTGCCAGTGCCCTGAGCCTGTTCCTGGCCGTTCCCGCCTCGGCTTCCGGCTTCCAGCCGGGCGCGGCCGGGGTCGGCGACCCGTACTACCCGACCTACGGCAACGGCGGGTACCGGGTCTCGCACTACGACATCCGGTTGAAGTACCAGCCCGCCACGGACGAGCTGGAGGGCACCACGACCATCCTCGCGACGGCCACCCAGGACCTCTCCCGGTTCAACCTCGACTTCGCGTTGGACGTCTCGGAGGTGCGGGTCAACGGCCGGGTCGCGAAGTTCGCCACCAGCGGTGAGCAGGAGCTGGAGATCACCCCCGCGCGGCCGCTCGCCAAGGGCTCCCAGGCCACCGTGGTGGTGCGCTACAAGGGCGTGCCCTCCACGGTGAAGAAGTACGGCTTCACCAGCTGGCACCGCACTCCGGACGGCGCCGTGGCGGCGAACGAGCCCGAGGCCGCCTGGTGGTGGTTCCCGAGCAACGACCACCCGAGCAACAAGGCCACCTACGACGTCTCGGTGCTCGTCCCGGACGGCAACCAGGTGATCAGCAACGGCGTGCTGACGGGCACCACCTCGCAGGCCGGCTGGACCCGGTACAGCTGGCGGGAGAACAAGCCGCAGGCGACGTACCTGGCCACGCTCGCGGTCGGCAAGTTCGACATCACCCGGGACACCACGCCGAGCGGGCTGCCGGTCTACAACGCGTACAGCAAGGACCTCGGCGAGAACGCGGACGCGGCGCGGGCGAGCGTCGAGCGCACCGGTGAACTGGTGGACTGGCTGAGCGGCTACTTCGGCGAGTACCCGTTCAGCTCGGTCGGCGGCTACGTCCCCAATGTGCCGACCGGCTACGCCCTGGAGACCCAGACCCGGATCTTCTACAGCCCCCGGCAGTTCGCCCGGGGCACCAACACCTCGGTGGTCGTCCACGAGCTGGCCCACCAGTGGTACGGGGACAGCGTCTCGCTCTCCAAGTGGAGCGACATCTGGCTGAACGAGGGCTTCGCCCGGTACTCGCAGTTCCTCTGGTCCGAGCACGAGAACGAGGGAACCGCGCAGGAGCTCGCCGACTACGTCTACGCCTCGCACCCGGCCGACGACCCGTTCTGGAAGGTCAAGCCGGGCGACCCGGGCCCGGACGACCAGTTCTCCGGCGCGGTGTACGACCGGGGTGCGGTGGCCGTCCAGGCGCTGCGCAACGCCGTCGGGGACGAGAAGTTCTTCAAGATCCTGAAGGGCTGGCCCACCGAGCGGCGCTACGGGAACGCCACCATCCCGGAGTTCCAGGCCTATGCGGAGAAGGTCTCCGGGAAGAAGCTCGGGGACGTGCTGAACACCTGGCTGTTCACCCCCGGCAAGCCGGCGGTCGGGCCGGTGCCGCCGGGTGCCGCGGCCGCCGCCTCGCTGGCGCCGGCCGCGGGCCGGGCGGAGGGTGGGCTGCCGGCGGAGCCGAAGTCCTGGAAGCAGATCCAGGAGACCAACTCGGTGCACCAGTCCCACAGCTGACGACATGTCGGAATGGTCGGCGTGACGGCTTCGGGGCGCGGGCGCGAAGCCGTCATGTCGGCGCGTTTCTTTTTATGAACATCTCACCGGAAGGGAGTGGGGGAGGGGTTGACGGGACAAGGATCGGTTCAACCCCATCGTTCCGGTGATTCCTGGAGGACCATGTGCGCAAGAGGCTGATCGTCTCTGCTGCCAGTGCCCTGAGCCTGTTCCTGGCCGTCCCGGCCTCGGCTTCCGGCTTCCAACCCGGCGCGGACGGCGTCGGGGACCCGTACTACCCGACCCTCGGCAACGGCGGGTACCGGGTCTCGCACTACGACATCCGGTTGAAGTACCAGCCCGCCACCGACGAGCTGGAGGGCACCACCACCATCCTCGCGACGGCCACCCAGGACCTCTCCCGGTTCAACCTCGACTTCGCGCTGAAGGTCTCCGAGGTGCGGGTCAACGGCCGGGTCGCGACCTTCGCCACCAGTGGCGACCAGGAGCTGGAGATCACCCCCGCCCGGCCGCTCGCCAAGGGCGACCAGGCCACCGTGGTGGTGCGCTACAAGGACGTGCCGTCCACCGTGGAGAGGTACGGCGGCTACACCGCCTGGCGCCGCACCCCGGACGGTGCGGTGGTGGCCGGCGAGCCCGTGTCGGCCGCGTGGTGGTACCCGAGCAACGACCACCCGAGCAACAAGGCGACCTTCGACGTCTCGGTGCTGGTGCCGGACGGCAACCAGGTGATCAGCAACGGCGTGCTGACCGGGACCAGTTCGCTGGCGGGCTGGACCCGGTACAGCTGGCGGGAGAACAAGCCGCAGGCGACCTACCTGGCGACCCTGGCGATCGGCAAGTTCGACATCACCCAGGACACCACCGCGAGCGGGCTGCCGGTCTACAACGCGTACAGCAAGGACCTGGGCGACAACGGCGCCGCGGCGCGGGCGAGCATCGAGCGGACCGGCGAGCTGGTGGACTGGCTGAGCGGCTACTTCGGCGAGTACCCGTTCAGCTCCGTCGGCGGCTACGTCGCCAACACCTCCTCCAGTGGCGCCCTGGAGACCCAGACCAGGGTCTCCTACGGCCCCGGGCTGTTCGCCCGGGGCACCAACACCTCGGTGGTCGTCCACGAGTTGGCCCACCAGTGGTATGGCGACAGCGTCTCGCTCTCCAAGTGGAGCGACATCTGGCTGAACGAGGGCTTCGCCGAGTACTCGCAGTTCCTCTGGTCCGAGCACGAGAACGAGGGCACCGCGCAGGCAGTGGCCGACTTCATCTACGCCTCGCACCCGGCCGACGACCCGTTCTGGACCGTCAAGCCGGGCGACCCGGGTGAGGAGAACCAGTTCTCCGGCGCGGTGTACTACCGCGGCGCGGTGGCCATCCAGGCGCTGCGCAACGCCGTCGGGGACGAGAAGTTCTTCCAGATCCTCAAGGGCTGGCCCACCGAGCGCCGCTACGGCAACGCCACCATCCCGGAGTTCCAGGCGTACGCCGAGAAGGTCTCCGGGAAGAAGCTCGGGGATCTGCTGAACACCTGGCTGTTCACCCCGAGCAAGCCGGCCGTCGGACCGGTGCCGCCGGGTGCCGCGGCCGCGGCCTCGCTGGCGCCGGGCGCGGACGCCGGCCGGGACGCGGCGCCGGTCGAGCCGAAGTCCTGGAAGAAGATCCAGGAGGCCGGTTCGGTGCACGAGGGCCGGCACTGACGGCAGGGCGGTACGAGGGCGTTCGGGTCGGCGGTTCCGCGCGCGCTGCGGGGACCGTCGGCCCGGCCTATGCCTCCCCGGGGCCGTCCGCCGCCAGCAGTTCGGTGAGGCGGCGGACGGCGAAGGGTATGAGCTCGCGGACCGGGACCAGGCGGCAGGGCGCGGCGCCGACCAGGACCTCGCGGATGCCCGCCAGCTCCTCGAACTCCCGCCCCACGACCGGGAAGTGGGTGTCGTTGTCGTCCCCCACGTCCGGTGCCTCGATCCAGACCCGCTCGCCCTGGATCGCCATCGGGAAGCGGCGGAGCTTGAGCCGGCGGTTGGGGGCGAAGGTCTCGGCGTAGTGCAGGAAGGTGTTGCGGTTGTGGCCGACGCCGACCAGCAGCACGTGCCCGCCGAGGTCGTGCAGCGCGCCGAACGGCGACTCCCGGCCGACGGCGAAGCCGAGCGAGCGCCGGGCGGTGACCTCCCGGGCGTGCGCGCCGACGGCGGCGACCGAGACCTGCGGGTGGGTGCTGCGCAGGCTCTCCGGCAGGGCGCGCAGCGCCTCCGCGACCGCGCCCGTGTCGCAGGGGAGCCCGGCGTGGAACAGCGGGACGGCGGCCCGGAGTTCGGCCAGCTCGGGGCCGGGCGGGCCGCTGTGCCCGGGGGCCGGGTCGTGGACCGTGCCGGAGGTGAAGGCGGGCACGGCGACGGTGCCGCCGGGCCCGACCGCCTCGCGCAGGCCGGCCACCACGGCCGCCGCGCCGCCCTCGACCCGGCCGAGGCTGGAGAGCGAGGAGTGCACGATCAGTGCCATGCCCTCACGGACGCCCACCCGGTGCCAGCCCTCCACGAGGTCGGCGGTGGTGAGCGGGCGGGTGCCCGGTGTGGTCATGGTGCCCCCTGGTGACGGCGGTGCTGTTGGTACTGGATGGTTCGGGGCCGACCATAGCGGGTGGCACTGACAGTGGGTCAGGACGGGGGTGCCCTGGGTCAGCTCGTGGTCGGCCGGACGGCGGGGTGGCCGGCCGGGAGGCGGGGGTAGTCGGTGTAGCCGGTGGCCTCCTGGCCGTAGAGGTGGGTGGGGTCGACGGGGGTGAGCGGGGCGTTCGCGGCGAACCGTTCCGGCAGGTCGGGGTTGGCGATGAAGGCGCGGCCGTAGGAGACCAGGTCGGCCAGGCCGGCGGCCAGCACGGCCTCGCCGCGCTCGCGGTCGGTGGCGGCGCGGTTCTCGCCGACGTTGCCGATCAGCGGGCCGGACCAGCGCGGGCGCAGGTCGGCCAGGGCCGGGTAGTCGTCGTTGTCGGTGAGGTGGAGGTAGGCCAGGCCGAGGCCGTCGAGTTCGGCGAGCAGGGCGCGGTAGACGGGGGCGGGGTCGGCCTCGTCCATGCCGAACTGCGGGTTGCCGGGGGACAGTCGCAGGCCGAGGCGGTCGGGGCCGATGGCCTCGGCGACGGCGGTGACCAGTTCGATCGGGAAGCGCAGCCGGTCGGCGAGGGTGCGGGGGCCGTACTCGTCGGTGCGCAGGTTGGTGTTGTCGGCCAGGAACTGGTGGATCAGGTAGGAGTTGGCGCCGTGCAGCTCGACGGCGTCGAAGCCGGCGGCGAGAGCCAGGCGGGCGGAGTCGACGTGGTCGGCGACGGTGCGGCGGATCTCCTCGCGGGTCATGGCGCGTGGGGTGACGGCCTCGGCCTTGCCGCCGTCCTTGACGTGCACCGGGCCCGGGGCCGGGACGGCGGAGGGGCCGGCCGGGACGTCGCCGAGCAGCCGGTTGAGCGGGTGGCCCTGGCGGCCGCCGTGCATCAGCTGGGCGGCGATCCGCCCGCCGGCGGCGTGCACGGCCCCGGTCACGGCGCGCCAGCCGGCCGCGTGCGCGGGCGTCTCCAGGCCGGGCAGGCGCCAGCCGGACTGGCCCTGCCGGCTGGGCCAGATGCCCTCGGTGACGATCAGGCCGGCGCTCGCGCGCTGGGCGTAGTACTCGGCGACGACGGGCAGCGGCGTGCCGTCCTCGGTGGCCCGGTAGCGCGTCATCGGGGCCATGACGACGCGGTTCGGCAGGTCGAGCGCGCCGAGGCGGTACGGGGTGAGCAGGGATGCGGTGGCGGTCGTGGTCATGCCGGTACGGTAAAACTTGACATCAGTGTCAGGTTCAAGCGCCGACGGCTGCTCCGTCCGCCGGCGCGGCCGCCTCGGTGAGGATCAACTCCTCGATCCCGTACAGGAACCGCTCCATCGCGGGGCGCGGCAGCACGGCCGGGTCCGCCGTCATGGCCAGGCTCAGCGCCTCGGCGGACTGCAGGGCGTCCAGGGCGTAGGTCAGGCCGGGGCGCGGCTCGAAGTCCACCGGCCAGCTGAGGGTGGTGTGCTCCTCGCCGGGGGCGGCCGGGGCCGGAAGCAGCTCCCGGGTGTCGTTGAACACGCAGGAGCGGTCGGCCAGTTGTACCCCCTCGGCGGTCAGTCGGTCGATCTCGGCGGCCAGGGCCAGCCTGTCGTAGTACGCGTGGCGGTAGGTGCCGATCGCCGCGGCGTGGGTACGGCGCACGACCTCGCCGAACTCGGCGGTGGCGTCCGGGAGATGGAACAGGCCGTCGCCCGCGATCACGCCGACCGCGTTGGCCAGCTCCGGCAGGAAGCGGTTGTTGACCACGACGTTCAGCACGGCCTCGGTGGAGCCGGCGAGCCGGGCGGTCATCGCGGCCGTCGCGGCGAGCAGCACCGAGCCCGTGCTGACCCGGTGCCGGGCCGCGACCCGCTCGACGGCCCGGGGCAGGGCGGGGGAGCGGAGCACCGCGTTCGGGAACCGGGCGGGCTCTGCGGTGGTCGGCGGGAGGGGTCGGGACGGGAAGAGTCGGGGCGGGCCGAGCCGGAGCTTGCGCACGAACTGCTTGCGGGCCCCCGCGTCGCGCCGCAGGCCGCGTTCGGAGGTCTGGAACTCGGCTTCCTCCAGCGGCTGTTGGGCTGGTTCGCGCAGCCCGGCCAGCTCCTCGGGGGAGCTGCCGAGGCAGAGCGCGGACAGGTCGGCGACCAGCCGGCTCATCCCGGAGCCGTCCACCGCGGTGTGCGAGAGCACCAGGCTGATGTGCCGGACCAGCCCGCCCGCCGTCACCGCGCCGATCCGTACCGGCCACTGGGTGGCGGTGTCGAAGGGCTGTGCCGCCAGCTCCTCGTGCAGCCGGGTGCCGAGTTCGGCCGGGTCCTCGTGCTCCCCGGCGGGCCACAGGTGGACGTCCAGGGCGCCTTCGCCGTCCACGAGTTGGCGGAGGCCGCCGGCCTCGTCGGGGAGCAGCCGGGTGTGCAGCGAGTCGTGCAGGTGCAGCAGCCGCTCCAGGGCGGCGAGCAGGACGGGCAGGGGCAGCCCCGGGTCCAGCGGCGCGGCGGTGGCGATGTTGTAGCGCGGCGCGTCGGCCGGCGGCAGCCGTCGTACGGCGTCCCAGATGGCCCGTTGGCCCCAGGTGGCCGGTCCGGTCCCGGTCCGTCCGGACGAGAAGGCGAGCTCCAGCAGTTGGCGAGTGGTCACCGATCGGCTCTCCGTAGTGCGGTGGTCGTGGCGTCGTGGCGTCGTGCCGGTGCGTTGGGAGCGCGGGTGCTGCTGGGGAGAGTGTGGCGCACCGCCCGTCGTGCGTCGAGGGTCGTGCGGCCGTCCGCGCCCGGCGGCCGTCGGGGGTTCGGGGCTTCCAAAAGTCTCTTGATGTGAAGTATCTTGATATCGAGATTGATGCCGATCGCGCGACTCGCGCCACGCACACGACGGGGGCCTGCCATGCGGGGGAACGGACTGATAGCGCAGCTGCGGCGGCCGCCGGGCGGGCGGGACGCGCGGATCATGCTGCTGGCGCAGTGCGTCGACCGGACCGGCACGGGGGTGTGGGCAGCGGCCTCGGTGCTCTACTTCACCTACGTCTGCGGGATGGACGCGCGGCAGCTGGGACTGCTGCTCGGGGTCGGGGCGGTGGCGGGGATCGCCGGGTCTCCGCTGGCCGGGCGGGCGGCCGAACGGGTGCCGGTGCGGTGGCTGCTGATCGGCTGCCACCTGCTGCGGTTCGGGGCGATGGGGCTGCTGCTGGTGGTCGACGACTTCGCCGCGCTGCTGCCCGTGGTGGCCCTGATCTGCCTGGCCGAGCGGGCCGCCAAGACCCTGGAGATGCTGTTCGCGACCCGGGTGGCGGGCGAGCGGCGGGCCACCTACCAGGCGCTGTTCCGCAGCGTGGCCAACGCCGGGTACGCGCTCGGCGCGGGTGTCGCGGCGATCGGGCTGGCGGTCGGGACCACCGCCGCCTACCGGGTGCTGATCCTGGCCAACGGGCTGTCCTACGTGCTGGCCGCCGTCCTGGTCTGGCGCACCCGGGAGCCGTCCGGGCGCGGCCTGGTCGCGGCGAAGGCCGGGGAGGCGCCAGCCGGGGCGGCGGCCGCCGCGCCCAGCCCCTGGCGCGACCGCGGCTACCTGCGGTTCGTCCTGCTGGACATGCCGCTGAACCTGGACGACTCGGTCCTCAACGTCGGGCTGCCGCTCTGGCTGGTCCACCACACCGGCGCGCCGCACGCCGTCGTCCCGGTCTTCCTGGTGCTCAACACGGTGCTCGTGGTGCTGCTGCAACTGCGGGTCTCCGCCTGGGCGGAGGGCGCGCTCGGGGCGGCCGCGGCGGTCCGCTGGTACGGGGTGACGGTGCTGGGGGGCTGCCTGCTGATCGCGCTCGTCACCGGCGCCGGACCGGTCCTGGCCTCGGTCGCGCTGCTGGCCGCGGCGATGCTGATCACGCTGGCGGAACTGCTGCGCTCGGTGAGCTCCTGGGAGCTGGCGGTCGTGCTGGCCCCGCCGGGCGCCCAGGCCTCGTACCTCGGGGTCGCCGGGATGTCCCAGTCGGTGCAGAAGTCGGTGGGGCCGCTGCTGCTGACCGGGGTGGTGATGGCGGCCGGGCCGGTCGGCTGGCTCGGGCTCGGCGCGGCGACCGTCGGCCTCGGCGCGCTCCAGCGCCGGGCCAGCCTGCGGCGGCTGGCGGCGCTGGGCGGGGCGGCCGACGGTGCGGGGGCCGAACCGGCGCGGCCGGTCACGGCCTCGGTGGGCTGAGTCGCCACGGAGTCGGTGCGGGGGAGTCCCGGGACAGCGCTGGGGGACGACTGGGGGACATCCCCCATTCCTCCCCCAAGTAGCGGAGCACCGCGGCCCGTTCGGACCGGAACCGGTTAGCGTGCGGCCATGACTTCGATCATGGGTTCGACCCTGCGCAGGCACCTCGTCGTGGCGGCCGGCGTCACCGTGCTGCTCGCCGCCAACGCGGCCACCGCCGTCGCCCGCCCGCCCGGCCGGTCCGTCCGTCGCCGAGCAGTTGCGCCGGGACGCCGCGGCGATCCACGACCTCGGCATCAGCGGCGTACAGGCCCGGGTGATCGGGCCCGACGGCCGCCAGACGGTCGCCACCAGCGGCACCGCCGACGTCACCACCGGCCGCCCGGTCTCCCCCGACGGCTACTTCCGGATGGCCAGCACGGCCAAGACGATGGTCGCGACCGTGGTCCTCCAACTGGAGGCCGAGGGGCGGCTGTCGCTGGACGACACGCTCGACCACTGGCTGCCGGAGGTGGTACGGGCCAAGGGCGGAGCCGGCGGCGGGACCACCGTCCGCGAACTGCTCCAGCACCAGGGCGGCATCGTGGACCACCTGCCCGGATACGACTCGAAGGACGGGTACGAGCGGGAGCGCTACAAGGTCTACCAGCCCGAAGACCTGGTGGCCGGGGCGGAGTTCGGTACCGACAAGAGCTGGAGGTACTCCAACGTCGGCTACCTCCTGCTCGACATGGTCGTCGAGCGGGCCACCGGCCGCCCCGCCCACCGGGAGGTCGAGGACCGCATCCTGCGCCCGCTCGGCCTCGACCGGACCCGGCTGATGGGCACCTCGCCCACCCTGCCCCGGCCGCACGCCCGGGCCTACCAGCTCTTCCCCGAACCCGACGGCCGGGTGGACGTCACCGAGCAGGTGCCGATGGACCAGGGGCTCTCCTGGGCCACCACCACACGGGACGAGAACGTCCTCCTCCGCGCACTGCTCGCGGGCCGGCTGCTGCCGGCGCGGCAACTGGCAGAGATGCGGCGGACGGTGCCCGTGGACGACCAGACCTCGGAGATGTGGCACGGCGGCGAGTACGGGCTCGGCCTGGTCAAGCGCTCGCTGACCTGCGGCGGGACCTACTGGGGCCACGACGGCGGGGACGGCGGCTTCATCACCCTCAACGGCGTCACCGAGGACGGGAAGCGCAGTGCCGTGGTCTCCATGTCCGAGGCGCTCGGCGACAGTTGGGACCACATCAAGGCCCAGGAGGACGCGGCCTCGAAGCTGATCGACCACGCCCTGTGCGCCGGGAGCCCCCGTGCCAGGTGAGCGGGCGCCGGCGGGGCGTCGGACCCTGTGATCGACGACCGCATCGTCCGACGGGAGGGTCGTGCGGGTAGGGAACGTCTCCTCCCCGGGGTGTACACGGATAGGTCGTAGGGTCGAGGGCAGGTCGTCCCGAGGGGCGATGACCGGCGGGTGCCGGTGGCCACAGGGTGAGGCCATGACGGAAGTGAAGAACATGAAGGAACGTCAGTTCCCATCGAAAATAAGGCGGTTCACCTCGGGTGCGCTAGCAGCCGGGCTGACGTCCGCGCTGCTGACGGCCCTGGTGCCCGCCGTGGCCCAGGCCGCCGGCACCGACCTCGGGACCGGCCCCGACGCCGACCGGGGCGGCTGGACCGCGAAGATCAGCCGGACCGAGTACGGCGTCCCGCACGTCCTCGCCCGTGACTTCGGCGGCCTCGGCTACGGCTACGGGTACGCCTTCGCCCAGGACAACCTCTGCCAGCTCGCCGACCAGGTGCTCACCGTGCGCGGCGAGCGCTCGCGCCACCTCGGCCCGGACGGCGAGTCCGTGGACCGGGTGAGCAACCTGGTGAGCGACACCTACCAGCAGGGCCTGCTGCGCGCCGGGACGGTGCGGCGGCTGCAGGCCGCCCCCGCGCCGCTCGGCCCGACCGACGAGGTGCGGCAGCTGGTGGACGGCTACGTCGCCGGGTACAACCGCTACCTGCGCGACACCGGCCCCGACCACCTGCCGGACCCGTCCTGCCGGGGGAAGGCCTGGGTCGGGCCGATCACCGCGGACGACCTGTGGAACATCCTCTACTCCGCCAACACCCTGGCGGGCAGCGGCGCCGCCAAGCAGCAGATCGCCACGGCCGTCCCCGCGGCCTCGACCGGGCCCGCAGTCACAGCCGGGCCCGGCGCCGAAGCCGCCGGACCCGCGGCGGACGCACCCCGGATCGCCGCTCCCGGCCACTCCGCCGACAACCCCGAACTCGGCAGCAACGCCTGGGCGATCGGGCGCGACGCCAGCCGCGACGGCACCGGCCTGCTGCTGGCCAACCCGCACCTCCAGTGGGCCGGCGAGCAGCGCTTCTACCAGGCCCAGCTGACCATCCCCGGCGTCCTGGACGTCGCCGGCGCCGGACTGTACGGCATCCCGTTCCTCCAGATCGGCCACACCCGCGGCCTCGCCTGGAGCCACACCACCAGCTACGCCGACCACTACACCCTCCACCGGCTCAGCCTGGTGCCCGGCGACCCGACCGCGTACCTGGTGGACGGCAAGGCCGAGCGGATGGCCCAGGAGACCGTCAAGGTCACCGTCCGGGCCGCCGACGGGACGCTCTCCACCGTCGACCGGAGCCTCTACCGCTCCCGCCACGGCTACGTCCTCGCCGACGGCTGGACCGGGGAGCACGCCTACACCCTCGGCGACGCCAACGCCGAGAACCTCCGCTCCCTGAACCAGTGGCTGGCGGTCGGCCGCGCCCAGAACCTCGACCAGCTCCGCCAGGCCCAGCGCACCTACCAGGGCCTCCCGTGGGTGTACACCACGGCCGTCGACTCCACCGGCACCACCTGGTTCACCGACGCCTCCGCCGTCCCGAACCTCCCCGACGCCCAGCGCGACCGCTGCCTGGTCGCGGGCGGCGGCTTCGGACAGGTGCTGGACGGCTCGACCGCCGCCTGCGACCCGGGCACCGACCCGGACGCGCTCGTGCCCGGCGTCTTCGGCCCCGCCAACCAGCCGGGCCTGACCCGTACCGACTACGTCGCCAACTCCAACAACGGCCCGTACCTGACCAACGCGGAGGCCCCGCTCACCGGCTTTCCCGCCATGTACCAGGGCGCCTCCGCGCGGATGCTGCGCAGCCAGCTGGGCCTGCGGATGATCGCCGACCGCCGGGCCGGCACCGACGGCCTCGGCGCCCCCGGGTTCACCCTCGGCTCGCTCCAGGCGACGATGTTCGGCAACCGGGTGCAGAGCGCCGAACTCGACCGCGACGACGCCGTGGCGCTCTGCCGCGCCCACCCGGAGATCGCCGCCTCCGACGGCAGCCGGGTCGACGTGCGCCCGGCCTGCGACGCGCTCGCCGCCTGGAACACCCGGGCCGACGCCGACAGCCGGGGCACCGTGCTCTGGCAGGCGTACCGGGACGCGCTGGCGGGGACCGGCACGACCGCCTGGCAGACGGTCCCGGCCGATCCGGCCCGGCCGCTGACCACCCCGCGCGGCATCGACGCCGCCAACCCCGAGGCCCAGCGGGCCCTGGCCGACGCGGTGAAGGGCCTGGCCGCCCGCGGCCTGCCGGTGGACGCCCCGATCGGCCTCGTCCAGCGCTGGGCGGGCATCCCGCTGCACGGCTGCTCCCACCAGCTGGGCTGCTTCAACGTGCTGACGGCGGGGCCGGATTCGGGCACCGGCGGCGGCACCTACCCGACGAACCTCGGCAGCGTCCCGCACGGCGGCACCTTCCTGATGGCCACCGAGCTGACCGACCGGGGCCCGCGCACCAGGACGCTGCTCACCTACGGCGAGTCCGCCGACCCGACCTCGCCGCACTTCACCGACCAGACCCGGATCTACGCCCGCAAGCAGTGGGTGACCGAGCGCTTCACCGAGGCCGAGATCCGCTCCGCGCCGGGCCTCGGCGTCACCGTCCTGCGGCGCTGACGCGCCGTCGTACGGGCCTCCGGGCCGCCGCCGTTCCCGGAACGGCGGCGGCCCGTCCGACCTCGTGCGGCGGGTCAGGCGAGGGTGACCTCGACCGGGAGCCGCTTGATGCCGTTGACGAAGTTGGAGCGCACCCGCGGGACCTCCCCGGCGAGTTCGATGCCCGCCAGCCGCGGGATCAGCTCCTCGAACATGATGCGGATCTCGGTGCGCGCGAGCAGGTTGCCCAGGCACAGGTGGGGGCTGCCCTTGCCGAAGGTGACGTGGTCGTTGTCGCGGCGGGTCACGTCGAAGTCGTACGGATTGCCGAAGACCTCCTCGTCGCGGTTGCCGGAGGCGAACCACATCACGACCTTCTCGCCCTCCCTGATCCGCCTGCCGCCGAGTTCGACGTCGCGGGTGGCCGTGCGGCGGAAGTGGTAGACGGGGGAGGCCCAGCGCAGGAACTCCTCCACCGCGCCGGGGATGAGGGACGGGTCCTCCCGGAGGCGGGCGAGCTGCTCGGGGTGCTGGAGGAGGGCCAGCATGGAGTGGCTGATGGTGTGCCGGGTGGTCTCGTTGCCGGCGACGACCAGGAGCAGGAAGTAGTTGTCGAAGTCCTGCGGCGAGAGCGGCACCCCGTCGCGGGGGGTCTCGTTGACCAGCCTGGAGACCAGGTCGGTGCCGGCGCCGCCGCGCCGCTGCCGGGCGAGTTCGCGGCCGTAGGCGAAGACCTCCAGCGAGGCGGGCGAACGGAACGGCAGGTCGCGGTACTTCTCGCTCTCCGCGCTGTGCAGCAGGACGTCGGCGTAGTCCGGGTCGGTGTTGCCGATGATCCGGTTGCCCCAGTCGATGAGCTGCTGGTTGTCCTCCGGGGGCACGTCCAGGAGGCGGGCGAGCACGTTGATCGGGAAGTCGGCGGAGACCTCCTTGACGAAGTCGAAGCGGCCCTTGGCCAGGGCGGCGTCCAGCGTGGTGGCGGTCAGGCCGCGCAGGAAGTCGGCGTAGCTGTTGATCACGCCCGCGCCGAACTGGCGCTGGAGGATGCTGCGCAGGGCGCGGTGGCGGACCCCGTCCAGCTCCAGGATGGAGGCGCGCTTCTTGATCTGGTCGTCGTCGACCTCCTCCAGGTTCACGAACCTCGTCGAGGTGAAGGTCTCGGCGTCCCGGTCGACGCGGGCGATGTCGGCGTGCCGGGTGACCGCCCAGAAGCCGGAGTTGGGCGCCTCCTCCGGCTGCCAGTGCACCGGGTCCTGGTGGCGCAGGGTGTGGAACATCCGCCACGGGGTGACGCCGTCGGTGAAGTTGTCGAGGTCGGCCAGGTCCACCTGGTCGAGGGGCAGCGGTTCGTCGATGGCGCCGGAGGCGGGCGGCGTGGACGGCACGGTGGTCACGGTTGGTCTCCTCGGTCTCACAGGTGGTACGCGTACTCGGTGAACTCCCAGTCGGTGACGTGCCGTTGGAAGCGGGCGACCTCGTCGCGCTTGTACGAGAGGTAGGCGTCGACGAAGTCCCGGCCGAGCACCCCGGTCAGGGCCTGGTCCGCCTCCAGGGCGTCGAGCGCCTCGGGCAGGGACGTCGGCAGCAGCGCGGACCTGGCGCGGTCGTAGCCGTAGCCCTCCAGCGGGGCGGCGGGCTCCTCGCCGGCGAGGACGCCCAGCAGGGCCGCCGCGACGGTCCCCGCGATCAGCAGGTAGGGGTTGGCGCTCGCGTCCCCCAGCCGCAGTTCGAAGCGGCTGCCGGAGCCGCGCTCCGGCGGGATCCGGACCATGGCGCTGCGGTTGTCCAGCCCCCAGTCGATCAGCCAGGGGGCGAGGGTGTCGGGGCCGAAGCGCTTGTAGGAGTTGACCGTCGGGTTGGCCAGCGCCGCGAGCGCCGGGGCGTGGGCGAGGACGCCGGCCACCGCGTGGCGCGCGGTCGCGCTGAGCCCGTACGGCGCGGCCGGGTCCGCGAAGACGTTGCCGCCCGCGCCGTCCACGCAGGACAGGTGGAGGTGGAAGCCGGAACCGCCGGCGCCCTGGAAGGGCTTGGCCATGAAGGTGGCCAACCGGCCTTCCTTGCGGGCGAGTTCCTTGACCGCGGACTTGAAGCGGAAGGCGCGGTCGGCGGCCGCCATGGCGTCGGAGTGGTTGAGGTTGATCTCGAACTGGGAGCCGTCGAACTCGTGGTTGCCGTTGGTGATGCCGATGCCGAGGTCGCGCAGCAGGCGCAGGGTGCGCAGCAGGTGGTTGTCGGCGTCCGCGCGCAGCCCCGCCGTGTAGACCACGCCGGCGGCCTCGCTGTAGCGGCGCCAGCCCTGCGGCGTCCCGGGCGCGGCGTCGCACAGGAAGTACTCCAACTCCGGCCCCACGACCGGGTGCAGGCCGTGCTCACGGCACCTATCGACGACCGTGCGGAGCAGGTCGCGGGGGGACTCCGGGGCGGGCCGTCCGGTGGCCGGGTCGGTGACGTCGCCGAGGCAGCTGGCGACTCCGGGCTCCCAGGGCAGGGCGGCCAGGGTGTCGAGGTCGGGGCGCACGCAGATGTCGGGCAGGCCGGCGTCCAGGCCGCCGGGGACGGGGACCACGTCGCCCTGGGGGCTGGTGTGGTAGACGGCGCGGCAGAAGGCGAGGCCGTGTTCGCAGGCCGAGGGCAGGTGGTCCAGCAGGACGTCCCGGGCCCGTTCGGTGCCGATGAGGTCGGGATAGGTCACCCGGACCACGTCGATGCCCTGGGCGGCCAGCCGCTCCAGGTGGTGGCGGACGGGCGGGATGTCGGATGCGCTCACCGGTGTCTCCTCTGGGGGAAGTGGGGCGCCTCCCCGCGTTCACGGCGTCGGGAGGGCCAGGGCGCACGGCAGTGGCGGGGTGGGGGAGGGGGCGCGGCGGCTTCGGGCTGCGGGGTGGGGCAGGACACGCTCGCTCGCTGGTGGCAAACGGTAGGGACGCCGGTCGCTCTCCCGCAAGGGGTCTGCCCCAGAAATTTATCCATCCGGATAGCTCTTGACCAGAGGCCGGCTGCTTCCTATGTTATTTGACATCAAACGTTTTGGCGGTCGCTCGGCACCGCCTTCCTCGGCGGCCATCGCCCCCTGCCTCCGGCGTCCGCCGCCCCCTCGGCCGTGATCCGGCCCCCGCGGCCCCACGCCCCCCGCGATCCCCCCGTTCCCTCCCTTTCCCGCGACGCTCCCCCACCACCAGGAGGACCGGCCATGAAGGTCGTCGTCGACATGAACAAGTGCCAGGACCACGGCCAGTGCGTCTTCGCCGCCCCCGACGTCTTCCGCTTCGACGAGGACGGACACCTCGCGTACGTCGCCCACCCCGACGAGGGCCTGCGCGCCGACGTCGAGGAGGCCGCCGACGTCTGCCCGCTCCAGGCCATCCGGATCGAGGACTGAGCCGTGACCGCACCCACCGCCGGGGCCGGCACGCCGACCGCCGGGGCCGGCGCACCCGTCGTCGTGGCCGGCGCCTCCATGGCCGGGCTGCGCGCCGCCGAACAGCTGCGCGCCGCGGGCTGGGACGGGCCGATCACCCTCGTCGGGGACGAGCCCCACATGCCCTACAACCGGCCCCCGCTGTCCAAGGAGGTCCTGGCGGGCACGGCCTCCTTCGACTCGCTCGCCCTCCGGCCCCGGGCCGGCGTCTCCGACGTGCACTGGCGCCTGGGCACCGCGGTCGTCCGGGCCGACCTCGACCGGCGGACCGTCGAACTCGACGGCGGCGAGACCCTGCCCTACCGCGCCCTCGTCGTGGCCACCGGCATGCGCGCCCGGCGGCTGCGCTGCCCCGGCCCCGCCACCGGACGGCACACCGTCCGGACCCAGGCCGACGCCCGGGGGCTGCGCGAGGCGCTGACCCGGCCCGGCGCGCGGGTGGTCGTGGTCGGAGCCGGCTTCATCGGCTGCGAGGTGGCCGCCACCGCCGTCGCCCTCGGCGCCGCCGAGGTCACCGTCGTCGACCCGCAGCCGCTGCCCATGGTCGGCCCGCTGGGCGAACTGCTCGCCGGGTCGCTGCTCGGGCGCCACCGGCGGCGGGGCGTCCGCTTCGCCCTCGGCACCGGGGTGACCGGCTTCCGGGGCGAGGAGCGGGTCACCGGGGTGGCGCTGGCGGACGGCAGGGTGCTGGACGCGGACGTGGTGGTGGAGTCGGTCGGCTCGGTGGCCAACACCGAGTGGCTCGAAGGCAACGGCCTGGACCTCTCCGACGGCGTGCGCACGGACGAGCACCTGCGGGCCGGCGGGCGGCCGGAGGTGGTCGCCGTCGGTGACGTCGCCCGCTTCCCCAACGCCCGGTACGACGGCGTCCCGCGCCGCGTCGAGCACTGGTCCATCCCCACCGACACGGCCAAGCACGCCGCCAGGGTGCTCGCCGCCCACCTCGCCGGCGCCGACCACGGTCTCGCGCCGTTCGCCCCGCTGCCGACCTTCTGGAGCGACCAGCACGACTTCCGGCTGCAGTCCTTCGGCGCCCCCGGCCTCGGCCGGGACGACGCGCGCGTCCTGGCCGGCGACCTCGACGGCGACCCCGACGGGGACGTCCTGGTCGGCTACCACCGGGCCGGCCGCCTGGTCGGCGTCGTCGCCCTCGGCGGGCGGGGCGCCGCGGCCGCCGCCGCCCGCTACCGCGCCGAGCTGCTGCGGCGGCCGGACGTCGAGCAGCCGGCCGTAGCGCAGCAGGCCGTAGAGCAGCCGGCTGTAGAGCAGCCCGCCCTCCCACACCCCGCTCCCACCGCGTAAGGAACCCCAAGTGGCCAGTGTCCGTGGATACTTCCACCCCAAGACGGCGACCGGCGACTCGTCGCTGATCCCCCCGCCGCCGTGGCGCTACTCCGGCGACCTGCTCACCGTCGAGTACCGCACCGACCCGGCCCGGGTGCGCGAGCTGCTGCCCGAGCCGCTGGAACTCGCCGACGAGGACCCGGGCGCCGTCGCGCTGATCTGGGCCGACTGGCAGTCCTGCTCCGACTCCGGACGGGAGCTGCTCGACCCGGTGCGCGCCCAGTACAAGGAGGCGTTCGCCGTCGTCCGCTGCGCGTACCGGGGGCGGACGTACAGCCGCTGCGCGCACATCTGGGTCGACAAGGACTTCGCGATCGCCCGGGGGCTGCACCAGGGCTACCCGAAGAAGCTCGGCTCCATCCACCAGACCCGGCCGCACCCGTACGGGCCCGCCCCGCGGATCGAGGCCGGCGCCCGGTTCGGCGCGACCCTCGCCGCCGCGGACCGGCGCCTGGCCCAGGCCGTCGTCACGCTGCGCGAGCCGTCGGAGAGCAACGGCTTCGTCAACGGCCACCCGATGCTCCACCACCGCTGGCTGCCCTCCATCGAGAAGGGCAAGGGCCTCGCCCTGGACGAGCTGGTCGAGTCCGGCGCCGCCTCCTTCGAGGCCGGACAGCCCTGGGTGGGCGACGCCGAGCTGGAGCTGTTCGAGGCGCCCACCGAGGAGCTGGCCCGGCTGGAGGTCCGCGAGCCGATCGCCGCCTACTACCGGCAGGTCGGCGTGGTGTGGGACGGCGGCCGGCTGCTGGAGTCCGGCACCTCCGGCGCCGAGTGACCCCGCCGCCGCACCGCCCACGAGGAACCCGGAGACACGAGGAAGCGCAGGACATGAGCGAACACACCACCACCGTCGCCGGGGTCGCCGTCGACACCCGGCACTGGATCGGCGGCGAACGCGTCGCCTCCGCCGGCACCTTCACCGACGTCTCGCCCGTCGACGGCGCCGTCCTCGGCGAGATCGCCCGGGGCACCGCGGCCGAGGCCGCCGCCGCGGTCGCCGCCGCCAAGGCCGCCTTCCCCGCCTGGGCGGCCACCCCGCGCGAGGAGCGGGCCCGCCTCCTGCACGCCGTCGCCGACGGCGTGGAGCGCCGGCTGGAGGAGCTGGCCGTCGTGGAGACGGCCGACAACGGCGCCCTGCTGCGCTCGCACCGCCGCGGCGTCATGCCCCGGGTCGCCCACAACTTCCGCTTCTTCGCCGACTGGCTGCTGCGGCTCGGCCACGAGGACTTCGACACCCGCGGCCACACCAACCACGTCAGCTGGGACCCGGCCGGCCCCTGCGTGCTGATCACCCCCTGGAACGCCCCGCTGATGCTGGCCACCTGGAAGGTCGCCCCGGCCCTCGCGGCCGGGAACACGGTCGTCCTCAAGCCCGCCGAGTGGTCGCCGCTGACGGCCTCGCTGCTCGCCGACATCGCCGCCGAGGCGGGGCTGCCGGCCGGCGTGCTCAACGTGGTGCAGGGGTACGGCTCCGAGATCGGCGACGCCCTCACCTCGCACCCGGACGTGCGCCGGATCAGCTTCACCGGGTCCGTGCCGACCGCCCGGCGGATCGCCGCGTCGGCCGCCGCCAACCTCACCCCGCTCAGCCTCGAACTGGGCGGCAAGTCCCCGCTGCTGGTCTTCGCCGACGCCGACCTGGACCTCGCCGTCGACCTCGCGGTGGAGCAGTACGACAACGCCGGCCAGGTCTGCCTGGCCGCCACCCGCCTCCTCGTCGAGGAGACGGTCGCCGAGGAGTTCATCCGGCGCTTCGTCGAGCGGGCCGCACGCCTCGTGCAGGGCGACCCGCGCGACGAGGCGACCGACATCGGCCCCACCGTCCACCCCCGCCAGCTGGAGAAGATCGACGGCTTCGTCCGGCGGGCCGTCGCGGCCGGCGCCCGCACCGTGATCGGCGGCCGGCCCCGGGACGGCCGGTACTACACGCCGACCCTGCTCACCGACGTCGCCCAGGACGCGGAGATCGTCCAGGAGGAGGTCTTCGGCCCCGTCCTGACCCTCCAGACCTTCGGCACCGAGGAGGAGGCCGTCCGGCTGGCCAACGACACCCGCTTCGGCCTGGCGGCCACCGTGGCCACCGGCGACCCGGAGCGCGCCCGCCGGGTCACCGCGCGGCTGGTGGCGGGTACCGTCTGGGTCAACTGCTTCTTCGTCCGGGACCTCCAGGCCCCGTTCGGCGGCTCCCGCCACTCGGGCGTCGGCCGCGAGGGCGGCACCTGGAGCTTCGACTTCTACTGCGACGTCAAGAACACCGTCACCTCGCCGAAGGGGTGGACCAGCCATGGGTGAGATCGTCGGGGCCGGCCTGCTGGCCCACGTGCCCACCATCGTGCTGCCCGAGGAGACCAGGCGCCGGTTGAACGACGGCCGGGAGATCACCCTCGTCACCGGCCTGCGGCAGCTGCGCGAGGAGGTCTTCGAGCGCGCGGACTACGACACCGTCGTCGTCCTGGACTCCCACTGGGCGACCACCGTCGAGTTCGTGGTCACCGCCCAGCAGCGCCGGGCCGGGCTGTTCACCTCCGAGGAGCTGCCGCGCGGCATGTGCCGGATGCCGTACGACTTCCCCGGGGACCCCGAACTCGCCCGCGCCATCGCCTCGTTCGCCGACCGGCACGGCACCTGGATCACCCCGGTCGACGACGCGTACCTGCCGATCTACTACGCCACCGTCAACCTGTGGAAGTTCCTCGGCGAGGGCCTGCCGGACAAGCGCTGGGTGACCATCGGCGTCTGCCAGACCGGCGACGCCGAGGACCACCTGCGGCTGGGCCGCGCCCTGGCCGACGGCATCGCCGCCACCTCTGGCCGGCGGGTGCTGCTGATCGCCTCCGGGGCCCTGTCCCACACCTTCTGGCCGCTGCGCGAGCTGCGCGACCACGAGTCCGGCGATCCGGCGCACATCTTCACCCCCGAGGCCCGGGCCGCCGACCGGGAGCGGATCGCCTGGTTCAAGGAGGGCCGCCACGACCGGGTCCTCGACACCATGGACGAGTTCCGGCGCCACCGGCCCGAGGCCGGGTTCTCCCACTACCTGATGATGGCCGGCGCCCTCGGCGAGCGGGCCTGCACCGCGACGGCGCGCCAGTACGGCGAGTACGAGAACGCGATCGGCACCGGCCAGGCCCACCTCTGGTTCGACCGCCCGCAGGGCGGCTGGACGGGCACCGGCCCGTCCGCCGCCTCGGCCGGCCCGCGCAACCCCCACAGCCTCCGCTAGAAAGGCCCCGCCATGCCCGAGTACCGCCGCATCCTGCTCGACGGCGCCGCCGTCCAGACCGTGCGCGAGGGCGACGACCTGGTGGCCGGCGACGGTCGGCGCGTCGCGGCCGAGGACGCCCACCACCTGCCGCCCGTCGTCCCCTCCAAGGTGATCGCCGTCCACCTCAACCACCGCAGCCGGGTGGAGGAGTTCCGGATCGGCCTGCCCGACAGCCCCACCTACTTCCACAAGCCGACCTCGGCGCTCAACTCCCACCGGGGCGCGGTCGTCCGCCCCGAGGGCTGCAAGTGGCTCAACTACGAGGGCGAGGTCGCCATCGTGATCGGCCGCACCGCGCGCAACGTCTCCCCGGCCGAGGCGGGGGAGTACATCGCCGGGTACACCGTGGCCAACGACTACGGCCTGCACGACTTCCGGGACACCGACGCCGGCTCCATGCTCCGGGTCAAGGGCTCCGACACCCTGTGCCCGCTCGGCCCCGGGCTGGTCACCGACTGGGACTTCCACGGCAAGCGGCTGCGGACCTACGTCAACGGCGAGGTCGTCCAGGACGGCTCCACCGACGAGATGACCTGGGACATGCACTACCTCGTCGCCGACATCGCCCGCACCATCACCCTGTACCCCGGCGACGTGCTGCTGTCCGGCACCCCGGCCAACTCCCGGCCGGTGGCGCCCGGGGACCTCGTCGAGGTCGAGGTGGAGGGCCTCGGCCGGCTCGCCAACCGCATCGTCACCGGGCCGACCCCGGTGCGCACCGACGTGGGGGCGCAGCCCACCGAGTCGGAGGAGGTGCTGTCCACCGCCCTGGGCGGGGACTGGGAGTTCCGCGGCATCCGGCCGCCGAAGCGCTGACCGGTGCGCGCCGGTAGGGTCGATCACATGACCGATCCCGTCAAGCCCACCACCGTCGAGCGCGGCCCCCGCAAGCGCGTGACGAACTACGGGACGGGACGGACGGCCCTGCTGGACGCCGCCGTGCGCGTGGTGGCCCGGGGCGGTCTGCGCAAGCTCACCTACCGGGCCGTCGCCCAGGAGGCCGGTGTCACCCACGGGCTCGTCGTGCACTACTTCGGTACGCGGGACGCGCTGATCGAGGAGGCGCTGACCCACGCCATCCGCTCCTCGCTGAGCGTCAGCGCGCTCGGCGTCGGCACCGGCCCCGCGGCCGACTTCGCCACCGGTCTCGTGGAGATGGTCGAGTCCGGTCCCGAGGTGCAGGCCTTCCAGTACGAGCTGCTGCTGGAGGCCCGCCGCCGGCCGGAGCTGCTGCCGCACCTGCGCGGCCTCTACGAGGAGTACTTCGAGGCCAGCCGGAGCGAGTTGGGCCGGATCCTGCCCGGCCCGGTGAGCCGTGGCATGTCCCGGCTGGTCTTCGCCGCGCTGGAGGGCCTGGTGCTGCACCAGCTGGTCTTCGGTGAGCGGGAGGCCACCGAGGAGGCGCTGGCGGAGCTCAGGGGCCTGCTGGCCGGGCTGGCCGAGGAGCCCGACGGGCGCTGACGCCGCGCCCTACCACCCCCCTTTTTTCCTGCTTCCCGACCCCTTGTCAAACGCATGGCGCCGCCCCACGATGAGGCAACTCGTTTGACCTGAAACGACCTTCTCCGGACTTTCCCCCACTTCGACCTGGCAGGTGATCCGTGTGGACAGTCGGACGACGTCCTCCGAACGGACCGAGCGGGACGCCCCCACCGCGGCCACGCTCAAACCCAACGCCCTGGGTGTCCTGGGCATCCTCTTCTTCGTCCTCTCCGGCCAGGCCCCGCTGACGGGCATCGCCGGCGCCGCCCCGATCTCGGTCGCCCTCGGCAACGGCTCCGGCACCCCCGCGGCCTACGTGGTGGCCGGGGCGGTGATCCTGCTCTTCTCCGTCGGGTTCATCGCCATGGGCCGGCACGTCGTGGACGCCGGAGCCTTCTACACGTACATCGGCACCGGCCTCGGCCGGGCCGCCGGCGCGGGCAGCGCGAGCGTCGCCCTGTTCGCCTACTGCGTCATCCAGGCGGCGATGTACGGCCTGTACGGCTCGATCGTCAGCGGGCTGGTCTCCGACCACACCCCGCTCCACCTCCCGTGGTGGGTCTACACCCTGGTCACCATGGCCGTGGTGCAGGCCCTCGGCGCCCTGGGCATCGAGATGGGCGCCCGGGTGCTGGCCGCGTTCGTCCTCGCCGAGTTCAGCATCCTGCTGGTCTTCGGCGTGGTCACCCTGGTCAAGGGCGGCGGGCCGGAAGGGCTCGGGGTGGCCGAGAGCTTCTCCCCGTCGGCCGCCCTCCAGGGCGCGCCGGGCGTCGCCGTGATGTTCGCCCTGGCCTCGATGTTCGGCTTCGAGGCCACCGCCATCTACGGCGAGGAGGCGAAGGAGCCCAAGAAGACCGTACCGAGGGCGACCTACCTCTCGGTGACCGTGGTCACCGTCTTCTTCGCCCTCACCTCGTGGATGCTGATCTCCGCGTACGGCGCCGCCAAGGCCCCCGCGGCGGCCGCCAAGGCGGTGGCCGCCGGGGACTCCGCCGGGTTCGTCTTCGCCCCCGTGGCCGACCTGTTCGGCGGCTGGATCGGCGGCGTCCTGCCGGTCCTGCTCGCCACCTCGCTGTTCGCCGGCGTCCTGACCTTCCACAACTCCGCCAGCCGGTACCTGTTCTGCCTCGGCCGGGACCGGCAGCTGCCCGCGCCGCTGTGCCGGCTGAACCGGCGGCACGCCCCGGCGGTCGCGGGCCGGGTGCAGACCGCCATCGCCGTCCTCCTGGTCGTGCCCTTCGCGCTGGCCGGCAAGGACCCGGTGCTCACCCTCTTCTCCTGGTTCAGCGGACTCGCCGTCCTGGCGATGATGCTGCTCTACCTGCTCACCTCGGTGTCCGTCGTGGTGTACTTCCGCCGCCGACGGGTCGACACCAGGCTGTGGAACACCGTGATCGCCCCCGTGCTGGGCGCACTCGGCATCGCCGGTGCCATCTGGCTCATCCTGGCCAACTTCACCACCCTGATCGGGGGCGAGGCGGGCACCGCGCTGTGGCTCGTCCTGTCCGTGCCGGTCGTCATGGCGCTCGGCGTGGCCAACCAGCGCATCCGGCGCCGACGCACCGGCTGACGCGCCCCCCGGTCGACGCTTTGCCCGGTCGATGCCTTCCCCGGCTGTTGCTTTCCCGGCTGACGCTTTCCCCGGCGCGCGCCCGCAGGCAGGGCGCGCGCCACCCACCCCGCACCCACGTGCTCCGGAGGACCCGATGACCCTCGCCACCCACGACGACTGGCTGCGCCGGGCCGAGGCGCTGGAACCGGCCGTCACGCACCTGATCGACGGCGCCGACGAACCCGGCGACGGCGCGTTCCCCGTGGTGTCGCCCCGCGACGGCCGGGTGCTGGCCGAGGCCGCCGACGCCGGCCCGGCCGAGGTCGACGCGGCCGTCGCCGCCGCCCGCCGCGCCTTCGACCACGGCCCCTGGCCGCGGCTCTCCCCGGCCGACCGCGGACGGATCCTGCTGCGGTTCGCCGACCTCCTGGAGGAGCGGCGGACCGAACTGGCGCTCACCATCAGTCTGGAGATGGGGAAACCGGTCACCGACGCCCACGACATCGAACTGCGGGCCGTCATCACCACCTTCCGCTGGTACGGCGGGCTCGCCGACAAGCTCACCGACGAGTCCCCGCACACCGCGCCCGACGCCCTCGCCCTCGTCACCCGGGAGCCCGCCGGGGTCGTCGGCGCGGTCGTCCCGTGGAACTTCCCGCTCACCCTGGCCGGCTGGAAGATCGCCCCGGCCCTGGCCGCCGGCTGCACGGTCGTCCTCAAGCCCTCGGAGCACTCCCCGCTGTCCGCCCTGCTGCTCGGACGGATCGGCCTCGCGGCCGGGCTGCCGCCGGGCGTGCTCAACGTCGTGGCCGGCGACGGACCGGTGGCCGGCCGCGCCCTCGGCCTCCACCCCGACGTGGACGTCCTCGCCTTCACCGGCTCCACCGCCGTCGGCCGCCACTTCCTGCGCTACTCCGCCGACTCCAACCTCAAGCGGGTCTGGCTGGAGCTGGGCGGCAAGTCGCCCAACATCGTCCTGCCCGACGCCCCCGACCTGGAGCGGGCCGCGGCCACCGCCGCCTGGGGCATCTTCTTCAACCAGGGCGAGATGTGCACCGCGCCCTCCCGGCTGCTGGTCCACCGCTCCGTCGCCGAGCAGGTCACCGAGGCCGTCGTGGCGCGCGCCCGCGCCCTGCGGGTGGGCGACCCCCTCGACCCGGCCACCGAGATGGGCGCCCTGGTCGGCGAGCACCACCTCGACCGGGTGCTCGGCCACGTCCGCACCGCCCTCGACGACGGCGCCCGCCTGCGCGCGGGCGGCGGGCGCACCCTGACCGGCACCGGCGGCTCCTACCTCGAACCGACCGTCTTCGACCGGGTCGCCCCCGACAGCCGGCTGGCCCGCGAGGAGGTCTTCGGCCCGGTGCTCTCCGTCCTCGCCTTCGACGACCTCGACGAGGCCGTCGCCCTCGCCAACGCCACCGAGTACGGCCTCGCGGCCGGCCTGTGGACCTCCGACCTGTCCACCGCCCACCGGGTCTCCCGCGCCCTCAGGGCCGGCACGGTCTGGGTCAACTGCTACGAGGAGGGCGACCTCACCGTGCCCTTCGGCGGCATGAAGCAGTCCGGCAACGGACGCGACAAGTCCGCCCACGCGCTGGAGAAGTACACCGAACTCAAGACCACCTGGATCCAGTTGTGACCCGTCGCCCGCCCACGGCCCGTCGCCCGCTGATCGCGGTGCCGGCCCGCTTCGCCGCCACCACCTCCGCGCTGCGGTACGCCGCGGAGGTCAACGCCCGCGCGCTGGTCGAGGCCGTCTGGCGGGCCGGCGGCGAGCCCGCCACCCTGCACCCGCACGCGCCCGGCGGCACCGCCGACCCCGAGGAGGTCGCCGCCCGGCTCTCCCGCTTCGACGCGCTGCTGCTCCCCGGCGGCGGCGACCTGGCACCCCACCGCTACGGCGCGCCCGACGCCCACGAGGCCGTCTACGACGTGGACGAGGAGCAGGACGCGTTCGACCTGGAACTCGCCCGGCGGGCCCTCGCGAGCGGACTGCCGCTGCTGGCCGTCTGCCGCGGACTCCAGGTGGTCAACACGGTGCTGGGCGGCACCCTGCACCAGGACATGGGCGGCCCCGGACGGGACCACCGCCACCTGCGGCACCCCGTCCCGCTCGCGCCCGGCTCCGCGCTGGCCCGGATCACCGGCGCCGGGGAGGTCCGGGTGTCCTGCTACCACCACCAGCACGTGGACCGCCTCGGGGAGGGCCTGGCCGTCACCGCCCGGGCCGCCGACGGGACCGTCGAGGCCGTCGAACTCCCCGACTACGAGGGCTGGTTCGCCGCCGTGCAGTGGCACCCCGAGGACACCGCCCACGAGGACCCGGCCCAGCAGCGCCTCTTCGACGCCCTGGTGCGGGCCGCCGACTGAGTCCTACCGGCGGGCGCGCCGGCCGCTGCGGCGCGGGGCGGGCTCCTCGCCGTTCAGCAGCGAGCGGCGCCGCTCCTCGCCCGACTCCTCGACCTGGAGCACCACGCGCCGCAGCCCGTCGGCGAGGCCGACGCACTCCGCGTCGCTCAGCCGGCCGGTGACGAAGGACTCCTCCTCGTTGAACGCGGGGAACACCTCGCGCATGAACTCCTCGCCCTCCTCGGTGAGCGCGAGCAGCACCAGCCGTCCGTCGGTGGGGTGGTCGGTGCGCCGCAGCAGCCCGCGCGACTCCAGCGTGCGGGACACCCCGGTCAGCGTCCCCTTGGAGATCCCCGCCTCCTCGGCGACGTGCCGGGTCTCGGACTCGCCCCAGACCCACACCACCCACAGCACCACGAAGGCGGTCCAGGTCAGGTCCGAGCCGCGCAGCACGGAGTTCTCCAGGTGCTGCCGGACGGCGGACGCGGCCCGGTAGATGTTGGCCACCGCGGCCATCCGCTCCCGGCGGATCGGAATGCCGCCGAGCTTCGCCTGGACGAGCCGCTCCGCCTCGTTGATGGACCGCTGGCTGGGCACCGGTGCTCCCTCGTCTCGCCGTCACCGCTTCGGACATGGCCTGCGCCGCCGGCACGGAGGTTTGGGCCCGTACCAGTGACTCAGGCATCTTAGATGGCCGGATCCGCCCACCCGCTGCGCGACCGCCCGGGCGGGGCGGCGGGGCGGGGCGGGGGTCAGGCGCGAGCGGCGGGGGCGGAGGCGTGGGCGAGGTCGTCCACGAGGGTGGGGGAGGGCTGGGGGATCTCGCCGTGGTCCTCGTCGTCGGTGGCGACGGGCAGCTGGTGGACGACGGCGGCCACGCGCGGTGGCAGGCGCAGGGTCAGGCCGTCGTGGCAGGCGGCGAGGGTGTCGGCCCACACGGCGGGGGGGAGCGGCCGGCCGGGCCAGGGCGCGGGCGGCGCGGCCGGGTTACGGGCTTCGGCGGCGAGCTGGTCGGCCTGGTTGCGCCAGTAGTCGGCGTCGCGGAACTCGCCGCGGGCGGCGTGCAGGAAGGAGAGGCAGCTGGCGGCGGTCGTGCTGCCGCCGCCGGCGGCGAACTGCAGCCAGAACTGGCAGCCGTCGTCGTGTCCGGCGAGGTGGAGCAGTGCGGCCAGGACGAGCGCGCCGCCGGGGTGGATGCGGCGCCGGTTGTTGGTGAGGGCCTCCAGGGAGTCGGCGGCCTCGGGCTGGGCGATGATCAGGGTCGCGGCGAGGTCGAGTTCATGGCGGGCCTGGAGGTGCTCGGCGCCCAGGGGGGCGCGGGCGCGGACGAGTCGGCGCAGGTCGGGACCGGACACGCCGTCGGGCAGCTCGACCGGTCCGTCGGGTCCGTCGCCGTTCCCGTCGTACCGGTCCCGGGGGGTGGCTGCCCGGCGGTCGTGTCCCCGTGTCACTGCATGTCCCCCATGGTGGTGTCGGTGCCGAGGAGGCGGCGGAGCTTGGCCAGGCCGTGGCTGGTGGTGGTGCGGGCGTTGGTCTCGGTGATGCCGAGGTAGGTGGCGATCGTCGGGTAGTCGATGTCCAGCATGTAGCGGAGCACGATCATGTCGTACTGGCGCTCCGGCAGCCGCAGGATCGCCTTGTAGAGCTCCTCGTAGTCGTTGTCGAGGTTCTCCAGGCTGACGCGGGCCAGGGCTTGGGCGCCTCGGATGGCGACGATCCAGTCCGGGACGACCGCGCTGGGCGGGGCCTGGCCGGCGCTCATCTCCCGGTCGGCGATGCACCGCTTGGCGATCATCCAGGCGTGGGCCTCGATGTCGGGCTGGCTCAGCGCGCCGAGCCAGTCCTGCCCCAGTTCCCGGCGGGTGCTGCGGACCGCCTGGTCGACGAGTTCCTGGTCGTGCAACCGGGCCCAGGCGACTCCGCGCCAGGTCTCTTCGCGGCTGTCGCAGAAAGCCTGGTAGGACAGCCGATGAGTGGGGCGCACGGCTGCCCACTCGTCGTCGCTGGTCAAATGATCCTCCTCGTCGCCCGTGCGGACGACGTTCGGCCGACCCGGGGGTCGGGAACGGTGGAGTCAGGTGGAGAACGGCCGTCCTCCGTACGGACATCCAATCGTCCTGAAAAGCCTGATGTGAAGGGGATCCCAAAAAGGTTTGTATGAACTGGCATGTGATGACTTGTCAGATGGTGATCAGTCACATGCGATCAGATATCGTCACGTTGAGCTGAACGATGGCCCGCGCAAGGGTTCGCCACGCTGCGCCACGGGTTGTGGCGCGCCGGCCTGCGGGCACGACATGACGCCGACGCAGGGGGACAACGCACCATGGCAGCAGAGCAGCACGACGACATCGCCACTCCGCCGGGCGCCGAGGTCAACCTCGCCATCCACCGCCCGCACTCGGCGCGGATCTACGACTACTTCCTCGACGGCACGACCAACTTCCCCGCCGACCGGGAGGCCGCCGGGCACGCCCTCGCGGTCTTCCCCCAGGCCCGGTCGGCGGCCCGCGCCAACCGGACGTTCATGCACCGCGCCACCCGCGCGCTCGCCCGCGGCGGCGTGACCCAGTTCCTCGACATCGGCACCGGCATCCCGACCTCGCCCAACCTCCACGAGATCGCCCAGGGCATCGAACCGCGGGCCAGGATCGTCTACGCGGACAACGACCCCATCGTCCTCACCCACGCCCAGGCGCTCCTGCGCAGCAGCCCCGAAGGGCGGACCGCCTACGTCCAGGCCGACGTCCGGGACCCCGACGCCCTCCTGGACGCGGTCCGCGCGACCGGTGTCCTCGACTTCACCCGGCCGATCGCCCTGAGCCTCGTCGCCCTGCTCCACTTCGTCCCCGAGGGCGCCCACGAGATCGCCGAGACGCTCGGGAACGCGCTGCCGACCCGCGGTTCCGCCCTGGTGATCAGCCACTTCACCCCCGACTACGCCCCCCAGGACGCGGCCCGCATCGAGCAGGTCTACCGCGACAACGGCAACCCGGTCCGCGCCCGGGCCGCCGACGAGTTCGCCCGGTTCTTCACCGGCTGGGACATCCTCGCCCCCGGCATCACCTCCACCCCCCGCTGGCGCCCCGAACCGGACGCCCCGCACGTCAGCGACGCCGAGGCGTCCTGCCTCGCCGCCGTGGCCATCCGCCCCTGACCGGCCCCCGGCACCAGTCTGGCAGTCCGCCGTCCGCGATGTGAAAGCCCGTCACGACGAATCGGCCCCGCTCACCGCGCGACCGCCCGTCGGGGAGGAGCGGTACGGCGGCGGTCCGGCCGCCGCCGTACCGCTCCGGTGTCCCTACGTCCCCGGGGCGACCGGGCTGATGGTGTCGCCGATGTCGCCCAGGAGGAGGGTCGCCCGGTCCTCCGGGTCCACCGAGTAGAACCTCTCGTCGAGGACGCCCGACAGGTGGCCGACGTGGAGCGTCAACGCGACCTCCCGCCGCTCCGCGTACCGGGCCAGCGCGAGCGCCCCCTCGGCGGTCGCGTGGCAGGTGAAGACGTCGACGGCGGCGCCCGGCCGGGCCGTCAGGTGCATCACCGCCATGAGGGTCACTCCGCTGGCCACGACGCCGTCGACGACCACCAGTCGGTCGCTCCGGGCGGGAAGCCGGTGGTCGACGCCGACGAGCAGGCCGCCGGCCGCGGGCATGCGCTTGGCCTGCGGCGTCCAGCCCTGGTGGCGGGGCAGCACACCGAGCAGTTCGGCCAGGATCCGCCCCTCGCGTTCCGGCGCGACGACGACCGCCCCCGGGACGGACGCGGCGTCCGCCACCCGGACGGGCAGCATGCCGTAGATGTCGAGCAGGGCGCGGAGGTAGCGGCGGCGGTGCGCCGCCTGCTGCTCGGGGAGGTTGGCGACCGCCGTGACCACCGCCATCCGCTCGACCACGCCGGGGTGCTGGTCGGAGGCGACCCGTACGCTGCCAGGCAGTTCGCCCGGGGCGTGCAGGGACTCCAGCACCTGGGGTTCGAACCGCAGCAGGTGGGCGAAGCGGGTGCCGTGGTTCCGCTCGTACGTCTCCACCGTGCGCCGGGCGTCGGGGAGGAGAGCGTCTCTTCGGACGGTACGGGGCACTGGTGACCGGCCTCCTCGGATCGGCTTCCGCTAGTGGTTGTCGAGGCTCGGGACGAACGCCACCGGGAGCGAGTCGAACCCCCAGAGGAGGTTCGAGCGCAGGCGACGGACCGGCCCGATGACCTCCACCGTCCGGACCCGCCGGGTGAGTTCCTGGAACAGCACGGTCAGTTCGAGCCTGGCGAGCGCCGCGCCGATGCAGTAGTGGTTGCCCACGATGAAACCCAGGTGGCGGTTGGGGGAGCGCTCGATGTCGAAGCGCTCCGGGTCGGCGAAGACCTCCTCGTCGCGGTTGGCCGACGGCAGCCAGGCCACGACGTGGTCGCCGGCGCGGACGGGCCGCCCGCCGAGTTCCACGTCCTCCCTGGCCGTGCGGAGGGAGTGCATGACCGGGGACGTGTAGCGGATGATCTCCTGGATCGCGGAGGGCATCAGGCCGGGGTCCGCCCGGAGCATCCGCCACTGCTCCGGGTCGCGGGCGAGGGCCAGCAGCCCGCCCACGGTGGCGTGCCGGGTCGTCTCGTTCCCGCCGGATATCAGGGCGTCGCAGTTGTAGAAGACCTCCTGTTCGGTCAGCGGCACCCCGTCGATCGCGCCGCACACCAGGGCGCTCAGGAGGTCGTCCCGCGGTTGCTTCCTCCGCTCCTCGGCCAGTTCCTGGAAGTAGCAGAGGATCTCGGTGTGGGCCTGGACCTTCCTGGCCTCCTCCGCCGCGTCGAGCGCGGTGGAGCTCCAGGCGAAGCGGGTCCGGTCGACCATGAACTCCCAGTCGGCCTCCGGGACCCCCATCAGGTCGCAGATGACCGAGACCGGCAGCGTCTGTGCGACGCGGGTGAACTCGCAGCCGCCCTCGGCCACCGCCTCCTCGATGGCGCGCGCGGCCGTCCGCCGCATGGTGGCTTCGAGCCGGTCGACCGTCCTGGGCGTGAACGCCGAGCTGACGACCTTGCGGATCCTGTCGTGCCGGGGAGGGTCGGTGACGTTGAGCATCCGGCCCGCCGCCGCGGCCAGCACCCGCGGGTCGGAGTCCAGCCGCATGCCGTTCTCGGAGCTGAACACCCGGGGGTCCGTCAGCACGTCCGTGCACAGGCGGTGCGTCATGACCGCCCAGAAGAACTCGCCGTTGGCCCGCTCGTTCCGGTACACCGGCTGCTCGGCGCGCAGCCGCGCCCACACCGGCTCCGGATCCGAGGTCTGGTAGAGCAGCGGATCCGACAGGTCGATGGTCATCGATGGCTCCGGATGTCGGTGGAGGTGGGGTGTGAACGGTCGGCGGGAGCGCGGTCAGAGCAGGGCGTCCGACACGGCCGCGGCGAGCCCCTCGATGGTCGGGGACTCGAACAGCACGCGGACCGGAAGGCTGACGTTCAGCCGCGCGCGGATCCGGGTGATCAGGCCGGCGGCGAGCAGGGAGTGGCCGCCGAGCTGGAAGAAGTCGGCGTCCACGCTGATGTCGCGCCGGTCGAGGAGCTCCTCCCAGATGGCCGCCAGCGCGGCCTCGACCGGTGTGCGCGGAGCGGTGTACGCGGCGCCGGCGTCGGCGGAGCCGGTGTCCGCGGCGGAGGTGAGGGCGGCGCGGTCGATCTTCCCGTGCGGTGTCAGGGGCAGCTCCGCGAGGAAGCGGACGCCGGGGGGAACCATGTACCACGGCAGTCTCCGGCGGAGGAAGCCGATCAACTCCCGCTCTGTCAGGGCCATGTGCGCGTTCACGACCGCGTGAAGGCCCAGGGCCGGGTTGTCCGGGTCGCTGTCGTCCAGCACCACGGCGCACGCCCGGACGGCGGGGTGTTCGCCGGCCACCGCCTCGATCTCGCCCGGCTCGACCCGGTAGCCGCGGATCTTCACCTGGTGGTCCCGGCGGCCGACGAACTCGATGCAGCCGTCGGCGTCCGACCGTGCCAGGTCCCCGGTGCGGTAGAGGCGGCCTCCCGGCGCTCCCGGGAACGGGTCCGCCACGAAGCGCTCCGCGGTCAGGGCCGGCGCGTCGAGGTAGCCGATGGCCAGGCCCGCGCCGCCCAGGTACAGCTCGCCCACCGTGCCCGCCGGGACGGGGGCCAGGGACTCGTCGAGGATGTGGCACCGCACGTTCGCGACGGGGTGGCCGATGGGGACGGAGGAGAAACGGTCCGGGCTCCAGTCGGCCCCCGGTTCGAAGACGGTCGAGGTGATGGTCGCCTCGGTCGGGCCGTAGACGTTGCACCAGCGGATCCGCTCGCCGACCCGTTCCCGCCAGGTCAGCAGGGCCTGGCGCGATGCCTGCTCGCCCGCCACGACCAGCAGACGGAGCGACGACTCCTCGGCCAGCCGGACCAGGCAGTCCTCCTCGCGCACCCAGCCGTGCCAGAAGGCGGTGGGGACACTGAGGAAGGTGGTCCCGGTGTCGATCACCTGCCGGGTGAGGGCGCGGTACGTCTGCCGGAGCGGGTCGCCGTCGAGGACCAGGGCGGCGCCGTGCAGGAGCGGCGGGAAGATCTCCTCGGCGGCGGCGTCGAAGCCGAGGGGCCGGCACTGCAGGACCCGGTCGCCCGGCCCGAACCGGAAGTGACGGTTCACCGCGGAGCTGTGGTTCGCGAGCGAGCGGTGACCGACCAGGACGCCTTTGGGCCTGCCGGTGGAGCCGGAACTGTAGATGACGTAGGCGGGGTCCGCTCCGCAGTCGGCTGAAGTGGAGCCGGCCGGTGGTTCGGTGGGCAGCGTGTCGAGGTGGGTCCGGACGTCGTCGAGGTCGACGATCCCGCCCCGGTAGTCGGCGAAGAGCGGGGTGAGGCCCTTCCGCGTCAGCAGGGTGGTGGCGCCGCTGTGCTCCAGGACGTACCGCAACCGCTCGACGGGGTAGTCGGGGTCGAGCGGGACGTAGGCGGCGCCGGCCCGGAGGACGCCGAACAGCGCGCTGATCAGGTGCGGCCCCCGCTCCAGGCAGATCCCGACGCGGTCCCCCGCGCCGGTCCCGCGGGCGAGCAGGAACCGGGCGAGCTGGTGGGACCTGTCGAGGAGCCGGCGGTAGGAGATCCGCCGGCCCTGCCAGAGCAGGGCCGGCGCCTCCGGTGTGCGCGCCACCTGTTCGGCGAACAGCCGGTGGAGGCGCGCCCCGGCGTCGGCCTGTGCTCCGGCGTCGGCCCGTGCTCCGTCGAGGTCGTGCGGGGAACCGCTCACGGCGCTACGGCCGTTCCGTTGCTGCCCGGACGATGTCGATCATCAGCCGGGTGTCCAGGAGCGCCTCGTGCGCGTTGGTGAGGGGCTGCGCTCCCGGCGCGCCGACGCACTCGTGGAAGTGCGCGAGCTGGGCCTTGAACGCCTCCTCGTAGGACCCCGTGACGGTCTCCTCCACAGCCGCCCCCCTGCCGACGCCCGGCCCCGCCGGTGCCTCGTCGCGCCAGATCCGTACGGTCGACGGCGCGTTGGGCAGGAAGGGGTTGGAGATGTCCAGCATCACCGTGCGGTCCTCGCCCCAGACGGTGAGGCTCTCCTCGAACCGGCGGACCGAGGTGGACGAGCCCTGGAAGACGCACTGGAACCCGTCGGAGTACAGGAGCGAGGCGGTGAGCGTCGTGCCGTCCGGCGAGCAGTGCGCCTTGATGGAGGCCGGCGGCGCGGGGAAGGCGGCCCGGTAGACGTTCACGTCGTGGCTCCACACCCCGAACATGTCCATGTACGCCTCCAGCGCTTCGGGCGAGGCGGCGCCGAACTCCCGGGCGACCCGGCCGCGCCGCTCGTCCGGCCCCGCCGCCCCGTCGGGATCGCCGGAGCGGGTGATCCGGGACAGCTCGGGGATGATCCAGTTCCCGTACTCGGGGCCCACCACGATGTGGATCCTCGCCATGACGGGCCGGGTGATCCGCGCGATCTCCTCCAGGCCCCGCCGGACGCCGCTGTCGTACCGCTTCATGTAGCCCACCATGACCTTGGAGCCGGTGCGGTCGGCGGCGGCGATCACCTCCTCGGTCTCCGCGATCGTGTGGCCGAGGGGCTTCTCGGTGAACACGTGCTTGCCGTGCTCCAGGGCGGTGAGCACCGGTTCCCGGTGGTCGGTGGTGAGGACGAGGACCGCGTCCAGTTCGGGTGTCTTCGCCAGCATGTCCTCGACGGCCGCGTAGGCGTTCGGGACGTGGAAGCGCTCGGCCACCGACCGGGCCAGGTCGTAGGACCGGTCGCAGAGCGCCACGATGTCGAAGCGGTCGCGCAGCGCCGCCAGATACGGGAGGTGCACCAGCTGCGCGATCATCCCGCAGCCCACGACCCCCACACGGACACGTACCATATCGGCCTCCTCAGAAACGGGCTGGTCCTGGTGCCGGTGGCTGTCGTCGGAGCACGTGCCCCAGGACGTCGACGACCCCCTCCAGGTCGGCCGCCGGCGAGACGTACCAGGCCGCGTCCCGTACGTGCCGGGGCACGGCGGGGTCCGCCACGAACGCGCACCTGACGCCCGGCACCCCGGGGACCCAGTCGGCGGGCGAGTTCCCGACGAGGAGGGTGCTCCTCGGGTCGCGCGCGGCCAGTCCGGCCAGGGCCACGCGCTTTCCGGACTCCGTGCGCGGATAGGGGTGGATCCCGGCGTACGAGCCGCCCGGACCGAGTTCGACGGAGACGGCGACGCGGCTCCCGGTGCTCCAGCCGGTCAGCCGGTGCCGTACGTCGTGGATGAAGTCCGGGGGCCCGAAGACGCTGGCGGACGCCAGGCGGTTCGCCCCGAAGGCCCAGGTGCGGCCGGTCGGCGGCCGGCCCCCGAACTCGGGGGCCACCGCGTCGCCGACCCGGGTCAGTCCGTGGGCGGCGGCCGCCTCCGCCACCTCGGTGCGAAGGCTCCGCAGCGCCGGGAACGGGGTGGTGACGCGCACGGTCCCGTCGACCGCGACCACATTGCCGTTCTCGGCGATCACCGGGAACCCGGGCGCCGTGCCCAGGCCGATCCGGGTGCCGAACTCCCGCAGTTGCCGGAGCGGCGAGTCCGAGCAGAGGCCCACGGCGACGCCCGCGGAGGTCAGGTGCCGCACCAGCCGCCGGAAGCGCTGCAGGGCGAGGGCGTCCGGAGGGCCGCTGGGGACGGAGGGCACCAGGGTGCCGTTGACGTCGAGGAGCACCACGGCGAAGGGCTCGTGGCCGGGCCCGGTCACCGGGCGGCCGATCCGGCCGGCACGTCCGTGCCCCGCTCCTCGACCTCCGCGATCAGTTCGGACCAACTCTCCATCCCTGCCTGGAGTTTGCGCAGGACGGACCGGACCGGCTCGCCTGGCTCCGCCATCCCCAGCGACAACAGCGGCCGGCCCACGTCGGGTCGCAGGTCGGCCACCCGGAGGGTGCGCCGCAGCAGGTGGTCGACGCGGGCGACGAAGCGCGCGTTGGCCTCCAGCATGAGGACGGCGAACTCCCGGTCGGCCCCGGCGGGGCTGCCGAGCCGGGCCGAGGTCCGGACGAAGGGGAGCCAGTACGGTGTGCGGCCCCACGTTCCGTCCGGCAGCCGGACGACGAGCCCCGAGAGGCCGAGCAGGAAGTTCCTCGGGTCGAGCAGTTCCAGGGCGGGCCCGTCCGGCCCGGCGGGGGCGGTCCGGTAGTGGAGCACGGGGTCGACGGCGGCGCCCAGGATGGGGGAATGTGCCGAACCGCCCAGCCGGATACCGGGGATGACGTGCCGGACCCGCCGTCCCGTGTCCTGGAACAGGCGGATGACGGCGGCGACGGTCCCGCCGGTGGCGATGTCGTCCTCGATGAGGGTGTAGCCCCGCCCGGCCGGGTCCGGTGGCAGCGAGGCGATCTGGTCGCGGATGGGGGCGGCGCCGGGCCGCGGCACCAGCCCGACCTGCCGACGGCCGCCGAGCAGGAAGCCCCGGGACACCCGCAGCGGCCGGACCGCCCGGTCGAGGAGCGGATCGAGGCTCACCGGCGGCCCGCCGGTGACCCGGCGGCGGACCGCCAGTTCGAGCCGGTGCGCGTCGACCAGGTGGAACCGGAGGCCGCCCGGCCGTGGCACTACCGTGCGCAGCGCGTCCCTCAGGTCCCGCTGGAAGGCGCGGTAGGCCTCTGCGACGGCGGGAGCCGAGCCGCCCGGCGACACGGTGCCGCACCCGGCCGGTGCGCGGCCCAGGGTCCGTACGCAGTAGGAGGTGTCGTCGCGCATGACGATGGTGAACGCGCCCGTGGCGGGGGCCTCGATGCGGGTCGTGACGTCGGAGCCCGGGTCGGGGCTCACGAGGTGGTGGTCGGGGTGTACGACGTGGTGGCCGGGGACGGCGCGGATCACCGCGGGCTCCGCTCGCGGCCCAGGACGTACCTGCCGCGGGCGACCTCCCGTTCCCCGTCGAGCACCACCTCCAGCGGCATGGGGTGGCAGTGGAACAGGGCCAGCCCCGCGTGCAGGCCGTAGGCGCCGACGTTCGGCACCGTCAGCAGGTCTCCGACGGCCACGTCCGGAAGGCGCGCGTCCCTGGTCCAGACGTCCAGCGGGTGGCAGAGCGGACCGGCGACGATGGTCCCGTCGGGGACGGCGGACGCGTGGGGATCGTCACCGCACTGGAAGCGCGGCTCGATCCGGTCCTCCTTGCGGAGCCCCGACATCCCGCCCAGGTGGTTGACGCCGGTGTCCAGGACGACGACGCGCCGCCCCTGCGAGCGCTTGACGTCCAGCACCCTGGTCAGCAGCCGGCCGCAGCCCGCCGTCAGGTAGCGGCCCGACTCGAAGACGACCCGCCGCTCCCCCTCCCGCCAGCCGGGGAGCCCTTCCCCGAGCAGGGTGTCGAGCCGGCTCCTGAGCGCGTCGAACCGCGGCAGTTCGCCGGGGACGGCGTACGGTGCGCCGAAGCCTCCGCCGAGGTCGATCACGGGGAGCCGGCGGTCGAGCGCCGTCTCGATCCGCCGCACGACGTCGAGCCCGTAGCGGAACACCGCGAGCAGCGCGTCCACCCGGGTCAGGTTGCTGCCCATGTAGAGGTGCAGGCCGGCCAGTTCCGCGTGCTCCCGGTCCGCGAAGAGCTCGGGCCGCTCCAGCACCCAGGCCAGGTCGGCGCCGAACTGGGAGGGGCCGCCGGTCATCGCGAGACCGGCCCCGGCCGGGGGGACGGGCGGGTTGACCCGCAGCAGCGCGCGCACCCGCGTGCCCGCGGCGCGGCCCAGCCGGTCGAGCTGGTCCAGGGCGTGCGGGGAGTCGACGGAGAACTGCCGGACGCCCGCCGCGAGGGCCCCGGCCACGTCCTCGTCGCGTTTGCCGGGGCCGGTGTAGAGCGCCCCGTCGGCCGGGAAGCCGGCCTGGAGGGCGGCGCGCAGTTCGCCGGGCGAGCTGACCTCGGCGTGGCAGCCGAGCGCCGCCAGCCGGCCGAGGACGGCGGGGTGCGGGTTGGCCTTGAGGGAGTAGAGCAGGGTGGCCGGGCCGGGCAGTGAGCCCACCAGCCGGCGGTGGGCGTCGCTCACGGCGGCCAGGTCGTAGAGGTAGGCCGGTGTCTCCCACCGGGTTTCCGGTAACGCCGTTCTCGTCGTCGTTTCCCCGACCTCGACGTCCATAGAACCGAGGGCTCCTCATGAGTCGTGCGGGCGCACCTTCTGACGGGCTTCAGGAGACCCCGCCGGGCCGGGGAGGACAAGGCCCCCTGGAGCCCGGTGGCTGCTTTCGGTCATGTCATGCCACTTCCGGGTGACGGGGTTCCGGTTTCCCGGGCCGGTCGGCGGACGCCGGGAGACGGCTGGTCAGGCGTCGGTCCGGCGGGTCGGCGGATCCGTCTCCCGGGGCGGCGCGCCGTGCGCGGGTGGGCTCAACTCAGGTTGGCTCATTACGAGTTGGGGTGATGGTGGTCCGTTGCTGTCCGTTGGGCGCGCCTCTAGAGTCTCGGCATCGGCCGTGGTCTGACGACGTTCGATACCCGCAGATTCTCGGTCACGCGAAACACGCCACCAGCAGCGGCTCACGGGACAGATCGGGGTACGCACATGCAGGAGCACATCGAGCAGGTCGGTACCAAACTCGTCTACTCCGACGACCGCGTCAGGGTGTGGGTCCTGGAGCTGGACCCGGGGGAGGAGACGATCATCCACCAGCACCCCTGCGACTACGTCTACGTCGCCACGGAGAGCGGCCGGGCGGAGACCGTGCACAAGGACGGCACCGGCTACGTCGGGGAGGACAAGCTCGGCGAGGCCGTCTACCACGAGGCCGGACAGCCGCACCTGCTGCGGAACATCGGGGACGGCCACTACTCGAACATCATCGTCGAGTTGCTGGCCACCACCAGGTGAGGCTGCCCCATGTCGGCTGTCGCGGCGTACGAGGCGCTCGTCGAGGCGGGTGTGGAGATCGTCTACGCGGTGCCCGACTCGCTCCTGGCACCGCTGTGCCGGGAGGCGTCGGCACGGCGTGAGATCCGGTACGTACAGGTCAACGACGAGGCCACGGCGGTCGGCCTGGCGGCCGGCGCCCGACTGGCCGGCGCCCGTCCGCTGGTCGTGATGGAGAACTCGGGGCTGCGCCGGGCCTGCGAGACCCTGGCCCGCCTGACCATGAGCCACCGGCTGCACACCGCGCTGCTGATGTCCCGGCGCGGGGCCTTCGGCGAACCGAACTGGTGGGGAATTCCGCACGAGGAGACGATGCACCGGCACACGGCGATGCTCTCCCTGGTGACCGCGGACGTCCATTCCTGCGCGGAGTTGGCGGAATGCCTCCGCAAGGCCTATGCCACGCTCGACACCGGGCAGCGGAGCGTGGCACTCGTGGCGAACGCCGGGATGACGGCGGAACTGAGGGGTGCGCCATAGAAACCGCCGAATTCCTCGAAGCCCTGTACGCCAGGCTCCCCGCGGACTCGGTGTCCGTCGCACCGCTCGGTCGGACGAGCGAGGTGATGTACGCGCTCCGTCCCGCCGACACCCTCTTCACCGACACCATGGGCGACGTCACCGCGATCTCCCTGGGAATGGCCATGGCGGCGGCCCCGCTGTCCGTGGTCGGCATCGACACCGACGGCGGTTTCCTGATGAACCTGTCCGTACTCACCGCACTGGGCGACCAGTTGCCGAGGCTCGGCAACTACACACTGGCCGTCATCGACAACCACCTGTACGAGTCCGGCGGCGGGCTGCCCAGTCGTGGGACGGCCCTGGACTGGAGCGCGCTCTTCGGCGCCGTCGGACTGAAGTCGGTCCTCGTCGAAGCGCCGCACCAACTGCCGGAGGTGCTGCCGCTGTCCGGCACGGTGCTGATCGCCTCCGTGCACAACCCGGCACCCGCACCGGACGCGCTGAAGACGGTCGACGGCGTCGAGTCCTCGTACCAGGTGGAGCGGGTGCTGGCCGAACGCACCGGGCGAACGCCGAGGCGGCCCGCGCTCAAACCGTGACCCTACCCGTGGAGTTGGTGGATCATCCGGTGAAGTACCTCCTGCACAGCGACGACGCGGCCTGCTACGGCCTGGATCCCGCCGGCTCCCCGACCCGGGTCCTCGTCTGCTCGACCGCGGCCTCGCGCACCCTCCTCACCGACCCGGCCGTCTCGGGCCACCGGTACCGTTCGCTGCTCGGCACCGCGGTGTCGACCGCGCTCGACCTGGTGGCGGAGGCCGATCCGGCGGTGGCCAGAGCCCTGGCGACCGAGGCGACGACGGTCGTCACCATCCTGCGCGGGGGCCTCAGTTTCGGCGTCGACAGCGCGCTGTCGCACCGCTTCGGCTCCCCCGAGGCGGTGAGCTTCGTCGGAACCGACCGGGGAGCCGCCCACCCGCTCGACATCTCGTACGAGCGCTGGGAGTTCGCCGGGCGGCAGCTGCTGGTGCTCGGGGACATCATCGGCACCGGGGCGACGGTGGAGAAGGTGCTCCGGGCCGCCCGGCAGGCGGCGCACGGCCGCGGCGCGGAGATCGCGGGCTACCTGGTGCTGACCGTCGGATCCCGGCAGGGCGTGCGGCGCCTGCGGGACTACTTCGCCGAACTGGCCCACCGGGGCGAGCGGTTCAGCGCCGTCATCGTGGCCCTGGAGGCACTGTTCGAGCTGCCCGACCGCACCCGGCTCGGGCAGGCCTTCCCCCAACTGCCCTTCGACTTCCTGCGGTCCCCCCGCTGGTCGACCCCGGACTTCGAACTGCACCGGCTGGGCCACCGGGACAGCCTCTTCGAGAAGTGCGCCGTCTACGACGGCGGCGTGCGCGCCTTCACGCCCGGCGAGCACCGGCGGTTCCGGGCGGACTGGTGGACGGAGGTGCGACGGCGGGGGAGCGCCGCCGGGCTCTCGCTGGCCGACCTGGGCCGGAGCACCGCCGGACTCGACCGGTACGCCCGCCCCCTGGACGACTGGCTGGAGGGGATCGGCTGGGCGGCGCCGGAGAACGTCCGGCACCTCGGCGTCGACCACGCCGAACTCCACGCGCTGGGACGCCGGGCCCACGAGTACGCGGCGACGGCCTCCCTCGACGCCTACGCCGACGCGCGCCTGGCACCCGGGGAGCCGCCGCGCTGAGCACCGCCGACGGTCTTCAACCTCCCACCCCACCAGAAGACTTCGCCGGAGCCCCGGCGAGGCCGGCGGCGGAGTCCGCCGGACGGACCGAGAACGGAGACCACATGACGATCGCCGAGTGGCTACGGGACAACGTCACCACGGACAAGCGGGCCCTGGACTGGTACACCGAGCCCGAGTGCGAGCCCCGCATCGTCCGCGCGTACCGGGAGCTGCTGAGCGGCTACGAGACCGACACCTCCAAGATCCTCAAGACGACCGTCCTGGTCGAGGGCGACCACCAGGGCGTCGTCCGGGTGCACGACATCAACTACTACTCGATCTGCGCCCACCACTTCCTGCCCTTCTACGGCAAGGTCGACATCACCTACGTCCCCGGGAACCGGATCCTGGGGCTCGGCAAGTTCCCGCGCCTGGTCCAGGCCTTCAGCAAGCGGTTCCAGATCCAGGAGCACCTGGTGAAGGACATCGCCGAGGAGATCATGGCCTCGGGCGGGGCCCGCGCCGTCCGCGTGGAGTCGAGCGGCCGGCACATGTGCATGTGCAGCCGCGGCCCGTCCGACCAGACCGTCATCACCGACACGACGTACGTGACCGGTGACGTCGAACTGCTGACGGCCTACGGCCCGCAGCACTGACGCGTCGTGTGATGGGAGGGTGCCGACTCCTCCTCCCCTCTCATCACACGACCGGCCGGTGCCGGCCCGCCCGTCAGCCCGTCCACTTCCCTGGAGAGCGAACCATGCGCAAGAACGGTGTCGCGCGCCGCGAGAGCACCGGGTCACCGTGGCCGGCCATCGTGACCACCTGGCTCTCCGGGGTCTTCGCCGCCTTCGGGCTGGGCGCGCTCTCCCCGCTCGGGTCCGAGATCCGAGGGGACCTGCACCTCTCCCTCGGCCAGTTCGCCTGGGCGACCTCCAGCATCACCGCGGTGAGCGCCGTCCTCGGCGTCCCCGCCGGGTGGTGGATCAGCCGGCTCGACGCCCGGAAGGCGGTGGCCGGCGGGCTCGTCCTCACCACCCTGTCCGTGGCGGCGACGGCCTTCGCGGGCAGCTGGTCGCCGCTGCTGGCGGCGCGCACCGCGCAGGGCTTCGGCTACCTCCTGGTCTTCGTGGGCGGGCCGATCATGCTGACCCGGCTGGCCGAGGGGCGGGCGCAGGCCACGGCGCTGGCGCTGTGGGGCACCTGCGTCCCCACCGGACTCGCCCTGGCCACCGCCCTGGGGGGAGCGGTCAGCGGCGCGATCGGCTGGCGCGGCTGGATGGGCGCGACCGCGCTCCTCCCGCTCGTGCTGGCGGTCGCGGTCGGCGCCACCCGCCCCGCCGCCGCCCGCGCGCCGACGGCGGACCCGGCCGCCGAGGGCACCGGAGCGCCGCCCCCGCGGACCGGCTGGATCCCCCCGGTGCTCTTCGCGCTGAGCTTCGCCTGCGTCTGCCTGGCCGGGGTCGCGATCGTCGTGCTGCTGCCCACGTTCCTGACGGAGGAACGCGGCGCGTCCACGGCCACCGCCGGCGTCGTCGCCGCGGTGGTCTCCCTCGGCAGCGTGCTCGGCAGCGCGCTCAGCGGGCTGCTGCTGCGCCGGGGCGTCGGGCTGCTCGCGATGACTCCGGTGCTGGCCCTGCTGCCCGTCTCGGCGCTCCTGGTCTTCGCGCCGCGCCTCCCCGTGGTGGCCGTGATGGTCCTGGCCTGCGTCGGCCTGGTGGTCGACGGGGTGATGATCTCCGCGATGTTCGCGGCGGTGCCGCGGATCGCCGGCAGCCCCCGGCGCGCCGACGTCACCAACGGGCTGGTCGCCCAGCTCGGCAGCCTCGGCACGCTGGTCGGGCCGCCGGCCTTCAGCCTGGCCGTGGACGGCGCCGGATGGGCCGGTGCCGGGCTGGCCGCGCTGGCCTTCACGGTGGTCGGCGTCGCGCTGCTCCTGGCGGTCTCCCTGCCCGCGCCGCGCGGTCCCGCCCGACCCCGGTCACGCGACGGGCAGGCGGAGGCGGCCGGAGACCGGGCGGCGGTACCGTACGGAGGACCCGGCGGAAGGGATCTCACGTCATGACGTCCGGAACGCGTGCGGGCCGCGGGCCCCGCGTCGTCCTCTTCGACCTGGACGACACCCTGGTGGTGACCGCGGAGGTCAAGTGGGCCCACCACAAGGCGGTCGCCCGGCGGTTCTACGGGATCGACCTGACGGACGCCGAGCTGGCGCTGCACTGGGGCAAGCCCTTCGACGCGATGATCCGCGCCCTCTACCGCGACAGCGACACCCTGGAACGGATGCGCGAGGCGAACCTCTCGCTGGAGGAGGAGTTCCTCAAACGGCCCCTCCCCGGCGCCGTCGAGGTCGTCCACGAGCTCTGGCGCCGGAGCGTCGGCGTCGGCGTCGTCACGTCCACCAACCGCCTCTCGGCCCTCCGGGACGTCGAACGGATCGGCGTGCGGACGGACCGGCTCGTCCTGCTCCAGGGAGCGGACGACAGCCCCCACCACAAGCCGGACCCCCGGGTGTTCGACGCCGCGCTGGCGACGCTGAGCGGAAGGGGGGTCGGCGTGGACGACGTCTGGTACGTGGGCGACGCCCTCATCGACCTCGCGGCGGCCACCGGGGCCGGGCTGCGCTTCGTCGGCGTCGCCACCGGCTTCCACACGCGCGAGGACTTCGAACGGGCCGGTGCCGAGCACGTCCTCGACGACGTACGGCAGTTGCCCGACCTGCTGCCCTGACCGGGGCGGCGCACCCCGCCCGCCGGCGTCCGTGGGCGCCCGTGGGCGTCCACCGGCGCGGAAGGCCAGGATGAACATCGAGACGCTACGCCCGGCCCCGGACACCTACGCGGAGTACTGCGTGCTCTGCCGGGGCGGCCCCGTCGCCTGGACCACGGCCGGGGGCAGGCGGGAGGTCCGCTGCGGCAACTGCGGTGGGCGCAGCGCCCGGGCCATCGTCATCGACCCCGGCATCTCCTGGTGGTCCGCCGAGGACGGCGAGTACTGGCACGAGACCGCGGCGGTCTTCGTCCGCGATCCGGCGGACAGGTTCCTGCTCTTCCAACGCGTCGCGTTCCCCTACGCGTTGACGGTCCCGGCCGGCCATGTGGACCGGGACGAGGACCCGGCCGACGCCGCGGCCCGCGAACTGCGCGAGGAGGTCGGCCTGACCGCCGGCGACCGGCTCCGGTTCGTCGCCACGTTCCCGATCCCGGGCGACTCCTGCCGGCGCGGATCCGACGCCCACGTCTGGCACGTGTACCTGCTGACGGTGCCGGACGGGGGCCGCGTCACCGTCAACGAGGAGGGCGAGGCGCCCCGTTGGCTCACGCTGGACGAAGCGCTGGCGGCCGACCTGACCCACGCCGTGCGGCAGGTCGTCACCACCTGTACGGAGCAACTGCTGGACGGCTGAGGGCCGGTGGGGGCGGTATCCTCGGGGACCGGCCGGAGCAACCGGTCGGAGCAACAGGAGGACTGGTCCATGGCGGCGCTCATCGACAAGGTGGCGTGGATCCACCTGGAGAACGGCCTGGTGCTGAGCACGCGTTCCCACGGCAAGGACGCCTACTACCTGCCCGGGGGGAAGCGCGAGCCGGGGGAGAGCGACCTCGACACGCTGTGCCGGGAGATCGAGGAGGAGCTGTCCGTCGCCGTCGTACGGGACTCGGCCGCCCTGCTGGGCGTCTTCGAGGCCCAGGCCCACGGGCACGGCCAGGGCGTGGTCGTCCGCATGACCTGCTACACCGCCGCGTACGAGGGGGTGCTCGCGCCGGCCAGTGAGATCGCCGAGCTGGTGTGGCTCACCCACGCCGACCGGCACCGGACGTCCCCCGTGGACCGGATCATCTTCGACCGGCTGCGGGCCGACGGGCTGCTGCGCTGACCTACGTTCTTTCCAACGCCTCCTCCAGGAGGCCGAGTTGGTCGCCCAGTGCGTCCCCCAGCCCGTCCAGCGGGGCGAGCAGGGAGCGGTCCCCCACCAGGCCCAGGTTCAACCGGCCGCCCGCCGAGCGGGCCGCGATGAACAGGCCGACCCCGTGGCAGACGCTGCCCAGCGGGTGGACCGTCTCCAACGGGCAGCCGGCGAAGTACATCCGCTGCGCGGAGCCGGGGATGTTCGACACCACGACGTTGTACGGGGGGCGGGTCGCGCCGCCCAGGCCCAGCACGTTCTGCGCGACGAACGGCCAGGTGAACAGGGCCCCGTAGAGCCCGGTGGAGCCCTTCGGCAGCTCGCCCAGCTCCCGCTTGGCCAGCGCGCTGGACCGGGCCACGGCGCGCAGCCGCTCCAGCGGGTCGGCCACGTCGGTGCCGAGGCTCATGACCGTCATGGCGAAGGAGTTGGCGGTGGACGCGTCGCCCGCCTCCCTCGTCGAGACGGGGGTGCCCGCGGTCAGGGACCGCGCCGGAAGCGCCCCGGCCGCGGCCAGGCACTGCCGGAGGGCGCCCCCGCACACCGCCAGCAGGACGTCGTTGACGGTCGTGCCGCCGTCCTTCGCCACCGCCCGGAACCGGTCGAACTCGTAGCTGCGGGTGATCACTTGGCGCTGCCGACCGACGGCGGCGTTGAGCGGGGAGCGCGGGACCAGGAACGGCACCGCGCGGGTGCGGTCGGCCCTGGCCCGCACGCCCCGCGCCATGGTCCTGGCGGCCCGGCCGAGGCCAAGCGCGGTGGCCGCGAGCCCGCGGGCCGTCGGTCCTTCCGCCCCGGTGCTGTGGTCGGCGGGGGCGGCGATGCTCCACAGCGGGCGCAGCCCCTCGTCCCGCGGATCGGTGGTGAGCATGCGCCGCAGGCGCTGTTGGACGCCGAGCCCGTCCGTGAGCGCGTGGTGCACCTTGACGTACAGGGCGAACCGGCCGTCCGCCAGGCCCTCGATCAGATGGCACTCCCACAGCGGCCGCGTGGTGTCGAGCGGCCGGGAGTGCAACCGGGAGACCAGGTCGGTCAGTTCGCGCTCGCCGCCGGGCGCGGGCAGCGCGGAGCGGCGCAGGTGGTACGACCGGTCGACGTCCTGGCCGGCGAGCACCTCCCAGGTGCCGTCGAAGGCCCCCCAGCGTGCGTGGCGCGGCCGGAAGGTGAAGGGGGCCGCGACGGGCGCGGCGACGAGCCGCTCGAACAGGCGCTGTACGTAGGGCCCGGGCTCGGCACCGGCGGGCGGCCCGAAGGTGGCCAGGAGCGCCACGTGCTGGGGAGTGGTGGCGGACTCCAAGGCGAGAAAGACCCGGTCGGGCATCCTGATCCTGGCCACAGCACCCCTCCTGTCCGCGTCCGGTCACCAGTCTGGTGGTGGCGGCACCGCCGGACAAGAGCGCACCGTCGGACAGGGACGCGCGGCCGAATCGGCACCTGTCCGCGGGCCGACGACCCGACGCTCCGGGAACGCACCAGTCTCCGCGCCCGGCCCCGCCGCTGTCAGTCCGTATGGTTCCGGATTCCGCGCCCCCCGGCGGGTGGCTACCGTCCGAACCGTCCGAACGACGGACATCCGGCGGTCGCGGACCGGCCGCCGACACGCGCCCTCAGGAGGTCACGGTGACCGCGAACCACCCCACCCGCAGGAGCATCCTCAAGTCCGCCGGCGGGCTCGGCGCCGCGCTGGCGCTCGGCGGCGCGAGCGTCCTCGCGACGGCCTCGACCGCCCACGCCGCCGACGACGGCTTCGGCCTGCACATCACCGACCGCGGCGAGGCCGACGCCCGGATGTGGTACTACCGCTTCCACACCGCCGAGATCGGCTGGGACCCCGCCGTCAACGTGCTGCTCCCCGACGACTACCACACCAGCGGGCGCACCTACCCCGTCCTCTACCTCCTGCACGGCGGCCTCCAGGACTTCATCGAGTTCGACCGCCAGGGCGTCCGCGACTGGACCATCGGCAAGCCCCTGATCGTGGTGATGCCCGACGGCGGGCAGGCCGGCTGGTACTCCAACCCGGTCAGCACCAACGTCGGCCCCCGCAACTGGGAGTCCTTCCACATCAACCAGCTGATCCCGTGGGTCGACGCCAACTTCCGCACCTTCGCCGAGCCCGAGGGCCGCGCCGTCTCCGGCTTCTCCATGGGCGGCTTCGGCGCCCTGAAGTACGCGGCCAAGTACTGGGGCCACTTCGCCTCGGTCAGCGCCCACTCCGGCCCGGCCAGCCTGCGCCGCGACAACGGCGCGGTCGTCCACTGGGCCAACGTCTCCGCCGCCGTCAAGGACCTGGCCGGCGGCACCATCTACGGCGCGCCGCTGTGGGACCAGGCCAGGGTGACCGCCGACAACCCGGTCGAGCGCCTGGAGAGCTACCGCAACAAGCGGATCTTCCTGGTCGCCGGCACCAGCCCCGACCCGACCAACCCCTTCGACACCTTCAACGAGACCGCGGTGCTGGCCGGGCAGCGGGAGTTCCGCGCCCTGCTCGACGGCGCCGGCATCCCGTACGAGGCCCACGAGGAGTCGGGCGGCCACTTCATCCGGCCCGACATGATGCGGCGCGACATCGACGGCATCATCGGCCGCCTCCGCAAGGCGTGAGGGGGCCGCACCGATGATCTCCCGCACCTCGCGGCGGGCCCTGGCCGTGGTGGCCCTGCTGCTGCCGGTCGCCGTCCCGGCCGCTCCCGCTGTCGCCGTTCCCGCCGCTACCGCCGCTACCGCTGCTCCCGCTGTTGCCGCCGGGTTCGCGGCGGCCTGTCCGACCGACGGCGCCATCACCCAGCACTACACCGCGGAGCACAACGGCATCGACATCGCCAACAACCGCGGCACCCCGATCTACGCGGTCGGCGACGGCAAGGTCGTCATCTCCGGCCCGGTGTCCGACTACGGCCAGTGGATCCGCATCCTGCACCCGGACGGGACCATCACCGAGTACGGGCACATGCAGCGGCGGGACGTGTTCGAGGGCGACGACGTGCGGGCCGGCCAGCAGATCGCGCTGATGGGCAGCGAGGGCAACTCCACGGGCCCGCACCTGCACCTGCGGGTCTGGGCCGACCCGAACGCGTCCCAGCGCACCGACCCGGAGCCGTACCTCGCGGAGCGCGGCGTCACCGTGCCCTGCGTCCCCGGGAGCGGTCCCCGGCCCGCGCCGCTGGTGTATCCGGCCGAGTCCGGCCGGGTGGTCTCGGCCCGGTCCGCGGACGGGCGCCTGGAAGTCTTCGCCGCCGGGGCGAGCGGTGTCTCGCACGCCTGGCAGACCGTGGTCAACGGCGCCTGGTCGGAGTGGGAGGGCCTCGGCGGCCCGGGCGGCGCCGAACTCGCCATCGGTCCGAACGCGGACGGCCGGCTGGAGGTGTTCGCCCTCAACGGCACCACCCTCCAGCACCGTTACCAGCTCCAACCGTCCGGCGCCTGGTCCGGCTGGGAGGACTTCGGCGGCGGCGGCCACGACCTCGCCGTCGGCTCCAACCAGGACGGGCGGCTCGAAGTCTTCGCCTCGGGACCGGCCGCCGTCTTCCACCGCTACCAGACCGCGCCCAACGGCGGATGGTCCGGTTGGGAGGGCACCGGCGGAGGCCCGGCCAACAGTGAGATCGAGCTCGGCAAGGCCCCCGACGGCCGCCTCGAGGTCTTCGCCCTCAACGGCGACACCTTCCAGCACCAGTGGCAGACGGACGTCAACGGCGGCTGGTCCGCCTGGGACGCGACCTTCGGCGGCGGGGGACACGACCTCACCGTCAGCCACAACCGGGACGGCCGCCTGGAGGTCTTCGCCTCGGGACCGGTCGGCGTCTACCACAAGTACCAGACGAACCCCACCAGTTGGTCCGGCTGGGAGGCCACCGGCGGCCCCGCCGACTCCCGGCTCACCAGCGAACTGACCGCGGACGGCCGGGTCGAGGCCTTCGCCATCAACGGCAGCACCGCGCAGCACATCTGGCAGACCGGCCTCAACGCCCCGTACGGCCAGTGGGAGACCTTCGGCACCGGCGGCACCGAGATCGGCGCCGCCGCCAACGCCGACGGCCGGATCGAGGTGTTCGGCGCCAACACCGACGGCGTGCACCACCGTTGGCAGACCGGCTTCTCCACCTGGTCCGAGTGGGCCTGGCTGAACACCACTCCCGGGCCCGCCGCCAGTCGAGGAGCCACCCCGTGACCGGACCGCAGCACGCCCGCCGGGCGCCCCACCGCGCCCTGCTGTCCGCGATCGCCGCCCTGGGCGTCACGGCGGGCCTGACGGTCGCCGCGCCCTCCGCCCCGGCCGCCACCGGCAGCGACCTGTGCGCCGAGGTCGCCTACCAGGCGGGCTTCCGGGGCGAGGCCCTGGTGACCGCGATCGCCGTCGGCCTCGCCGAGTCCAGCTGCAACCCGCTGGCCTCCAACCGCGAGGGCAACACCCCGGACTACTCCGTCGACCGTGGCCTGTGGGAGATCAACGACCACTTTCACGGTGAGGTCTCCGACGCGTGCGCCTACGACGCCCAGTGCAACGCCGACCAGACCTACCGGATCTCCAACGGCGGCCTCGACTGGCACCAGTGGTCGACCTACAGCGCGCGCGCCCACCTGCGGCACATGGAGGAGGCCCAGGCCGCCGTCGACCGGCTCGGCCACCACGAGCCCGGTCCCGCGCCGCTGGAGTACCCGGCGGAGTCCGGCCGGGTGGTCTCGGCCCGGTCCGCCGACGGACGCCTCGAAGTCTTCGCGGCCGGGAAGAACGGCGTCTCGCACGCCTGGCAGACCGCGATCAACGGCGGCTGGTCGGAGTGGGAGGACCTCGGCGGCCCGGCCGGCGCCGAACTCGCCATCGGTCTGAACGCGGACGGCCGGCTGGAGGTGTTCGCCCTCAACGGCAGTACCCTCCAGCACCGTTACCAGCTCCAGCCGTCGGGCGCCTGGTCCGGCTGGGAGGACTTCGGCACCGGTGGCCACGACCTCGCCGTCGGCTCCAACCAGGACGGGCGGCTCGAAGTCTTCGCCTCGGGACCGGTCGGCGTCTTCCACCGGTACCAGACGGCGCCCAACGGCGGCTGGTCCGGCTGGGAGGGCACCGGTGGCGGCCCCGCCGACAGCGAGATCGAACTCGGCAAGGCCCCCGACGGGCGGCTGGAGGTCTTCGCCCTCAACGGCAGCGTCTTCCAGCACCAGTGGCAGACCGCCGTCAACGGCGGCTGGTCCGCCTGGGACTCCACCTTCGGCACCGGCGGCCACGACCTCACCGTCAGCCACAACCAGGACGGCCGGCTCGAGGTCTTCGCCTCCGGCCCGGCCGGCGTCTACCACAAGTACCAGACGGACCCGACCAGTTGGTCCGGCTGGGAGGCCACCGGCGGCCCCGCCGACGCGCAGCTGACCAGCGGGCGTTCGCCGGACGGCCGGGTGGAGGTGTTCGCCATCAACGGCAGTACGGCGCAGCACATCTGGCAGACCGGCCTGAACGCCCCGTACGGCCAGTGGGAGACCTTCGGCACCGGCGGCACCGAGATCGGCTCGGCGAACAACGCCGACGGCCGGATCGAGGTCTTCGGCGCCAACACCGACGGCGTCCACCACAAGTGGCAGACCGGCTTCTCCACCTGGTCCGAGTGGGCCTGGCTGAACACCACCCACGGACCCGCCGCCGGCTGAACACCACCCACGGACCCGCCGCCGGCTGACGACGCCGGAAACCCCGCCGGAAACCCTCTGGAGCGCAGCGATGCACCCGATCAGCAGGCGCGGCCTGCTGCGGGCGGCCGGAGCGGGAGCCCTCGTGCTCCCGCTCGCGGGCCGTACCGCCCCGGCGGCCTCCGCCGCCCCGCCCGGCGCCTCCGCCGGCGCCGTCTGGGTCGGCGCCGGCCCGTTCGACCACGTCTACGACCCGTCCACCGCGCGCCGCCGCTACCTCAACGACCACACCCTGGTCCAGGCCGACGGGCGCTGGCACCTGTTCAGCATCGTCGGCGACAGCGCGCCGCCCGGGCAGGCGCCCGACAGCGGGGCCGAGGTCTCGCTCGCGCACGCCTCGGCGCCCTCCCCGTCCGGCCCGTGGCGGAGCCACCCGGACGCGCTGACCGTCGACGCCTCGTACTTCGGCGAGGAGCACCTGTGGGCCCCGCACGTCGTCGAGTCGGGCGGCGTGCACTGGATGTTCTACGCGGCGGGCGGACGCGCCGGGGCGGCGGTCAACGCCGCCACCTCCACCGACCTGTCCACCTGGACGAGGCTGCCGTCCGGTCCGCTGTTCCGCGGGACCGCCGCCCGCGACCCGATGGTGCTGCGGATCGGCGCCGAGTGGGTGATGTACTACACCGAGCTGTCCGCCCCCGGCGGCCGCCACCAGGTCTGCTACCGGCGCTCCGCCGACCTGCTGACCTGGGGCGAGCCCGGCGTGGCCTTCGCCGACGCGGCCACCGCCGCGGACGGCGTCTCAGTCACCGAGTCGCCCTTCGTGGTGGCCCGGGACGGCTGGTACCACCTGTTCATCGGACCGCGCAACGGCTATGAGGGCACCGACGTCCTCGCCTCCCAGGACCCGTTCCGCTTCTCCCTCGACGGCTACGCCGGCCATGTGCCCGGCCACGCGGTGGAGGTGGTCACCGACGGGCGGCAGTGGTGGGCCAGCGCCGCCGGCTGGTTCCGGCGCGGCCTCTACCTGGCCCCGCTGGACTGGCGGTCCACCCCGCCGCCCTGGCAGAGCCCGGACAACCCCGTCGCCGCCCAGGACGTCCACGGCCGGCTGACCGTGTTCGCCCTCGACGCCGCCGACCGGTCGGTGCTGCGCCGGGTCCAGACCGGCCCGGACACCGACACCTGGTCGGACTGGGAGGTGTTCGGGACACCCGCCGGCGCGGTGCCCGTCCTGGGCCGCAACGCCGACGGCCGGCTGGAGGTGTTCTCGCTCGCCCCCGACGGCGCCGCCCTGCACCACCGCGTCCAGCGGAGCGACGGCGACTGGTCGGACTGGGAGGTCTTCGGCGGCCCGGCCGGCGCCGCCCCCGCCGTCGCCCGGAACGCCGACGACCGGCTGGAGGTGTTCGCGCTCGCCCCCGGCGGCACCCTGATCGCCCGCCGCCGCCAGTCCTCGCCCGGCTCGACCGGCTGGGACGACTGGGACCCGGGCTTCGGCGGCCCGGCGGGCGCGCCGCCGGCCGTCGCCGCCAACGCCGACGGCCGGCTGGAGGTGTTCGTGCTCGCGCCCGGCGGCGCCGCGCTGCTGCACCGCTGGCAGACCTCGCCCGGCGGCGCCTGGTCCGCCTGGGAGCGCTTCGGGACGCCCGCCGGGGCCGCGCCGAGGGTGGCCCGCGACGGCACCGGGCGGCTGAACGTCACCGCGATCGCCCCGTCCGGCACGGCCGCCTTCCACCGCCGCCAGTCGGTGCCCAGCGGGGGCTGGGACGCCTGGCAGCCGCTGCTCGGCTGGTCCACCGCCGCGCCGCCGGTGATCGCCGGCTCGGACGGCCGGCTGGAGGCCTTCACCCTCTCCCCGGGCGGCGAACGCCTCGCCCACCGCTGGCAGTCGGCGCCCGCCGGAGCCTGGGCACCGACGGACGTGCTCGGCGAGGACTTCGGCGAGCCCGGCCTGGTGCTCGCGGCGCCGCCCTCGGCCGCGGCCGACTCCACCGGGCGGCTGCACGTCTTCGCGGTGGCCGAGGACGGCCGGCTGCGCACCCGCGTCCAGGACCGGCCCGGCGGCGGCTGGCGGCCGTGGGCCGCCTTCGGCGACCGGCCGGTGGCGCCGCTGCGACCGGGGGCGCCGATGGGTGCGGTGGCACCCGTGCGTTCGGGGGCGCCGATGCGCTGACCGAACGCCTGTACCCTCCGCTCCCGCTTTGTCAAGTAGCCTGCGGCATCCGGTTTATTGTCGTACGCGAAGAGGTACCGTTCGTCCGTCCGGCAAGAGCCGGCGCGCGAAACGGGGGAGCGGTGCGCGGGACGGAGGAGCGGTGAGCGGGATTGTCGTCCACCTGCCGGAGGGGAACGGCGACGACACGGTGACCTTACGGCTCGGTCCGGGAGAACGGGCCCGCTTCGGCCGGGGCTCCGCCCGCATCCCCGTGGAGCTGCGCCTCGGCGACGAGACGGTCTCCCGACTGGCCGGTGAGATCCACGCGACCGACGACCACTGGCAGTTGAGCAACCTCAGCAACACCCACGCCTACCTGGTGGAGAACCCGGAGGGCGCCGGCGAGTACCTGCGGGTGCCGCCACGGCGGATCGGCGCGCCGATCCCCTTCGAGTTCTCCCGGGTGGTGCTGCCCTCCCGGCGGGAAACCCCGCTCTCCTTCCAGGTGTTCGCGCCCGACCACGTCTACCTGGACCCGGACGCCCACGGCGGCTCCCGGGAGAGCCGCACCATGACGGCGTACTCGCTGGACGAGACCGCCACCTACTTCCTGGTCCTGGTCGCACTCTGCGAACCGTGGCTGCGCGACCGCTCCCCGGCCGCCGTCCCCACCACCCCGCAGGTGGTCGCCCGGCTGCACGGCCACCCCGCCTGCGCCCGGCTCACCGCCCGCGCCGTCAGCTCGCACCTCGACTACCTCGCCGACGAGAAGCTCCGCATCGACCTGCCCGACGGCGACCGCGCGGACCGCCGAAGCGGCAAACGCGAGGCCGTGGTGGGGCTCGCCCTGAAGTTCGGCATCGTCCGCGAGGAGCACCTCGCGCTCCTGCCGGCCCCCGAACCCGCCCGCACCGGACGGTAGGGAGGGGCGGAGATGCCGCACGACCCGGCCTTTCCCGGGGAGGCCGTCCCCAGGGAGGGCGTCCCCAGCGAGGGCGTCCCCAGGGAGGGCGTCCCCGAGCAGGACTTCCCCGGGGACGGCGAGGAACTGCTGCCGGCCGGCCACCGGGTCGGCGAGTGGACCGTCACCGGGCTGCTCGGCGAGGGCGGCTGGGCGACGGTCTACGCCGCCCGCCGGGCCGACGGCGGGGCCGGCCGCGCGGACGACGCGGACGGCACGGTCGCCCTCAAGGTGCTGCCGACCGCCGGACTCGCCCCCCGCCAGGCCCGCCAGGTCGCCGAAGCCGCCCGCCGCGAAACCGAGTTGGGCCGCACCGCCCCGCACCCCCGACTGGTCCGGCTGCTCGACACCCTCGTCCTGGCCGCCCCCGACCAGCCCACCCTCGACGGCGCGATCGTCCTCGTCATGGAACGCGCCCGCTGCACCCTGCGCGACCTGCTCGCCCTCGGCGTCGACGAGGCCGAGGGCGCCCGGATCGTCACCGGCATCTGCGAAGGCCTCGCCCACCTGCACCGCTCCGGCTGGGTCCACACCGACCTCAAACCGGAGAACGTCCTCATCGGCGCCGACGGCGAGGTCCGCCTCTCCGACTTCGGCCTCGCCATCGAACTCACCGGCACCCACGGCCACTGCTCCCCGATGGGCACCCCCGACTACCTGCCGCCGGAACGCTGGACGGAACCGCTCGGCGAACACGGCGTCAAAGTCCGTACCACAGCGGACATCTGGGCGCTCGGGATCGTCATCCACGAGGTCTTCGCCGCCGGCGGCCGCCCCTTCCCCGGCGTCACCCCCACCGCCCGCAGCGCCGCGGCCCAGCAGTACGCGGAAGGCCGCGCCGCCCTGCGACTGGCCGCCGCCGTCCCCCCGTTCTGGCGCGCCCTCGCCGCCGACTGCCTCGCCCCCACCCACGCCGCCCGCGCCCCGCACACGGCGGAGAGCCTGCTCGCGCGCATCCGCGCCGACCGGGGCCCACGCCGCCCGCGCCGTCCGAGCACCGCTTTGCTGGCCATCGCCTCCTGCGCCACGGCCGCCGTCACCGCCACCGCCCTCTGGCCGCACCCGGAACCGCCGCCCGGACAGCCCGCCCACGTCCGCGTCTTCAACGCCGAACGCGGCTGCCAGGACCGCACCGACCACGACCCCCAGTGCAGCCTCGGCCTCGCCGTCGACCCCCTGCGCCCCTACACCGCCGACAACGTCGGCCCCGTCCGCGTCTGGCACAACGACACCCTCGACGCCGACTGCCAACTCCCCACCGGCCTCCCCGTCATCAACGAGGAAGACCTCACCTCCACCCTCTGGTACCGCATCCGCCTCCCAGGCCACACCCCGGCCTGGCTCCCCGCCGTCCGCACCCGCGACCGCCCCGCCCTGCACCCCTGCCCATAACCGCCCTACGAGCCAAGGGCCTTCCCGATCCCGGCCGCGTTGTCGCCACCGTCCTACGGCCGCGCCGCCGCCGACCAGGCCCGTCGCGACCGCGCCCGTCCCGTCCGCGCAGTGGGTGCGCGGACGGAACGGGCGGGACACGCCCTGGCGGCGGGCTACCAGATGATCGGGACGTACCCGTCACCGCCGGTGCTCACAGTGGTGCTCCCGGCGCTGCCGCCACCGGTACCCGACTGGTCGTCCGGGCCGGGCGGCGGTGCGCCGCCGTTCCCGCCCCTGCCCCGCCGCTGCTGCCGCCGGTGCCGCCGCCACCGCCCCGGCCCGCGCTGCCGCTCACGCCTCCGTCCCCGCCCCGGAGGATCCGGTGATCGCAGAACCGTTGTGAACGCGGACGAAGGTGTCCCCGCCATTGCGGGGCCTCGCGCCGACGGACCCCGCTGTCCCCGCGCCACCGGGTTCGGCCGGGCGCAGAGTGGCGCCCGCCGCACCGCCCCCACCACCTGCACCGCCATCGCCACTCCGACCTTCGGGGACGCCGCCCCGGCCGACGATGACCACGAGGCGCATGCCCGGGGTCACCGGCACGGCGGTGCAGGCCAGGGCCGCTCCGCCGCCCCCGCCGCCGCCACCGGCCCCTCCGGCGCTGCCGCCGCCCGTGGCGCTGCCGAGGAAGGTCCAGTTACCGCTTCCTCCGCCGCCGCCACCCCCACCTCCGCCACCGGGCGCGCCCCCGCCCCGGGACCGAGCGCGTACAGGTTCAGCGAGGTGACGCCCTCGGGCACCTTGAAGAGGTAGATGTCGGCCTTGCCGTACGCCTGCTGGCCGTGGGGCTGGTCGGCCAGGGCGGGGAGCCCGCCGTCCTCGGGACGCGGGGTGGGCGGGAGCCGCCGCCGCGAGCTGGCAGCACAACGCCATGGGCACCCCGAGCAGCACGCCCGGCCGCCCGAGCGGAAGCACCCGGCGCGCACGGTGCGCACGGGAGCGCCGCACCGGAGGCACGACGGACGATGACGAAGCGGACCCACGGACGGGCCCGCACGATCCACGGAGTCTCATGCTCCCCTTGCGCCCGGACCTCCGGGGCCGGTACCCGCCGATCGCCCCTGGCGGTGCATCAGAGGAGGCAGAGCGCGGGCGTGCGAACGAAGCCGCACGCCCGGGGTTTCCCAGGGAGACGTCCAGTATGTCGCCCCGGCAGGGGAGTTGCATCCCCAGGAGCCGCCGGCGCACACTCCCGTGTAACCCGTCGGTGGGCGGGCTGGAGGCCAGTCTGTACCTGGCCGCCCGCTACGGCGTTGCGACCGGCTCTACGGAACGCCCGGCATCCAGTTCCGGGCGCACCGGCCGATCGTGCCCGCCGTCAAGAGGCACGCCTGCCGGGACGGCGGCGCTGCCCGGGCCGGCGCAGCCGGGCACTGTTCCGGCCACCCCCCTTCGGACGCGGCTTCGGGGCACGGGCGAACCGAGCCCTCGACCGCTTCAACTCGGCCACCCGACGCGACGACCGCCGGGTACGGCGCGGACGCCGTACGGACGGCTCCACCGTTGTACCGGGCGGCAGATCCGCCCGCCGCCTGGCGCGGCCCTTGACGAACTGAAGGGACCACTCCAACACGATGCTCAGGACTACTCCCGCGACCTTGACCGCAGCTTCGTCCTGCCACAGCAACTCCATGAACCGCACTTCCATCCTCCAGTGAATCGACAAGCTGGAGGGGTGTAGATCACGCGGCCGGGCCGACACCCAGCCTGTGGGCGCCCACCCCGGAACGACCGGCCGCGTCGGCCCTCCCGGGAGCCCGGGGAACCAGAGGCACCCGGAGCCGGGCGACTCCACAGGCGATGGCCAGCGGCTCCGGCGCACCCTCGGTCCCCGACCTCAGGACGCACGCGGCAGCTGGCGGAGGATCTATTCGGGCTTCCAGCCGCCGCCGGCGGGCGCACAGCGGGGTGAGGGGTTGCGGTCCCTGAACGCGCCGCTCGCGGTGCCAACCCGGACGCATCGCTGCGGATGGCGCTACGCGGGCAACCGCAGCGCCCGGCACGACGGCCGCCAGCAGCGCGTCGAGGAGTACGAGAACGGATTCCGAGACGTTCACCTGGTCATCCCCCCACGGAACAGAGGCCTTGGCGACAAGCCGCGCGTAGTGCTGGGGTCTATGCGCTCAAGGCAGCACCAGTATTGGTTGGTCCTTCATGGATCGGCCCAAGGCTTGCTGGCCGCTGGGCTTGGCTGCTGCATCCGACAGTTGATAAAGCCGCAGGTGAGAGGCTAAATGTCGGATGATGAGTGTGGTTTGGGAGCAGTCCGGCCCGGGGCTGATATCACCCGATCGTGGGACGCCTCTCTTGATAGATGAGCCCTCGCGATGCCGGTGAGCTCATCGACGAACTAGATAACCCGCTCCGAGGAAATCAACCTGCAAGCAAGGTCGGGAGCAGCGGCACCCGGAGTGGACTGGCACCGCTCATGGGTGATTACGTCGACCCTGAGCGTTGGTCGCGGAGCTGTCGGGACTGGTTCGGATGTGCGTGTTGGCCAGCGGCGGTGTCCGCCCGAGGGCTTCACCGCCGCCAGCCTCGACCGACTCTATGGCGCGCGTCGACCAACTCTATGGCGCGCTCATTGCAAGCCCTCCAGGGCTGATGAGAACGAACCTGACCAGCGCCACGACGGGCACCGAACTAGCGTCGGCCCGCCAAGGGTAGCGGCCTTTGTCGGATCTCACCAACGATTACCGCCCCCATTGGGAGAGCCCCGTGAGCCCGTTCACCCCGTTACGAGCCCTCCAGGGCTGGTCTCCAGAAGGGTCGCCTTGATCTGCATGTTGCGAGCCCTCCAGGGCTGGTTACGACCTCGGGGGCGTGCCACCGCTCGGCGTCCGGGATCAGGTTGCGAGCCCTCCAGGGCTGGTTGCGACCGTCCGTCCAGGCGTACTCCGTGAGGCCGGCCGTGTGTTGCAAGCCCTCCAGGGCTGGTTACGACCGCGTTCGACGTCGTGGACCCCAACCGCATCGCCGTGTTGCAAGCCCTCCAGGGCTGGTTACGACGGCAGACCATCCGCCGCCCGGTGCCGGGCTCCTCCAGTTGCAAGCCCTCCAGGGCTGGTTACGACCCGAGGGTAAAGCACCAGGTCCAGCGGTGTGCTCGATTTGCCTCCGGCGATGCCGTTGCGGCGACTCGGCGGTAGTGCATCGTCGCAGGTCAGAGCGCTTTGGGTCTGGTGCCTCTGCAGGTGGACGCTATTCCCGTCGCGGGGCTGGCGGCGGTGACGCCGGGGCCTCTAGCACATATGACTGGCTATTGCTCCAAATCGTGAGGAATGCGGTGTCGATCGTTCACGCCCGACTAGCTTGCGGCGTGTTCGGGTTGCGGCACGCGGGTCGGGAGAGTCTGGTGCGGGTGAGGGTGGATGTGACGCCGGATGCGTCGAGTGTGCGGTGGGAGGACGTGCACGGGGCGGCGCGGGGTGTGGTGTATGGGTTGCTCAGTGGGCAGGACGAGGCCCTGGCACAGGCCCTGCACGACGGCGGGTGGCGGGGGAAGCCGCTGAAGCCGGTGGGGGTGGCCGGGCCGCTGTTTCTGGGGGCGCCGCGAAAGCGGGGCGTGTACTCCACGTCGCGGGACGGTTCGGTGTGGTTCGGGTCGCCGGTGCCGGAGATCGCTTCGGTGTTGGTGCGCGCGCTGGCCGGGGCCGATGAACTGGTGTGGGGCGCCACGCGGTTGCGGGTGCGCGGAGTCGCGGTGGACATGGATGCGCTGCTGCCGCCGGGGGAGGGGTCGGTGGAGCTGGAGACGATGACGCCGGTCGTGCTCAAGCACGAGAGCTGGAACCTGCTCCCGGGCGACGAGCACTACCTGGACCGCCTCCAGCACAACCTGGCGCACAAGGCGGACGTGTTGGGCCTGCCGGCCCCGCACGGTCTGCGGGTGCTGGAGGCGGGCCCCCGGCGGCGGTTCACGGTGCGGGGGGCGCCGCGGATCGGGGCGCGGGTGCGAGTGGCGATGGAGGCTGACGGCCGGTTCGTGAACGCGATCCGTTCCTGGGGGCTGGGCCTGGACACGATTCAGGGCTTCGGGTGGGTGCGGTGACGGCCCTCGTCGCGTCCGGTCATCCCTTGCAGCGGGCGGGTGCCTGGGCTGCGGCACTCATCGCCGAGCGCGATGACCCAGGCCGAGTGAGTGAGGCCGACCTCGACACCATCGCATCCGTTCTCGTGGCGGACGTGCTCGCGGCCGCGACGGCACCCAAGGACAGTAGCCGCTACGACTGGTGGAAGGTCCTGTTCGCGCTGTACCCGAACTCGAAGGCCACGCACAGCAAGCGGGCCTCCGACCCGAACGTGCTGAGGCCGGGCATCGAACAGCTCTTCGCCCCGGACGCGCCTGAGGCCGGGCCGGTGCGGCCGTGCACGTTCTGCGGCGCCGGTACGGCGGTGGTCTGGGCGAAGTCGAATCTCCCCCTGTTCGACACCAGTAGGGCTTTGAACACCCTGCCCCCCGGCGTCCCAGGCTGGCCGGTCTGCCGGGGGTGCCGGATCGCGATGTGGGCGCTGCCCTACGGCGCCTGGGTGACGGCCGGTTCGGCTACCGTCCTGTCCTGCCAAGGGCCTGGCGCCGAGGGGGAGTTCGCCCGCCGTAACGTGCGGCGTGCCCGCCGCGTCATGCAGGCAGGCTTCACCGGGATGCCCGCCGGGGCGAGGCCCGAGCTCGTCGTCCTCGCCGCGCTGCGGGACGCCACCGACGGCCTGTGCGCGACCACCTTGTGGAGCTTCAAGAACGACAATCAGGAGCCCTGGCTGCGCGTCACCCGCACCCGGCGCGCCGTACCGGCCTTCCTTGCCACCGTCGACGGCAACGCGCCGCTGCGCCGCGGCTGGCACCTGCTGCGTCGTGGCCTGGCCCGGCCGGACGCCGGGAAGAGCGGCGAGAGTGAGGCGGCGCGGCTGCTGTTCGAGGCCGAGGACGGGCGGAGCCGTTCGCTGCTCGGGCAGCTGCACCGCTTTTTGGCGGATCCCGATGGCGCGTGGAGCGTCGACGACCGTGAGGCGCTGGTCCGGCTCGCCTTCGCCTATGCCGAGGAGGTCTTCGGAATGGAAACCGATCTTGAACCGGTGGCGACGCTGATCGCCGACTGGATCGCCCAGGACGGCTCACGCGGGCGCCTGGCCGAGTACCGCAGGGCCGCGCTCAACGACTACCAGCTCGGCGCGCTCATGGTGAAGGCCTACACGCGTCTGCAACTGGACGGGAACAAAAGCCCGTTGGCGGGCCCCGAGCTGTGGAAGCCGCTGATCGGGCGCCAGCCGCGGGCCTGGGAGCAGCGGATGCTCCTGTTCGCGCAAGTGTCGATGATGCTCCAGCAGCGCGGGGTCGCGATCAGTCGCAAGGAGCCCGACCCGCAGCAGGAACGCGAGATCGAGGAGCTGGCGGAGCAGCCGGCGTTCGGCATGGACGCCGAGGACGAGTACGACGCATACGAGATGGAGCAGGCGTAGATGGCTTATCTGGCAGGGATGATGGTGCTCTCCGTGCAGGCCGGGGCACCCAACAACGGGCGGGGCGAGGAGACGGTGTCCCGCGTCAAGTTCGCGCGGATCAGGGGCCGCAAGTACCCGTACGTGTCCGCGCAGGCGGCGCGCCGCTGGATCCGGGAGACCATGGTGGAGCGTGGCTCGGTGCCGTCCCCCGTCACCAGGGTGGGCAAGGCCCAGGGCAAGGCGCAGAAGGCCAACACCCAAGCTAATCCGGTGTTCTACGCGGACGACGACCTGTTCGGCTACATGCGGGCGGGCGTGAAGGCGGACGAAACGGCGACGACCACCCTGCGCGACAGCCCGTTCATGCTCGGCACCCTGATGTCCGTCGAACCCGCCTACCCGACCGAGGACTTCGGCGTCATGTCCCGGGGGGTGACCGAACCCGTCCTGCACGGCCACGAGTTCTACACCGCCGACCTCGCCGCGCCCTTCCTGCTCGACCTCCCGAGGATCGGCACGTTCACCCTGCCCGGCGCGGACGGGGTGGGCCGGCCCAACTACCTCACCCAGGAGCAGGCGCTCCAGGTGGCGGAGGCCGCCGCGCTCGGCGCCACCACCGGATCGTTCCGCGACCAGCCGGCTGTCCGGCTGCCGCTGGAGGAGCGGCGCCGCCGGGCCGCGCTGCTGCCCGAGGCGATCGCGCACCTGAGCGGCGGGGCGAAGCAGGCCCTGCACTACGGCGACCGGGTGCCCGCGCTGATCGTCCTGGTCCCCTTCAAGGGCGGCATCAACCCGCTGGGCCACGTGATCGACAGCGACCCCGACACGGGGGTGCGGGTGCGCGGGGACGTCCTGGTCCAGGAGCTCGAAGCGTGGGCGGGGGAGTGGGAGGGGCCGGTACGGATCGGTTGGCGGCCCGGCTTCCGCGACCAGGCGCGCGAGGACTTCGAGAAGCAGTGCGAGCGGCAGCTGGCCGAGGGCACCATCGTCGTCGACCACCCCCGGACTGTTCTGCTCAAGCTGGCGGAGGAACTGCGCGCGGGCGAGCTGGACGGCTGGTTCGACGACCCGGAGCCGCGATGACCCCGGCGCCACCGGGCGGGCCGGTACGGGCCCTGCGTGCGACGTTCCACGCGCCCGTGGCCTCCTTCCGGGACCCGCTGTTCCCCGGTGTCACCCGCGTTCTCCCGGTGCCGCCGCCGTCCACCGTCCGCGGGCTGCTGGCGGCCGCCACCGGCGCGTACGCCGAACCCTTCGTCCTCGGCATGGCGGCCTGGTCGGACGGCCACGGTACCGACACCGAGACCTACCACCCGATCGCCGCCGACGGCAGCAACCCGTCCGCCGGCGGCCGCATCCGGGCCGGAAAGGGCGGTACGACGGCCAAGGACCGGCCCTTCCTCGCCGACGTCCACCTGACCCTGTGGCTGCCCGAACCGGGAGCGGACGGCGACCGGTTCGCCCGGGCGCTGCGCCGGCCTCGTCACGCCCTGCGCCTGGGTCGCTCCCAGGACCTCGTCCACCTCACCGGACTGGCTCACGTCGTCCTCGAACCTGCCGAGCGGGCGGTCGTCGGCCACGCCCTCGCCCCCACCGACGGCCACGACGTGCCCTCCGCCCACGAGCACCGCCTCGCCGATACCGTCTCCGCCGACCGCCTCACCACCCGCTGGTCGCCGTACCTGTGGTGCGACGAACCCGCCGGGGCGGCACCGGTCCGCGGCGCCTACCGAGAAGCACCCACCAGTAACGAGGACACCCAGGCCGTATGGCTGCTGACCCCCTGACCCCACCCCTGGCCCCACCACGAAGGCGCGCCCTCACCGACCTGCGGGCCAAGTCGCTGCCCCGGGAAGACCCCGAACGCCTCACCACCCACCTGCGCACCGTCCACGACGCGGTCGCCCAGCTGGAGGCGCGCATCGGGGCCGCCGGCGTCATCGCCACCGAACCGCAGTTCTGGAGCCTCGTACGCGTCGCGGCGCTGCTGCACGACGCGGGCAAGATCGCCGAACTGTTCCAACGGCAGGTCGAACCCGGCGGCAAACCCTGGGGCGAGCGCCACGAGGTCCTCTCCCTCGCCTACGTCGACCTGCTGGCCCTGGCAGCGGGGTGGGGCAGCGAGGAGCGCCTGCTGATCGCCACGCTCGTCGCCGGCCACCACCGGCCGCTCCATGCGGCGTCCTCCCTCGGCGGCGGCAAGCCCGCCCTGTCCCGCCTCTACAACGAACGGACCCGCTGGCACGAGGCCTTCGGCCACGTGCCCGGCCCGGACGGCCCACGGCCGCAGGTCCCGCGCGGCCTGCACCAGGAACTCCTGGCCTGGCTGGCCGGCTCCCTCGGCACCGAACCCGCACCACCGGGGCCGAACGACCCGGTGCTCGCCGACCGGGCCCGCCTGCTCCTCCAGGACGTCCTCACCGCCTGGAGGCTCCCGGTGAAGGCCCACCAGGGCCTGCTCGCCGTCCTGGCCCAGGGCGCCCTCACCCTGGCCGACCACGCCGGCTCCGCCCACGTGGACCTCCAGACCCACATGCCGCTGCCCACCGACTACCTCGCGCGGCTCCCGTACCCGCCGCACCGGCACCAGCACGACGCCGGCACGACCGTGGGCCACCTCGTCCTCATCGCCCCTACGGGCAGCGGCAAGACCGAAGCCGGACTCTCCTGGGCTGCCCGGCAGTTGGCGACGATGGCGGGCATGCCCAGGGTCGTGTGGACCCTGCCCTACCGTGCCTCCCTCAACGCCGCCCGACGTCGCTTCCAGCACACCCTCCACCCGGCCGCGGGGGAGAAGCAGCCCGACATCGGCCTCCTCCACGGCGCCCTCGCCAGTACCCTCCTCACGGAGGCGTCGGAGGACGACTGCTGTAGCGGCCCCACCAAGGACGACGCCCGCAAAGCCCGCGCCCGTGCCAACGCCATGCGCCTGTTCACCCAACGCCTGCGCGTCGCCACGCCCCACCAACTCCTCGCCGCCGCCATCGCCGGGCCCACCCATTCCTCCGTCCTCCTCGAACAGGCCAACTCCCTGTTCGTCCTGGACGAACTCCACGCCTACGACCCCGAGACCTTCGGCCGGCTCTGCGCCGCGATGCGGCTGTGGGAACAACTCGGCAGCAGGATCGCCGTGTTGTCCGCGACTCTCGCCCCGCCGCTGCTGACCATCGTCGACGAGAGCCTGCACCAGCCCGTCACCTGCCACCGGGCCGAGCCCGGGACGGCGCCGGTGCGGCACCGACTGGTCGTCGACGAGCTCGCGCTGACGGACCCGGAGAGCATCGCGCGGCTGGAAGGGTGGATCGACGAGGGGCACAGCGTGCTGGCGGTCGTCAACAGGGTTGCCGCGGGGCAGGCCCTCTTCGCCGCCCTCGCCGACCACGCCCGCGAGCAGCACCCCGACGACCCGGACGCCGCGCTGCTCCTCCACTCGCGCTTCAAGAACAAGGACCGCGACGAGATCGAACGCCGACTCCTGAAACGCCACCGCGAGCGCCGGTCCGACGACGCGCCGCGTCGAGGCGGTCTGGTCGTGGCCACGCAGACGGTGGAGGTCTCGCTGCAACTCGACTTCGACCGGGGCGCGGTGGAGAACGCCCCCATCGAGGCCGTCGCCCAGCGCGCCGGACGCGTCAACCGTCGGGGCCTCCACCCGGACGGGGCGGTCGAGTTCCGTGTCCACCGGACGGACGGCCACCGCCCGTACGACCAGGGCGCGGTGGAGGCCGCCTGGTCGGCGCTCACCACCCTGGCGGTGGAAGGCGCCACCGACCTCAGCGAACAGGACATCGACCGCCTCCTCGCCCTCGCCTACGACACCGACTGGGGCCACAAGTGGGCTGAGAGGGCTCGGGAGGCCCGCGACGGGTTCACCGCCGAGTTCCTCACCTTCGCCGACCCCTTCCACGACCGCACCGAGTACGCGAAGTCCCTCGGCGAACGCTTCGACACCGTGGAGGTGCTCCTGGAGGAGGACACCGAGGAGTACCGCCGACTCGCGGTCGGCAGGAAGGCGGACCCGCTCCTCGCCGCCGGACTGCTCATCCCGCTGGGCTACGGGCAGTTGAAGACCTACAGCCACGCGTTCGACCGGTCGCTAGGCGTCCATCTCGTCAAGGGCGAGTACGACCCCGTCCTGGGCCTCCGCCCGCCCGCCGAAACGGAGACGATCCTGTGAAACCCATCCCTGCGAGTCCACTCGGCGACGACCAGGGCCTCGGCGGCGTCCACATCAAGTACCTGCGCCACTGCCCGCGCCAACTCTGGCTCTACACGCGCGGTTACCGGCCCGAAGGCGGCAGCGACCTCGTCGCCTTCGGGGAGGTCGTGAGCGAGACCACGTTCACGCGACGGCGGGACGTCGACCTCGGCGAAGCCCGCATCGACTGGGTCACCGCCGGGGCCGTCATCCACGAGACCAAGTCCTCCCGCAGCCCCTCGCCCGCCCACGACGCCCAAGTCCGGCACTACTGCCTGCTGTTGGAGCGCCGAGGCGTCAACGTGCGCGGCGGCACCGTCCACTACCCCCTCATCCGCCGCACCACCGACGTCCCCTGGAACGAAGAGGCGCGGGAAGCGGCCGAGACCGCCGAGGACGAGGCCCGCGCCGTCATCGCCTCGGCCGAACCCCCCGACCGCCAGACCCGTGCCGCCTGCCGCGGCTGCTCCTACCTCGACTACTGCTGGGGAGACTGATGCCCGCCGTCGGCCGTACCTACTGGCTCACCGGACCCTGCCGCATCCGCCGCGAGGACGACAGCATCCGCATCGAGCGTGCCGACGGCAGCCCCGTCCGCATCCCCATCACGGACATCCGCGACCTCGTCGCCTTCGAGCACGTCGACCTCAACACCTCCGTGATGTCCCTCCTCAGCCGCCACGGCGTCACCGTCCACATCCTCGACCACTACGGCAACTACGCCGGACACTTCGCGCCCGCCGAGGCCATGTCCTCTGCCACCGTGCTCCGCCGACAGGTCGAGATCACCGGCGACCCCGCGCAACGCCTCCCGGTCGCGCGCGGACTCCTCCTCGCCACCGCCGAGAACCTCCGTTGGGCCCTCGACACCGACCTCCTCGACCCGGCACTCGAAACCCTGCGCACCGCCCTGCCCGACTGCCACGACACCGACGAACTCATGGGCCAGGAAGGCAACTTCCGCCGCACCGCCTGGGCCGTCCTCGACACCCGCCTCCCCGCCTGGCTCCGCCTCAACGGCCGCACCCGCCGGCCACCAACCAACGCCGGCAACGCCTTCATCAGCTACCTCAACGCCCTCACCTACGCCCGCGTCCTCACCGCCCTGCGCAGCACCCCGCTTCACCCCGCCATCGGATTCCTGCACAGCGACACCGACCGCCGCCGCAACACCCTCGCCCTCGACCTCGCCGAACCCTTCAAACCCCTGCTCGCCGAACGGCTACTGCGGCGGGCCGCCGGCCAGAAGCACATCAAACCCAGCGACTTCGAGACGGAAGTCGGCCGCGCCGCACTCAGCACGGACGGCCGCAAGAAGATCGCCGCCCTGGTTCGGGAGGAACTCGCGACGACGGTGTACCACCGGACGCTGAAGCGGAAGGTCAGCTACGAGGAGCTCATCCACCTCGAAGCACTCAAGCTCGTCCGGCTGTGTCTGGAAGGCACGCCGTACAAGCCCTTCCGGCCCTGGTGGTAGCCGCCGATGTTCGTCATCCTGGTCTACGACACCGCAGCCGAACGCAACCCGAAAGTATTGAAAACCTGCCGCAAGTACCTCCACTGGACCCAGCGCAGCGTCTTCCACGGCGAACTCACCGCCGCCCAGTACCGCGCCCTCACCCACACCCTCAATAGCGTGATCGACCCCAGCTACGACAGCATCGTCACCTACACCGCCCGCTCCCCGGACATGATCGACAGGGCAACACTCGGCGCCACCCTCGGCGGGCCGGGCGAGATCCTGTGACCAGTGCCGCTGCAGTACCGGCCGGTCGCCGCGCTTCCGCTGCCTGCGGCGACGCTCGTAGGTGCGCTGACCTTGGGCTTTACCCTCGGGTCGTGATCAGCCCTGGAGGGCTTGCAACCGACGTGCCGGTGAAAGTCGGGGTCGCCGGCCCGGCGTCGTGATCAGCCCTGGAGGGCTTGCAACACGACTCGGCCGTCGACGTCCCGGACCGCTTCGCCAGTCGTGATCAGCCCTGGAGGGCTTGCAACTTGCCGCGGATCGACTCGTCCTTGACCTCGGCGTGTCGTGATCAGCCCTGGAGGGCTTGCAACACCGCCTGAACGCCTTCCTCGCGCCCTACACCGCCGTCGTGATCAGCCCTGGAGGGCTTGCAACTCTTGGGGGCGCCGGCCTTTGGCGAGGCCAGCAACCCGTCGTGATCAGCCCTGGAGGGCTTGCAACGCGACCAGCCGGTGCTTCCCGAACGGCTCCATACGCGTCGTGATCAGCCCTGGAGGGCTTGCAACCCGCACCGATCGGCGGCCAGCAGTGGACCCCGGCCGTCGTGATCAGCCCTGGAGGGCTTGCAACGGGAGGCGCAGCGGTCCGCCCTTGAGTACGGAGGTCGTCGTGATCAGCCCTGGAGGGCTTGCAACATGCCGAGGGTCTTCAGCCCGACGGCCGCCTGCCGGGTCGTGAGCGGCCCTGGAGCCGTAACGGGCCCAGGGCCGCTCACCGCCGGTCAGATGCGGATGGCCGTGAGGACGTGGTAGTCGAGGAGGCCGTCGCGCCAGGCGGGGAGGAAGTGGCGGGTCCAGTGGGCGGCGGGGACGGCGTCGGTGAGGTAGCGGTCGAGGCCGGGCCAGACGTCGGCGCCGATGGATTCGGTGGTGATGTCGGTGAAGCCGGTGCGGGTGAGGGAGGTGGTGAAGTCGTCGAGGGGGTGGGCGATGTCGAGGCCGTCGGCGAAGCTGGCGAGGAGGATCTTGAGGCGTTCGGCGACGTCGGGGCCGGGGGCGGTGAAGAAGGTGGCGACGACGAGCCGGCCGCCGGGGCGCAGGACGCGGGCGGACTCGCGGGCGAAGCCGGTCAGTTCGCGGAAGTGCTGGGCGGCCTCGACGGAGAAGACGCCGTCCAGATAGCCGTCGGAGAAGGGGAGTTCGTCCGCCGAGCCGAGGGTGTACGCCAGCCGATCGGGGTACGTTGCCAGGGCTCTCGCGTTGACGGCGCGGGCCCGTTCGATCTGGTCGGGGTGGATGTCCACGCCCGTCACGCCCGCGAACCGGAACTCCCGCAGGGCGAGGGCGGCACCCAGACCCCGGCCGCAGCCCACCTCCGCCAGCCGCAGCCGCTCCCGCGGCTCAGGGAACTCCCGCAGCACTCGCCGGTACATCTGCTCCTGGCTGCGCACCCGGTCCTCGGAGGTCGGGTCGGCGAGGTCGATCCCTTGCCAGTAGCCGAAGTTGATGAAGCCTCCGGCGAACGACGGGGCGGTGCTGAGGTCGTCGACGCCGTACGTCCGGCGTACGGTCGGGGGGATGCGGTTGTGGTCCATGGGCCGCTGGGTCTCCTGCTCGGTGGGCGCCCGGCCGTCGGGCGCGCCGAGGTACGTACCCAAACCTGTGGTGGTCCGAACACGGTACGTGATGGCGGAGCGTCCAGGGAGCGGTGGGGGAGCGTGGTGGGGGGGGGGGGGGGGCCGGGTGCCCCCCCCCCCCCCCCGGCGGGGGCGCGGGGGGGGGGGGGACCGGGGGGGGGGGGGGGTGTGTGGGGGTCCGCGGCGGGGGGTGGGACCCCCACCACGCGAACGGGGAGAGGCTACCGGGTGAGGTCGGCCGGTGTGTCGAGGCGGGTCAGTTTCCGCGGGTTGCGCACGATGTAGACCCGGGTGACCCGGCCGTTCTCCACCGCGAGGCTCACCACCGAGGGTTCGCCGTCGATGTCGATGCGGCCGGCCGGGGCGCCGTTGAGCCACACCGCGGTGGTGTCGAACGGGACCGGCAGCCGCCCGATGCGCGCGAGCAGCGCGGCCACGGCCTCGGCCCCGTGCACGGGGGCCGGTACGGCGGCCGCGATCCCGCCGCCGTCGGCGATCAGGACGACGTCCGGCGCCAGCACCTCCATCAGGTCCTGCAGCCGGCCGGTGCGCAGGGTCGCCAGGAACCGTTCCACCACCCGTTGTTGCTCGGAGCGGCTGACCCGCACCCGGGGCCGGCGGGCCGCGACGTGCGCGCGGGCGCGCCGGGCGATCTGCCGGACGGTGGGCGGGGTCTTGCCGAGGGCCTCGGCGATCTCCTCGTAGGGCAGCTCGAAGACCTCGCGCAGCACGAACACGGCCCGCTCGGTCGGCCCGAGCGTCTCCAGTACGGTCAGCATCGCGAAGGAGACGCTCTCCGCGAGTTCGACGTCCTCGGCGACGTCGGGGCTGGTGAGCAGCGGCTCCGGCAGCCACTCGCCGACGTACTGCTCGCGCCGGCGGGTGAGCGTCCGCAGCCGGTTGAGGCCCTGGCGGGTGACGATCCGGATGAGGTACGAGCGCGGGTCGTGCACCTGGGCGCGGTCGACCCCGGCCCACCGCAGCCAGGACTCCTGCAGCACGTCCTCGGCGTCGGCGGCGGAGCCGAGCAGCTCGTAGGCGACGGTGAAGAGCAGGCTGCGGTGGGCGACGAAGGGGTCCTCGGTCATGCCGGCTTCACTCCGGCCGGCACGGAGGTGTCGGTGACGGTGGGCCGGGCCAGCGGGATCCCGCAGGAGTCGGAGAAGCCCTGCGACCGGACGCCGTTCGCGGTGTTGTTCCTGGTGGCCATGTTGACGAAGGCGACGTAGGCGGTGAGTTCGACCATGGCCGCCGGGCCGAGCTCGCCCAGCAGGTGTTCGTACTGCTCGTCGGTGACGGCCGGCGGGGTCACCGTCATGGCCTCGGCGTACGCCATCACCTCGCGCTCCAGCGCCGTGAACACCTCCGCCGCCCGCCAGTTCGGCACCTGGCTCGCCTTGGCCGGGTCCAGGCCCTGGTTCCGGGCCTGGAAGTAGCCGACGTCCAGGCACCAGCCGCAGCCGACCTGGGCGGCCACCGCCATGTGCGCGAAGGACTTGAGGCCCTCGTCGAGCGCGTCCCACTCGGCGATCCCGCGGGAGAAGTCCAGGTTCGCGGTGGCGACGGCGGGGTTGTGCCAGATGGCCTCGACGGGGTCGAGGGCGGTCCCGAACGTCCTGATCATGTTCTCGCTCAGCTCGGCGGGCAGCTGGGCCTTCGGCAGTCGCAGTGCCATGGTGTCCTCCGGGTTCGGTGGTTCGGCGGGTTGCCGGACATGAAGACACCGGAGGGTGCCCGGATGTGACAGCGGATGGCGAAGCCGGGAAGCCAGTGAGCCAGGTGGGTGGCCGGGAGAAAAGGCGTTTCGGACCGGCCGGGCGGTTCGCTACAGTCCGCCGGGAGTCCGACCACCGCGAGGAGACAGACCACCGTGACCGTCCCCGACGACCGCCCCGCCCCGCCGCTGACCGGCGGCGAGCGCGAGATGCTGCGCGGCTTCCTCGACTTCCACCGGGCGACCCTGGCCCTGAAGTGCGAGGGCCTGACCGACGAGCAGCTGCGGCTGCGCTCCAGCCCGCCGTCCACGCTCAGCCTGCTCGGGCTGGTCCGGCACATGGCGGAGGTCGAGCGGGTCTGGTTCCGCCGGGTGATCAACGGTGAGGAGCTGCCGCTGGTCTGGTCCGAGGACGGCGACTACCAGGCCGCCTACGACCCCGCCGGCGCCACCCGCGCCGAGGCCTTCGCCGCGTGGCAGGCCGAGGTCGAGCACTCCCGCCGGATCGAGCTCGCCGCCGACTCCCTCGACGTCACCGGCTACCAGGCCCGGTGGGACGCCGAGGTGTCGCTGCGGCTGGTGATGCTCCACCTGATCCACGAGTACGCCCGGCACAACGGGCACGCGGACTTCCTGCGGGAGGCGATCGACGGCACGGTGGGCGCCTGAGCGCCGAGGGGAGCTACCGGGCTACCAGCCGAGCAGGTGGGTGCGCCGGGTGAGGGCGGTGAGGACGGAGCCGGTGGCGGCCTCGGGGGTGAGCGCCGCGGTGTCGAGGGTGTGGGCGGTGTGGACGGTGTCCTCGGGCGCCGGGCCGGGGTGGAGGACGACGTAGTGGAGGGCGGCGCCGGTGGCGCGGCTCTCGCGGCGGAAGGTGTCGAGGGCGGCCGGGGCGGCGGGGGCCTCCACCACGACCTGGTAGCCGCGGGTGGCGTAGGCGAAGGCGGCCTGGGCGGCGGCCGCGAGGGCGGTGGCGTTCTGGCGCCCGGCCTCGGGCAGGTGGGGCGGGAGCTGGCCGCTGCGTATGACACGCAGGAAGTCGTCCGTCCGCAGGTGGACGCTCGGGTTCAGTTCCCGGGCGAGCAGCTCCGCGACCGGGCTGTTCCCGGCCCCGGCCGGGTCGACGAGGACGAGGACGCCCCCGGCGCCCCCGCCGCCCCCGAGCTCCGGCCCACCTACGGTCGTACGGTTCACAGCTGCTGATCCCTTCGCGGGCCGGGGACGGTCGGGTAGCCGGGGCGGGGCGGTCGGAGTGCGAAGGGGCTGGTCGGCCCATATCCGGACATCCGACCGCCTCGTCCCTACGACTGATGCGTTTCGGGGATCAACCTAGTCCAAACGGGTGGTCCGAGTCGTCCCCAGCCCGCTTCCTGGGCGGGTCGGAGTGGTCGGTCGGCGGGGTCCGCCGGGGTGGTCAGCCCGCTTCGGTGCGCAGCACGATCGGGTTGGTGAGCGCCGCCATCGGGCCCCAGGGCAGGTCCGGGCCCATCGAGTTGCCCCTGCCGGGGGTGCCGTCCGCCTTCGGGTGGCGCACCTCGGCCCGGACGTAGGCGGCGAGCGAGGCGGTGGTGCGCCAGATCACGGTGCCGGAGCCGTCGGCGGGCAGCGACTCCTGGTGCATCTGGCCCTCGTCGGTGAGCAGGCGGACCGTCCCGCCGGGCACGCCGGAGACGGTGAGCCGGACGTCGAGCGGGGCGTCGGCCGGGACGGTCAGCTCCTCGCCGATGCCCGCCCGGCGGCCGTGCCCGGTGACGGTGAGGTCCAGCGTGACGGCGGAGGACTCGGCCAGCCAGCTGCGCCCGGCGCGCAGCCCGTCGAGGATCGCGTCCCGGGTGAGGTCCTCGGCCAGGACGACGTTGTGCGGGGAGCCGATGGCCTGCGGCTCGCTGTGCGCGTCGCTGTTGCCCAGGGCGGGCAGCCAGGAGCGGCCCTCGCGCAGGGCGACGGCGAGCCGGCCGTCCCAGGTGTCCACCGCCGACTCGTCGTCGTACGTCCAGGGGCCGTTCCACACCTCGACGCCGTCGGCCTGCTCGTAGCCGAACTTCCACTGGCAGGCGACGTACGGGCAGTACGGGTGCGCGGGCACCACCAGGCCGCCGGACCGGTGGACCTGGCGGACGAAGCGCGGGAACTCCTCGTCGCGGGAGCGGTAGCGCCAGTCGACGAACTGGCCGGGCTCCAGGCCGAGGGCCAGCCAGTGGCCGTTGCGGGTGGTGATCTCCTCGCCCGGCAGGATCAGCAGGTCGGGGCCGGCCAGCGGGCCCCAGGCGGCGTGCGAGGAGCTGGTGTTGTGGTCGGTGGAGACGATGAAGTCCAGGCCGGCCGCGCGGGCCCCGGCGGCCACCTCCTCGGGCTTGCGCCGCCCGTCGGAGTGGACGGTGTGCAGGTGGCAGTCGCCCCGGTACCAGGCGCGGCCGCGGCCGCGGGCCCGCTCCGCCGGGTAGTGCGGGGTGAACCGCGGCCCGGGGGCGCCGAAGCGGAGGGTGACCTCGACGTGGTACTCCAGGCCCTGTGGGGCGACCTGGTAGGGGCCGAGGACCACGTGCCAGGTGCCGGGGTTGACCGGGCCGGGGAGGTAGCCGGGGGTCGCGGCGGCGCGGGAGAGGCTGAACTCGGTGCGGAAGCCGCCGGACCAGCCGCGGAAGCCGGGGCCGCCGAGGTCGGTGCCGCGCTCGTCGAAGATGCCGATGTCGCAGGAGTTGCCGGGGGTGCCGGCCGGGACGGGCGGCTTGTCATAGCCGTAGGAGACGGCGATCTCGCGGACGCCCTCCGGGACCTCGACCGGGAGGTAGACGAAGTCGGGGGAGCCGGTGGGCAGGTGGCCGGTGAGGGTGAGGGTGCGGTCGGGGGGTGTGGCGCCGGGGGCGGCGGCGGGGCCGTCGGAGGGGGCGGCGTCCGCCCGGCCGGTGGCGGCGGCGAGGCCGAGCGCGGTGGCGGCGCCGGTGGCGAGGCCGGTGCGGAGCAGGTCGCGGCGGGCGGGCTGCGGAGTCGGTTGGTCGGCCGGTTGGTCGGCCGGTTGGTCGGCCGGTTGGTCGGCGGGTCGGTTCGGGCGCGGGGTGCTGGGCTCGGTCGGCATCGAGGTCTCCGGATCGGGGCGGGCGGGTCGCTCGCGGGCTTACCCGGGCGGGTGAACCGGGGGTGAGTCGTGGCCCACGGCGGTGGGGCGGGTCGGTGAAGAGGCGCCGGGCGGGGGCGGGGGCGAGTTGCGGGGAGTGACGAATGGTCGGTTCATAGTCATGTCATCGGTTTACATGCCATCGGGTTGTATGAGGCATGGCTTGTGCGAGACATGGCGCGGATGGGAGACGGGCGTGTCGGTGAGTCGGCGGGCACTGCTCATGGGGGTGGCCGGAGGAGCGCTGGCGGGGTGCCGGAGCAGGGCGGCGGGCACCGGTCCGGCCTCGCCGTCGGCGTCACCGTCCACCGAACCGTCCGCCGAACCGTCCGCCGAACCGCTCGCGACGCCGTCCGGCGGGCCCACCGAGGCCGTCGCGCCGACACCCGCGCCGACACCCGCGCCGGAATCGACGCCCGCGCCGGACCCCGCGAAGCAGCCCCCGCACCCGGCGACCCGGGCCGAGGTGGTCGAGCGGTACGGCGCGCTGGCCCCGGCCGAGTGGGGGCTGGACGTGCCCGGGGTGATCACCGAGCTGCCGGAGGGCGAGAGCGCCATGGCGCTCACCTTCGACGCCTGCGGCGGCCCCGGCGGCAGCGGCTACGACGCCGACCTGATCGACGCCCTGCGGGCGCACGGGGTGCCGGCCACGCTCTTCCTGAACGCCCGCTGGATCGACGCCAACCCGGACGAGTTCGAGCAGCTCGCCGCCGACCCGCTGTTCGAGATCGGCAACCACGGCACCGTCCACCGTCCGCTCTCGGTGACCGGCCGCTCCGCCTACGGCATCGCCGGCACGCGCGGCGTCGGCGAGGTGTACGACGAGGTGGCGGGCAACGCCGAGAAGCTCACCGGGCTGCTCGGGCACCCGCCACGGTTCTTCCGCTCCGGCACCGCGCACTACGACGACGTCGCCACCCGGGTGGTCGCCGACCTGGGCCAGCGGGTGGCCGGATTCACCGTCAACGGGGACGACGGGGCGACGCTCCGGTCCGCCGAGGTGCGGCGGGAGGTCGCCTCCGCCCCGCCCGGCGCGATCGTGATCGGGCACATGAACCGCCCGGGCGGCGGCACCGCCCCCGGGGTGGCGGCGGCGGTGCCGGGGCTGCTGGCGGCGGGGCGGCGCTTCGTCCGGCTCTCGGACGTGCTGTAGCGGAACGTCCGGAGCCGGGGCCCCGGGGCGGTCAGGCCAGGCGCAGGCCGCCCGGGTGCTCCTCCTCGATGATCCGGACCAGCCAGTCGAAGACCGTCGGCCCCCTGCCCGCCCGGGCGGCGTCCAGCTGGGCGGTGATCCGCGCGCGGTTGGTCGGGTGGGCGCGCGCCAGCCGCAGCTCCAGCTGCCGGACCGTCTCCGGGTAGCCGAGGTTGCGGCGGGAGACCTCGTGGTGGCGCCACTCGATGACCCAGTCGCCGTCCTCGGGGGTGCCGTAGCCGCCGCGCAGGCAGTCGGCGAAGGCGTCGAGGTTGCGGCCGAAGTAGCCGTCCACGCCGATGGTCCGCCCGACCACGTCCCAGAAGTCCTCCAGGGTCTTGATCTCGTCGCCGTCGATCACATAGGTCACCGTCACGGGGTCGAGGATATGCCGCCCCGGTCGAGGGCCGGTCGGTGACGGCCCGGGGCCTGGTCGCCGGTCAGGGGGCGACGGCGATCGCGGTGGCGAGCAGCCCGTCCCGGACCGCCCAGCGGCCGTCGAAGCCGTCGAGCCGGCGGCCGTTGACCACCGGGCCCGGGACGAGCAGCCGGGCGGTGAAGGTGCCGTCGGGGGAGAGGTCCAGCTCGGCCTCCTCGAAGTCCAGGAAGACCTGCGTCAGCGGGAACCAGGCCTTGTACACCGACTCCTTGGCGCTGAACAGGATGCGGTCCCACGGGACGTCCGGGTGCTCGGCGGCCAGCTTGGCGAGCCGCTGCCGCTCGACCGGCAGCGCGACGGCCTCCTGGACGCCCTCCGGCAGCGGCAGCGCGGGCTCGGCGTCGATGCCGACGGAGGCGAGGGCGCCGGCCCGGGCCACGGCCGCCGCGCGGAAGCCGTCGCAGTGGGTGAGGCTGCCGACCACGCCGTCCGGCCAGCTCGGCGCGCCGCGCAGGCCCGGGACGAGCGGGCGGTACGGGACGCCGAGCCGGGCGAGGGCGGCCCGGGCGCAGTGCCGGACGGTGGTGAACTCGCGGCGCCGCTTGTCGACGGCGCGGGCGACGGCGGGCTCCTCCTCGGGCTCCAGCCGGGCCTCCGGCGGGTCCTCGTAGGCCACCTCGGTCACCACGACGTCCGGCAGCAGGTCCCCGATCATCCGTTCCCCCCTCGGTCGGCCGCGCGGCCGGGCTGCCGCGCGGGACGAGGGTAACCCGGGTGGGGGGATCTTGGCGGGTGATCGGGGATCATGGCCGACCGGCCCGGCCCGACTGGCGCGGACCGGCCGGTCCGAGTCCGGTCTGGGCCCGGTCCGGCCCGGCTTGGGCCCGGCTACTCGAAGGCGGCCGCCGCCTCGCGCAGCGCCCGGGCCACCGTCTCCGGGTCGTACGGCGCGGGCTCGCCGGGCCGGTAGGTGACGGAGTGCAGGGCGCCGGTGTAGCGGAAGGAGCGGTGCCGCTCGTACAGCGGCCAGGAGACCGGGGACTTGCGGTCGATGCCGACGCTGATGCCCTGGAACGGGGCCATGCCGATCAGCTGGTGGACCGGGCCGAGCAGGGCGGGTTCCGCCCCGGCCGCGGCGCCGTCCCCGGTGTCGCCCACCGGCAGGCCGTCCACCGGCAGGCCGTCCACGAGCAGCCGGAACTCCCATCTGAGGTCGGCGACGGCGGTGACCTCCAGGGTGATCAGCCGGGCGCCGGCCGGCAGCGGTCCTCCGTCGGCCTCCAGCAGGTCGCCGTACTGGTTGTAGGCGAGGCGCAGCCGGCCCTCCTCGACGTAGAGGCTGTAGCCGCCGCCCTGGTCGCCGTGCGAGACCAGGACGCCCTGGTCGCCCGGCCGGTAGCCGTCGAGCGCGGCCTCGACGGTGAAGGAGCGGAAGGCGATCAGCCGGGAGGAGCGGTAGCGCTCCAGTTCGGGGGTGCCGGCCAGCAGGGTGACCGGGCGGCGCAGCCGCTCGGCCTCGGGGCCGCGCAGCGCGAGGGCGCCGCTGCCGTCGGCGAGCGGGAAGACCCCGTCGCGCCAGGCGGCGGCCTCCCAGGCGGCGGACAACTCCTTGACCAGGTCGGGATGTTCGGCGGCGAGGTCGTGGATCTCGGTGGGGTCGGTGCGCAGGTCGTACAGCGCCCACTCGCCGTCGTCGTACGGGGTGCCCGGGCGGTGCAGGGTGACCAGCTTCCAGCCGTCGCGGTAGTAGCTGCGGTTGCCGGTCATCTCGCAGTACTGCTCGTGGTGGGTACCGGGCGCGGCGCCGTCGCGCAGCACGGAGGCGAAGCCGGTGCCGTCGAGCTCCTGGACGGGGTGGCCCCGGCGCTCCGACGGCCGTTCCACGCCCGCGAGTTCGAGCAGGGTGGGCAGGATGTCGGTGACGTACTGGTACTGGGTGCGGACGCCGGTGTCGCCCTCGGCGCGGGGCAGGCCGGCCGGCCAGGAGAGCACGAAGGGGACGCGGACGCCGCCCGCGTAGGTCTGGCCCTTGTAGAGGCGGAAGGGCGTGTTGGAGGCCATGCCCCAGCCGCGCGGGTAGTGCACCAGGCTCCGCGGGCCGCCGATCAGGTCGATCTCGCGCCGGACGTCCGGGTTCCAGTCCGCCGGCAGGTTCGGGTGGTGGACGAAGCGGCTGAAGTAGCTGCGGGTGCCCTCGGCGCCGCCCTCGCCGGTGCCGCCGTTGTCGCTGGTGAACACGATGATGGTGTTGTCGAGTTCGCCGAGGGCGGCCAGGGTGTCGGTGAGCCGGCCGAGGTTCTGGTCGACATTGTCGACCATCGCCGCGTACACCTCCATGTAGCGGGCGTACAACTTCTGCTGGACGTCGGTGAGTTCGTCCCACGGGCCGACCTCGTACCCGGCCTCGGAGTTGCGCTCGGGCAGCTCGGTGCCGGGCGGGAAGTGGCCGGCGGCCAGCTGGCGGGCGAAGCGGGTGCGGCGCAGCTCGTCCCAGCCGCCGTCGTAGCGGCCGCGGTGGCGGGCGAGGTCCTCGGGCTTGGCCTGGAGCGGGCCGTGCACGGCGTTGTGGGCGAGGTAGAGGAAGAACGGCTTGTCGGCGTCGTGGGCGCGCAGCGAGGTGACCATCTTGACGGCCTGGTCGGTGATGTCGTCGGTGTAGTAGTAGCCGTCGGGGAACTCGTCGATGTCCAGCGGGCTGTTGTCGCGGACGAGTTGGTGCGGGTGGAAGAGGCTGGTCAGGCCCTCCAGGACGCCGTAGTACTGGTCGAAGCCCTTCTGGAGCGGCCAGTTGGCGCGGTTGTCGGCGGCGTTGGAGGCGGAGTCCCGGGTGACGTGCCACTTGCCGACCGCGTAGGTGGCGTAGCCGGCGTCGTGCAGCAGTTCGGCCAGGGTGGGGATGTCCCCGGCGACCTCCATGCCGTAGCCGGGGAAGCCCGGGTCGGCGTTGGCGACGAAGGAGTAGCCGACCCGGTGCGGGTTGAGGCCGGTGAGCAGGGCCGCCCGGGCGGGGGAGCAGAGCGGCATGGTGTGGTAGTTGGCGAGCCGGACGCCGGTGGTGGCGAGGCGGTCCAGGGTGGGGGTGGGGATCTCGGCGCCGAACGGGCCGATGTCGCTGTAGCCCATGTCGTCGATCAGCACGACGACGATGTTGGGCGCGCCCTCGCGCGGGCGGACCCGCCGCGGCCAGGCGGGGACGGACTCGGCGAAGGTGCGGCCGACGGTGCCGGGGAAGCCCGCGTACGGGTCGCGGCGGTGCGGGTCGGGCTGCGGCGTCGGCCGGAGGTGCGGGTCGGACGGGGTGCTCATACGGTGCTCCGGGGTGGCTCGGGCGGGTGGCGGCTCAGTGGGCGCCGGCTCAGCGGCTGGCGGTCGGAGCGGGCTCCAGGCCCGGCACGGCGGCCAACAGCTCGGCGGTGTAGGGGTGTTCGGGCGCGGTGACGACCCGGTCGGCCGGGCCGGTCTCGACGATCCGGCCGCGGTGCATCACCGCGATCCGGTGGCTGACCCGGCGGACCACCGCCAGGTCGTGGGCGATGAACAGGACGGCCAGGCCGAGTTCGCGCTGGAGCCGGGCGAGCAGCTCGATCACCTGGGCCTGGACCGAGACGTCCAGCGCGGAGACCGGCTCGTCGCAGACCAGCACGCTCGGTTCGGGCGCCAGGGCCCGGGCGATGCCGATGCGTTGGCGCTGGCCGCCGGAGAAGGCGCGCGGGTGGCGGTCGGCCACGGCCGGGTCCAGCCCGACCTGCTCCAGCAGTTCGGCGACCCGGGCGGCGCGCTGCTCCCGGTCGCCGAGGCGGTGGGCGATCAGCGGTTCGGCGATGATCTGCCCGGCGGTCATCCGGGGGTTGAGCGAGGAGTACGGGTCCTGGAAGACGAGTTGGACCTCGCGGTGCGGCCCGCCGCGCCGTGCCCCGCGGCCGAGTTCCTCGCCGCGGAAGCGGATGCTGCCGCCGGACGGCGGGTGCGCCTGGACCAGCGCCCGGGCCAGGGTGGACTTGCCGGAGCCGGACTCCCCGACCAGGCCCAGCGTCTCGCCGGGGTGCAGGTCGAGGTCGACGCCGTGCAGCGCGGTGACGGCGCGCCGCCGGGAGCCGTACGTCTTGGTCAGGCCGCGGACGGTGAGCAGCGGCCGGGTGCCCGGGGTGCTGTTGGCGGCCGCCCGGGAGGGCTCCTCCAGGCGCGGAACGGCGGCCAACAGCTCGCGGGTGTACGGGTGTTCGGGCCGGGCGAGGGCCTCGGCGGTGGTGCCGCGCTCGACCACCCGGCCGTGCCGCATGACCAGCAGCCGGCGGCAGGTCCGGGCGATCACCCCGAGGTCGTGGCTGATCACCACCAGGGCGGTGCCGGTCTCCCGGTTGATCCGGGTCAGCAGCCGCAGGATCTGCTGCTGGACGGTGGGGTCGAGGGCGGTGGTCGGCTCGTCGGCGACCAGCACCTCGGCGTCGTGGGCGAGCGCGAGGGCGATCATGATGCGCTGGCGCTGGCCGCCGGAGAACCGGTGCGGGTGGTCGCGCAGCCGGCCGGCGGCGTCGGGGATGCCGACCAGGTCGAGCAACTCGGCGGCCCGGGCCTGCCGTTCGGCCTTCCGCCGGGTGCCGCCGTGGGCGCGCAGCGCCTCGTCCAGCTGGCGGCCGACGGTGAGCACGGGGTTGAGCGAGGACATCGGGTCCTGGAAGACCATGGCGATCCGCCGCCCGCGCAGGGCGCGCAGCGCGGTCTCGGGGAGGGCGGCGAGGTCCTGCCCGGCGAGGTGGACCGAGCCGGCGGTGATCCGGCCGCCGGGCGGCAGCATCCGCAGCAGGGCCAGCGCGGTGGTGGACTTGCCGGAGCCGGACTCGCCGACGATGCCCAGGGTGTCGCCCGCTCCGAGGTCGAAGGAGACGCCATCGACGGCCGTGGTGCCTTGGGGGTCGGAATCGCCGAACCGTACGGTGAGGTCGGTGACGCGGAGCACGGTGGTCATCGGCGGATCCCCCGGTTCAGGGCCTCGGCGATCAGCGTGAAGCCGAGCACCAGCGCGGTGGTGGCGGCCAGCGGGGCGGCCGCGAAGGTCGGGTGGGTGGCCAGGTAGGCGACGGACTGGCTGAGGATGCTGCCCAGGGTGGGCTCCGGCGGGCGGACCCCGAGGCCGAGGAAGCTCATCGCGCCCTCGATGAACACGCCGAGCGAGAGCGCCACGGCGGTCTGGACGATCAGCGGGTCGACGGCGTTGGGCAGTACGTGCCGCAGCAGCACCCGGGCCCGGGAGGCGCCGCCGACCCGGGCCGCCAGGGCGTACTCGCGCTCCCGCTGGACGAGGATGCCGGCCCGCAACTGCCGTCCGTAGCCGGGGATCTCGGCCAGCGCGATGACGATCACCACCGGCCAGCGGCCCGGGCCGAGGACGGCGGTGACGGCCAGCGCCAGGATCAGTCCCGGGAAGGCGAGCAGCAGGTCGAAGGCGCGCTGGACGGCGAGGTCGGACCACCGGGAGGTGGCCGCGAGCAGGGCGGCGGAGCAGCCGAGCAGGGCGCCGACCGGGACGGCGGTGACGATCAGCGCGAGGTCGGTGCCGATGCCGTGCAGCACCCGGCTGTACAGGTCGCGGCCGAGGTCGTCGGTGCCGAAGGGGTGCGCGGTGCCGGGGCCGGCCAGGGCGAGCGCGCTCTGGGCGTTCGGGTCGGTGCCGGTGAGCAGCGGTGCGAGCAGTCCGGCCAGGGCGACGGCGCCGACCAGGACGAGGCCGGTCAGGCCGCGCGGGCTGAGCAGGGCGGCGCGGTAACGGCCGCGCGGTGCGGCGGACTTGAGGGGAAGGGCGGCGGTGGTCATCGGGTCACTCCCAGCGGATCCGGGGGTCGAGCCAGGTGTAGGCCAGGTCGGTGAGCAGTTGGACGGCCACGTAGACCGCGACCACGAGCAGCAGCAGGTCCTGCACCAGCGGGTAGTCCCGGCGCAGCACGCCCTGCTCGATCAGCTGGCCGAGGCCCGGCCAGGCGAAGATCCGCTCCACCAGGACGGCCCCGGCGACGAGGTGGCCGGTCTGGAGGCCGAGGACGGTGACGGCGGAGGGCAGCGCGTTGGGCAGGGCGTGCCGCCAGACGATCCGCCGCCGGGAGACGCCGAGCGCGGTCGCGGTGCGGACGTAGTCCTCGGCGAGGGCGCGTTCGATGCCGTCCTTGAGGTAGCGGGCCAGCACGGCGGCGCTGGGCAGGGCCAGGCAGAGGGCGGGCATCGCCAGGTACTGCACGGCCAGGTCCGGTTCGGCGAGCAGGGACTCGTGCCCGCCGGCCGGGAGCAGTTCGAAGGAGACGGCGAACAGCAGGACCAGCAGGACGCCGGTGACGAACGGCGGGACCGCCAGCACACCGGTGGTGACCGCCTGGACGGCGGCGGCGACCGGGCCGCGCCTGGTGGTGGCACCGACCACGCCCAGCGGCAGCGCGATCAGGACCACCAGCAGCAGGGCGCCGAGGGTGAGTTGGACGGTGGCGCCGAGGCCGTTGCCGATCAGGTCGGAGACCTGGCCGCCGATCGCGTAGCTCGGCCCGAGGTCGCCGCTCAGCAGGTGGCCGAGCCAGCTGACGTACTGGCCGAACAGCGGTTGGTCGAGCCCGAGTCGACCGCGGATGGCGGCGACGGTGGCGGGGGAGGCGTCCGGCCCGGCGAGCGTGGTGGCCGGGTCGCCGGGGATCAGCCGGAGGATGAGGAAGACCAGGAAGGAGGCGAGGGCGAGGACGAGCAGTCCGCTGGGGAGACGTTTCAGGAGGAAGGTGCGCATGGGGTTCCGGGCCGTCCTGCTCAGGCCGTGAGGTAGGCGTCGTCGAGGTTGAGGTAGCCGAACTTGTTGAGCGTGACGCCCCGGGCCCGGCGGCCCGCGACCTCGACCAGTCCGGCGATGGCGAGGTCGATCACGAACTCCTCGTCCAGCAGCACGTCGGTGATCTGCTGGTGGAGGGCCCTGGCCTCGGGGCTGTCGCTGTCGCTGCGGTTCCAGGCGCGCTGCACCACGTCGGTGTAGGCGGGGGAGGCGAAGCGGGAGCTGTTCCTGGCCTCGTTGAACGGGTAGGCGCTCACCGCGAGGGTGGCGGGCTGGAGTTGGGCGAAGCCGTGGCTGAGCGTCCACAGGGCCGGCATGGACTGGGAGATCAGCTGCTTCTGCATGGTCGGCGAGTCGGCGGGCTGGAGCACCGTCTCGATGCCGACCTGCCGGAGGTCGTACTGGAGGATCTGCGCGATGGCCGTCGGCCCGGCCTCGTTGGAGTGGGCGAAGGGCAGGGTGATGTGCTCGGCGCCCGCCTCCCGGAGCAGCGCCCGGGCCCGTTCCGGGTCGTGCCGGTAGTGGGTGGCGCCGGCCTCGGTGTAGGCCGGGGAGGACTTGGGCCAGGGCACCGAGGAGACGGTGCCGTAGCCGCCGAGGGCCTGCTGGACGAGCCGGTCGCGGTCGACGGCCCAGGCGATGGCCTGGCGGACGCGCTTGTCGCGGACGTGCTCGGCGGTGACGTCCACGCCGATGTAGTGGGCGCCGGAGCCGGTGTCGTACTGCCTGATCCGGAACCGCGGGTCGTCGACCAGGGTCGCGGCGTCCTTGCCGCGGACGTTGTAGGAGAGGTGGGTCTGGCCGGTCCTGAGCGAGGACAGCAGCGACTCCGCCTGCGGGATGATCCGGATCTCCACGCCGTCGAGGTGGGGGCGGCCGGGGTTCCAGTACTGCTCGTTGCGGGCGAAGGAGAGCGAGGAGCCGGGCTTGCGCCCGGTGAGGGCGAACGGGCCGGTGCCGACCAGCCGGGTGCCGGTGACGGCGTCCTCGATGCTCTCCCGGTCCGGGACGATCATGAATTCGAAGAGGTCGAAGAGGTTGCTCACCGGGTGGGCGAGCACCAGGGTCAGCTCGAAGTCGCCGTTCCTGCGGAAGTCGGTGACGGCGGCGGCGGTGGACCTCAACTGGGCGGAGCGGGCCGGGTTCTGGAGGTTCCGGACGGCGAAGACGACGTCGTCGGCGGTGAACCGGCGGCCGCTGTGGAACAGCACGTCCTCGCGCAGCCTGAGGGTCACGTTCAGGCCGTCCGGCGAGACCTCCCAGGCGGTGGCGAGCTCGGGCTGCGGCCGGAGCCGGTCGTCGTACCGGGTGAGGGTGTTGAAGGCGAGGCGCTGGACGAGGGTGTTGGCGCTCACGGCGAAGAGCAGGCTCGGGGTGATGTCGATGCCGGTCGCGACGGTCAGCACGCCGCCCTGGCGCGGGGAGTCGGCGTCCACGGCACCGGCCGCGTTCCGGGCGTGCTCGACGGCCGAGCGGCAGCCCGCGAGCGTCAGCAGTCCGGCGCCGGCGAGGCCCGCGCGCAGCAGGGTGCGGCGGCTCGGGGCGGGGGGACGGGGGAGCGCGGTCATGGCGGTCCTTCGGGGGCGGCTGCGGGTGATCGGGGCGGTTTCGCGGGGTCGGGGGCGGTTTTCGCGGGATCGGGGGCGGTTACGGGCGGTGGGCGGCGCGGGGTGCGGTGAGCGCGTGGACCGGCCGGGCGTACAGCTCGCCGAGCACCGGCGCTCCGGCGGCCACGGCGAGCACGTCCCGGCCGCGCGGCTGGGCGATCAGCAGGCCGGCGTCCCGGTGCAGGTGCGAGCGGAGCGCGAACTCGGCCCGGACGACGTCGAGATGGGCCGGGTCGAGGAGGGCGAAGGTCTCGGTCAGCACCACCAGGTCGGGGTTGACCACGTCGGCGAGCAGGGCGAGCGCGCGGCCGACGATCCTGGCCCGGTTACGGACCAGCCGGCCGGCCGTCGGGTCGCCGCGCCGGACGGCGGCGATCAGCTGGGCCCGGTCCGGTCCGGCGGTGGCGCCCTCGGCGGCGGCCGCCGCGAACAGCGCGGTGTCCGAGGCGGCCACCGAGAGACAGCCGAGCCGCCCGCAGTGGCAGCGCTCCCGGCTGTCCGCGTCCGGGTCGGTGACCGTCCCGGAGACCGGGAGGTGGCCGAGGTCGCCGGTGGCCGAGGGCGGGCCCAGGTGGACGGTGCCCGCGACCGCCAGCGCCGCGTCCACCACGTGGCCGACGAACAGCTGGACCATGCTGCGGCGGGCCGCCGGGTGGCCGAAGAGGATCTCCGCCAGGGTGAGCGCCCGGGCGTGGTTGTCCACCTGGACGGGCAGTCCGGTGGCGGCCGTCAGCAGCTCGCGCAGCGGCAGGTCCCGCCACCGCAGCGGATCGTGCCGGACGACCACCCCGGCCGCCGGGTCGACGGAGCCGCCGGTGACGGCGCCGAGGCCGACCACCGTACGGTCGCCGCGCAGGGTGTCGATCAGCCGGGGCAGTCGGGCCAGCAGCGGGCGCAGCAGGTCCGGGCCGGTCCGGCCGCGGTGCGGGACCTCCTTGCGCCGCAGCACCCGGCCGCGCAGGTCGAGCAGCGCGACGGTGGTGAACGGCAGGCCGATGTGCAGCCCGGCCACGGCGAGGCGGTCCGGGTCGAGGTCGAGCGGCAGCTGGGGGCGGCCCAGGGTGCCGGTGCCGGCGGCCGCCAACTCGGGCCGCTCGTGCAGGAGTCCGAGCCGGACCAGGTCCACCGCCTGCCGGGAGACGGCCGAGGCGCTGAGCCCGGTGAGCGCGGCGACCCGGCTGCGGGCGATCGGCCCGTGGTCGAGCACCGTGCGCAGGACGGCGGAGGCGTTGGCGTCCCGGCGGTCGTCGCCGGCCCGCGGGGCGGTGGACGTGGTCATCGGCGCGGATCGTCTGCCGTGGTCGCTCGCGGCCCCGGTCAGTTGGCCGCTTCGAGCTCCTCGGCGGGCACCAGGCCCGGCACCCGCGGCGGGTCGGCGGGCTCCAGCAGCCGGCTCGGGGTGCCGTCCACGCCGACCGGCAGGTCGCCGTCCAGGGTGATCCGGCGCACCAGGCGCGGCTCGTCGCCGTAGTCGGCGACCGCGTAGTGCTGGGTGGCGCGGTTGTCCCAGATCGCCACGTCGCCGACCTGCCAGTCCCAGCGGACGGTGTTCTCCAGCCGCTCCACGTAGCGCTGGAAGAGGTCGATCAGGGCCTTGCTGTCGTCGCCCGAGACGCCCTGGACGCGCTGGGCGAAGGCGCCCAGCAGCAGGGTCTTCTCACCGGTCACCGGGTGGACCCGGACCACCGGGTGCTCGGTCCTGAAGGCGGTGGAGACGAACACGTCCCGGAACAGCCTGGCGACCTCGGCGTTGTCCGCCAGCTCGGGGCGCAGGGCGAGCCGGGCCGCGTAGTCGTAGTCGTTGGTGTGGACGGCGCGCAGACTCTCGGCGAGCGTCTTCAGCGGGGCGGGCAGGTCCCGGTAGGCGGCCGCGGTGTTGGCCCAGACGGTGCTGCCGCCGGCCGGCGGGACCTCCAGGGAGCGCAGGATCGAGGCCTTGGGGTAGGACGGGACGAAGGTGACGTCGGTGTGCCAGTTGTTGGCGCGCACGCCCTTGGTGGCGTCCAGCTCGAAGATGTAGCGGCCGTCCGCGCTGGGCACGGTGGGGTGGCCGACCGGCTGCCCGAGCAGCCGGGCGAAGGCCTCCTGCCCGGCGTCGTCCAGGTGCTGCTGGCCGCGGAAGAAGAGCACCTTGTGCTCGTACAGGGCGGCCTCCAGGGCGGCGACGGTCCCGGCGGGGAGGTCGCCGCCGAGGCGTATGCCGTGCACGAGCGCGCCGATCCGGCCGGCGACGGGGGTGAGGCGGAGCGCGGTCGGGGCGGTGGCGTCGGCGGTGGTCGATTCGGCGGGCGAGGCGGGGGAGGCGGGCGCGGTGGTCATGGCGGGGCCCTTTCGGGACGGGTGCGGTGACGGCGGATACGGCTACGCAGCGTGACGGATGGCGGGTGCGCGGAGCGGCGTCAGGCGGCGGTGGGCGTACGGCTCCGCACGGCGGGCAGCGGGCGTACGGGGGCGTGACGGTCCGCTTCGGCGGACGTCAGCGGGCGAGGGCGCCGCGACAACAGCGGCGCGGGCAGCGGCGGGGGACGGGGCGGACGACGGTGGCCATCGGCCCTCCTTCCTGGTCGCTGCGGATGGGCTCGGGCCTCATCGTGCTGAACCGCCCGGGCCCCTGTCAATCGTCATCTTGGCTGGTGGGAAAGGGCGTTGCCGCTTCGTTGCGGCGGCTTGCGGCCGCTTGCCGGGTGTTGCGGCGGATGACGGGGGGATGGCGGGCGCACTGCGGGCGGGCGTTCGGGCTTGTGGCCCGGGGGCGGGGTTACTAATTTTCGGAGCGGAAGTAATCCGGGCCGGCGCGGGTGGTTCCCGCCTCGGGGCCGACGCCTGCCCGGATGCCGGTGCGGCTGTGACGTTCGGTGACGGCGGTGCGGTCGCTACTGCCCGAGCAGCCGGGCGAAGTCCAGCCCGAGACTGGCGAGGACGGGCAGGGCGCCGAGGTCGGTCACGCCGGCGACCGGGATGCTGTAGCCCTGGTTCACCTCGCGCGGCGCGGCGCCGGCGGTGACGGGGGCGGTGGTCGGGAGCAGGACGCTGCCGAGGAGCAGGGCGACGAGCGAGGTGCGCATCTGAGGAGGCCTCCGGGGGCTCGGGTGACGGCCTGTCAACACCCTCCGTGGCAGCGCGGTCACGCATCTTCGCCCCTTCGGCCGCATTGGTAAAGATTCTTGCCTTGTGTTCATGCCAACATCGCGGAGGTCTGGACCACCTTGCGGTCAGGCGCATACGTTTCCTCCACAAAGGCGTTCGGTCGGTGAACTTCCGTACGAATGTGCCGACTTCTGCCTGTCATGCTCATGACCTTCACGGCAACCGAAGGGAACGAACCATGCGCGCCATCGGCAAGAACCTCAGGATCCTCGCGGGCGCTCCGCTCGCCGCGGCCGCCCTGATCGCCCTCACGGCCGGCTCCGCCAGCGCGGCGATACCGATCAACCAGCCCATGACCGGCAAGGCCACCTACTACACCGACGCCGGCTACGGCGCCTGCGGCACCCAGATCAACGCCTCCACCCAGATGCTGGTCGCCGTCTCGCACACCTGGTGGACCACCGCCAACCCGAACAACGACCCGGTCTGCAAGGGCATTTCGGTCAAGGTGACCTACCAGGGCAAGACCGTCACCGTCCCGGTGAAGGACCAGTGTCCCTCCTGCGACTCCACCCACATCGACCTCAGCCAGCCCGCCTTCGCCAAGCTGGCCCCGCTGGACAAGGGCGTCATCACCGGCCTGAGCTGGCAGTTCGTCAAGACCGGCCTCAAGGGCGAGACCGTCGAGCTCTCCGCCCCGGTCACCGGCTCCACCATCGGCTGAGCCGGCCCCGACGCCGGCCCCGACGCCGGCCCCGACGGCCGTGCCCGCCCCCGCGGCATGACGGGGGCGGGCACGGTCTCTCCGCGTCCGGTCGTCCTCCCGCGTCCGGTCAGGCGCCCGCGGACCCCGCGAGCCGCGGGGCCATCGCCAGCAGCAGCTGGACGGCCGGGGGAGCCGTCCGCGGATCGTGGGCCAGCCCCAGCGTGACGGTCGGCACCGGGGCCGTCAGCCGGCGCAGGCAGACGCCGGGTATCCGGAACACCCGGGCCCGGCCCTCGGGGATGGGCGCGATGCCGTACCCCGCCGCCACCGCCAGCAGGAGCTGCTCGTCGTCCGGCTCCTCCCGCACGATCCGCGGCGACCGGCCCGGCCACAGCTGCCCGGTGATCAGCGCGTGCATCCCGGGCCCGTTCTGGCGCGGCCAGAGCACCACCGGCTCGTCCGCGATCCGGTGCCGGCCGATCCGGGCCCGGGTGCGGGCGAGCGGATGGCCGGCCGGCACGGCGAGCAGCAGCTCCTCCTCGGCGACGATCCGGCAGTCGAGCCCGGGGACGTCCAGCGGCGGCCGGACGAACGCCGCGTCCAGCCGCCCGGCGAGCAGCTCGGCGACGTTGTGCGAGGTCCAACCGGTCTGCAGGGCGACGTCCAGCCGCGGGTAGCGGTTGCGGAACTCCGTCACCAGGGCGTCGCAGACCCCGCCCCGGGCGGAGCGGGTGTACGCCACCCGCAGCCGTCCCTCCCGCCCCTGGACCACCGCCGCGACCCGTTCCTCGGCCGCCGCCACCTCCCGCAGCACCCGCCGGGCCTCCTCGGCGACCGCGCGCCCGACCGGGGTCAGCGCGCAGCCCTTGCTGGTGCGCTCGACCAGCTCCACGCCCAGCTGCCGCTCCAGCGCCTTGACCTGCTGGCTCAGTGCCGGCTGCGCCACGTGCAGCCGGCGGGCGGCCCGGGTGAAGTTCAACTCCTCGGCCAGCACCGAGAAGTAGCGCATGCGCCGCAGATCCATCCGCAGATCCATCCGGCGATGATAAGGGCGGCTTATCGCTCCCGGACAGAACCGGTCTTGGACGGCTTCCGGCGCGAGCCGCTTTCCTGGTGAGGGCCGCCGGCACCCGGCGGGCGGCCTTCGAGGGAGGGGTTCGCGATGGACGGCACGACGGACGGTGCGACGGGCGGCACGGTGGACGGCGTGATGGACGTCGTCGTGGTCGGGAGCGGGATCATCGGGCTCACCACGGCGATACGCCTGCAGGAGAAGGGACTTCGGGTCGTCGTGGTGACGGCCGACGGGCTGCTGTCGACGACCTCGGCGGTGGCGGCCGCCGTCTGGTTCCCGGTCGCCACGGGCACCGGCGGCCGGGTGGCGGACTGGTCCGCGACGGCCTTCGCCGAGTTCGCCCGCCAGGCCGAGGAGGACGTGCCCGGCGTCTCGATGCGCAGCACCCGCATGCTGGAGCACGAGCGGCAGTCGGCAGGCCAGCCCTGGTGGGGCGACGCCGTCCCCGACCTGCGCCGGCTGACGGCCGCCGAACGCGGGGCGGACTGCGCGGACGGCTGGTCGTTCACCGCGCCCGCCGTCGAGATGCCGCTCTACCTGCCCTGGCTGCTCGGCCGGTTCGTCGACAACGGCGGCGGGATCGTCCACCGCCGCCTCGACACCCTCGACCAGGCCCGCGCCTGGGCGCCCGTGGTCGTCAACGCCACCGGGATCGGCGCCCGGCAGCTCTGCGGCGACCCGGCCGTGCACCCGATCCGGGGCCAGCTCGTCCTCGTCCGCAACCCCGGCCTGCCCACCTCGACCCGGATCCAGGACGACCCGGCCGGCTACACGTACATCCACCCCCGCAGCACCGACGTCGTCCTCGGCGGCACCTTCGAACCGGACGACTGGAACACCGTCGCCGATCCGGCCACCGCCGAGGCCATCCTCGCCCGCTGCACGGCCCGGATCCCCGCACTGCGCGAGGCCCGCGTCCTCGGCCACGTCGTCGGCCTGCGGCCCGCCCGCCACGGCGGTCCCCGCCTCGAGGCGGAGCCGGACGGCCGGACCGTCCACAACTACGGCCACGGGGGCGCCGGCGTCACGCTCAGCTGGGGCTGCGCCGATGCCGCGGCCGAACTGGCGGCCGCTGCCGCGAGTTGACCCCGTCGCGGGTGCGTACCGGCCCCCGAGCGCGCCGTCGCGGCGCCGCTCGGGGGCCTTCGGCCGGACGCCCGCCGTGCCAAGTTCGCGGTTTTCCACGATGCCCGAGCGTGGTGGTCGGATGCCAGTCTGTGACTGCCACCGCACCCCGCAGCCGGGTCGGGGCGGGACCGATCGGCCCCGGGTGACCGGCTGTTCACGTGGAACGCCCAGAAGGGACACTTGTCATGAACAGGCGAATCGGAGCGGCCTCGCTCAGCGCGGCTCTCGCGGCCGCGGTTCTCGTCGGCGGTACCGCCCAGGCCTACGCCGCCGCGGCCTCCCCCGCCCCGGCGCACGCCGCGCCGGCGCCCGTCGCGGCGCCCGCCGTCCAGGAAGGCGCGTCGGCGCAGGCGCTCGACATCTGGCACTGGGTCGGCCGGTACAACTCCCAGTTCGCCGCCGAGGCCGCGTACTGGGTGCTGTACGGCCTCGGGAGCGCCATCGCGATGAGGATCGAGAAGATCTGGGACAACGGCGTGGAGACCTGGGAGCTCTACATCCAGTGAGTCTCCACAGCCAGTGAGTCACCCGGCGCCGGCACCCAGCCGCGGCGCCCCCCTCCGGACGGGACCAAGGCGAGCGTGACGCGTGTCCGCTCGTCCAGCCGAGAAGAGAGTTGGTAGACCCATGCAGCGTACGACCTCCATGACCGGTCTGGGCCGCACGGCCGCGGGCGCCCTCACCGCCGTGCTGATGGCGGCCGGAGCGGTCGCCCTCGCCCCGTCCGCGCAGGCCGCGGCCGGACAGGACGGGCCGCAGGCCTCGGCGGCGCAGCGCCCGGCCGCCGAGAGCGCGGCGGCGAACGTGCCGCTGGTCGCCGCGGACCGTTCCACGAAGGTCACGCTCTCCAACGGCAGCGGGTCCGGCCTGACCAAGACGTGGGACAAGCTCGACCACGGCTGCTGGACGAACGACATGCTGCCGTCCGACTACATCCCCAACACGAAGTCCTCCAGCTGGCAGAGCGAGTCCTGCGGGTTCGCGACCGGGACCGAGGGCAACATCACCTACACGCTCGACAACGGCGGCGAGGTCAAGCTGCACTGGAACAACCCGTACTGGGGCAGCAACGACTACAGCTGCTCCGTCCCGGACGGGTACACCTGTTCCCGGAGCGGCGGCAGCGGGGACAACACCGCGGTCACCTTCAGCATCGGGCGCAGCCGGGCCAAGGCCGCCGCCGCGGAGATGCCCAGCCTCACCAGCGCCTCCCGGAGCACGAGCATCAACCTGACCAACAACTCGGGGAAGCTGCTCACCCGCTCCGGCGCGAGCCTGCAGTGGGGGATCTGGTCCGACAACATGATGCCGCCGTCGATGGTCCAGCCCGGTGTCACCGCGAAGTGGGCGAGCGAGTCCGAGGGCGTGATGACCGGCACCGAGGGTGAGGTCAGCTTCAACGTGGCCGGGGAGCAGAACCAGGTCAAGGTGCACTGGAACAACCCGTACTGGGGCAGCAACGGCTACAGCTGCGACGCGCCGGCCGGGTACAAGTGCACCTGGCAGGGCGGCAGTGGCGACAACGCCGCGGTCTCCTTCACCCTGTCGAAGTCCTGACGCCGAAGTCCTGACGCCGAGTCCTGACGCGGGATCCGGCGCCGAGGCCCTGATCACGCCGGGCCGGGTCGAACCGGCCGCCCCCGCCCGGGTGCATCCGCACCCGGGCGGGGGCGCGTCCGCGGCCGCTACCGGTCCAGCGCCGACACCAGCTGGGTGCGCCGGGCGATCCGCAGCTTCCGGTAGGCGTTGGTGAGGTGGGTCTCCACGGTGCGGCGGGTGAGGCAGAGCGCGGAGGAGATCTGGGCGTTGGTGTGCCCCGCCGCCGCCAGTTCGGCCACGCGCCGTTCGGCGGGGCTCAGGGCGTGCCCGCCGTCCCGGTTCCGCACCCCGCCCTCGCGCAGCGCCTCCTCCGCCGCACCGAGGAGACGGCCGACCGGGGCCGGTCCGCCGGCCTCCGGGGCGGGCCCGGCCAGCCGCAGGGCCACGGCGTGCGCCTCGCGCAGCGTGTCGCGGCCCTTGCGGCCGCTGCCCGCCTCGATGTGGGCCCGGCCGAGGTCGATCAGCACCTCCGCGAGTTCCACGGGCGCGGCGGCCGGCCTGAGCAGTTCGGCGCCCTCGGTCAGCGAGCACAGGGCCAGCCGGCCGCCCACGGCCGCGGCGTAGGCCCGCAGCGCCCGGCCGACGGTGCGCGGGGTGCCCCAGGTCCGGGCATGGCGCAGCTCCTCCTCGGCGAGTTCGCGGGCTTCGTCCCGCCGTCCGAGCCGTACCAGGGCGAGCGCCGCTCCGGAGCGCCACGGCGTGGCGACCGGGCTGACGAAGTCGTGGGCGAGCTGGCCGGCTCCGCAGACCAGGTAGTCGTCGAGGGCGGCCTGCCAGTCGCCGTCCGCGGCGTGCAACAGGGCCCGGGTGTAGCTGAGTTCGTTCCACTCCCAGGAGCTGTCGCTGCCGGACGGGCCGACCAGGGCCACGGCCTCCCAGGCCGCGGAGCGCCGGCCGGTCTCGCGCCGGGCGGTCGCCACCATGGCGGCGAGGTGCGGCAGTCGGACGCCCTGTCCGGCGGTCGCCTCCACCAGGGGGGCGTTCTCGGCGATGACGCGGTCGAACTCCCCCGCCCAGAGCGCGGTTTCGGCCCGGACGCTGAGCAGGCACTGCAGGCCCACGTCGGTCAGGTCCGGGGGGACGGGCGGGGCGGGCAGGCACTGGCCGGTCAACTCCCGTGCCTCGTCCAGGCGGTCCGCCCACTGGAGCAGGGTCGCCGCGCTGCCGAGCCAGGCGGTCCGCAGCCGCGGGTCCACCGGCGCCGCCAGCCGCGGCCGGACCCGGTCGAGCACCTCGGCCGCCGAGCAGAGGCCGGCCCCGGCCTCGTACTCGGTGATCAGTCCGCACACCAGGGGCTCGATGGCGGGGGGCGCGGTCGGGGCGAGTGCGCGCAGGCCGGCGACGGCGCCGCGCCAGGCGTCGTTGTCGTGCGAGGAGACGAGCGCGCCGAGGGTCCCCAGCACCTGGACGAGTTCGTCGTCGTCGGCGCCGCGACCGGCCCGGCGGAGGACCTCCAGCGCGGTGTCGGGATCCCGGCGCGCGACGTGGGCCGCGCAGAGGGCGGTGGCCGCGGTGGCCCGGTCCCGGAGGTCGGTGTGCAGTTCCAGTCCGGTGCGGAGCCGGCGGATGCCGGCGGTCGCGTTGTGCGGGAGCTCCAGGGCGCCGAGGCGCATGGTGAGGGCGGCCCGGCGGTCCGGATCGAGCGGGCCGCTCAGGGCGTGGCGCAGGTACGCGGCGGACTCCGCGACGTGACCGGCGCGCATCGCCTCCTCGGCGGCCTCGGACAGCGAGCGGGCCATCCACGCCTCGCCGGGCCGTTCGACCCGCAGCAGCCGGGAGGCCACGGCGGTCGCGGGCGCGCCGCTCTCGTCGAGCAGTTCCGCGACGCGGGTGTGCAGTGCGGCGATCTCCTCCGGCGCGGCGACGGCGAGGACGGCCTCCCGCGCGAGGGGGTGGTCCAGCAGCCTGCTGATGCGGCGCGCCGACCGCTCGCCCGGGGAGCGGGTGGCGGTGCAGAGGTCGGAGAGCTGGTGGAGCAGGCCGGGGCCGACGGGCATCCCGCCCTCGGCGGCGACGGCGAGGGCGAGGCAGGCGTGGCGTACGCAGGGGTCGGCCCGTCCCAGCCAGCGGGCGATCGTGTCGCGGAAGCGGCTGCGGGACGGGGTGGACGACGGGCGGGGGAGCGCCCCGTCGGCGAAGTCGGCGACGAGCGCCCGCACCAGGGCCGGGTTGCCGATGCCCGCCTCGACGCAGGCCACGGTGGAGCGCTGGTCGAGGCCGGCGTCCCGGGCGAGGCGGATGACGGCGGGGACGCTGAGCGCGGGGAGGGCGACGGCCGTGCCGGTGGCGGGCGGGAAGGGGGCCGGACCGGACGGGTCGGCGCGCTCGGTGAGCAGCAGCAGGACGGGGATCTCGGCGATGCGGCGGGCGAGGTAGCCGAGCCAGCGCCGGGACGGCTCGTCGGCGTGGTGGAGGTCGTCCACCGCGAGCAGGACCGGCCGCTCGGCGGCGGACCGGGTCAGCCTGGTCACCAGCCCGTGGAACAGCCGCTGTTCGTCCGCTCCGGCCGCGACGGAGAAGGGCACGGCCTCGTCGTCCGCGAAGAGCTGGCGGACGAGCCCGAACGGGAACGCCGTCTCCTCCGGTACGCCGCGGGCGCGTCCGACGCGTACGGCGTCACCGTCGGCCTGCCGCCGGACGATCGCCTCCAGCGCGGCGGTCCGTCCCATGCCGGACACCGGTGCCGAGAGCAGGACCCAGCGTCCGCTGCCCGCCCGCGCCGCCGCCGCGGCCGCCGAGGCCGTGCCCAGCACCTCGTCGCGCTCCAAGAGCATGTGCTCCCCATCCTGTCGGTCCTGTTCGGCCGGTCCGGCGCGTGGTACCGGTCCGGGCCGTCCCCAGCGGTCCGGACAGGGGTTTCCGCGGTCGTCGGAGCCGTATTTCGCAGGAACATCGTGAACGATCTCTTTCCGGTTCGATCTTCACCCACGGGTGGCGCGAGGCGGCCGGTCGAAACGGAAAACGGCGTGATCATGCTCATGGCGAAGCTTGATCCCGACGCTACCGCCGGGTTTCCCGCAGGGCGCCCTGCCTGCGACGACGGCCGCACCCGGCCGCCCGGCCCGTCGGGCGGGGTCCCGGAGCGGAGCGGCGGACGGGCAGTCGTGCCCACTCGGTTCGTCGGCGTACTGGTGGGGCCCGGCCAGGTTGTTCGAATACCGCTCGATTCCGTCGGGCGTCGACCGGGCGGGTGGAGCGGGCCACGGGGGCGGCTTACTGTTCGGGGGTCCGCAGGCGGGTCGAGAGCGGGCAGTCCGAGAGTGGGGAGGCCGAGGGTGTCCGAGACGAGGAAGCCGGTGCTGTACGTCGTGGTGTGCGCGGCGGGGGTCGCGGGCGGGGTGGGGGAGCTCATCTCGGCCGCGCAGGAGCAGAACTGGGACGTGGGGGTGGTGGCGACGCCCCAGGCCATGGGGTTCATCGACGCCGAGGCGATCGAGGCGCGGACCGGGTACCCGATCCGCTCCGCCTGGCGGAAGCCGGGGGAGCCCCGGCCGCTGCCGGACCCGGACGCCCTCGTCGTGTCCCCCGCCACCTTCAACACGCTCAACAAGTGGGCCCTGGGCATCTCGGACACCCTGGCGCTGGGGATCCTCTGCGAGTCGTACGGCTGGGGAGTCCCGGTCGCCGTCCAGCCCTGCCTGAGCGCGGCGCAGGCGGCGCATCCGGCCTATGCGGACAGCCTGGCGAGGCTGCGGCGGATGGGGGTGCGGATCGCGGACTTCACGCCGGGCTCGTACGACTGGACGCGGGCCCTGGAGCTGCTGCGGGACTGACAGGGTGGCTGATCGGGCCCGGTGATCCTTGCAGTGTGGGGGGTGGCCCGGGCCGAACCCGCGGAGGTAGCGTCCGGGCAGGTCAGCGAGGGTACGGGAGGTTTCCGGTGGCGGCGGTCAACGGCGAGGTGTCGTTCTGGTACGCGGCGGACGGGGTGCCGGAGCCGGGCCCCGCGCTGCCCGGGGACCGGGACGTCGACGTGTGCGTGGTCGGCGGCGGGTACACCGGGCTCTGGACGGCCTACTACCTGAAGAAGGCCGACCCCGGTCTCCGGATCGCCGTCCTCGAACGGCGGTTCTGCGGCTACGGCGCCTCCGGGCGCAACGGCGGCTGGCTGTACAACGGCTTCGCGGGGCGTGGAGCCTTCGCCAGGCGGTACGGGCGGGAGCGCGCGGCCGCGATGCAGCGGGCGATGGACGAGGCGGTCGGGGAGGTCGTCGGCGTTGCCGGGGCCGAGCGGATCGACGCGGACATCGTGCGCGGCGGCGTCCTCGAAGTCGCCCGCAGCAAGCCGCAGTTGGAGCGCCTGCGGGCCCACGTCGAGGCCGAGCGGGCCTACGGCGAGGGCCGGGTCGAGCTGCTCGACGCCAAGGAGGCGGCCGAGCGAATCAACGTCGCCGGCACCCTCGGCGGCTGCTGGACGGCGCACGGCGCCCGCATCCAGCCCGCCCGGCTCGCCCGTGGACTGGCCCGCACCGTCCGGGAGTTGGGCGTCGAGGTGCACGAGGGGACGGCGGTCACCGCGATCCTGCCCGGCAGCGGCTACCGCAAGCCCCGCGCCGTCACCCCGTACGGCACCGTCACCGCCGACCACGTGCTGCGCGCCACCGAGGGGTTCACCGCCGGGCTGCGCGGCGAGAAGCGCACCTGGCTGCCGATGAACTCCGCGATGGTCGCCACCGAGCCGCTGCCCGCGGAGTTCTGGGCGGAGGCCGGCTGGGAGGGCCGCGAGGTGCTGGGCGACTTCGCGCACGCCTACATGTACGCGCAGCGCACCGCCGACGACCGGATCGCGCTCGGCGGGCGGGGCGTGCCCTACCGGTTCGGCTCGCGGACGGACTCGGACGGCAGTACCCAGGTGGAGACGGTGCGCCAGCTCCGGGCCGTCCTCGACCGGTTCTTCCCGGCCGCCGCGCACGCCCGGATCGACCACGCCTGGGCGGGCGTGCTCGGCGTCCCCCGGGACTGGTGCGCCACCGTGGAGCTGGACCGGGTGAGCGGGCTCGGCTGGGCCGGCGGGTACGTCGGCAGCGGGGTGACCACCACCAACCTGGCCGGCCGCACCCTGCGGGACCTGGTGCTCGGCCGGGACACCGAGCTGACCCGGCTGCCCTGGGTGGGCCACACCGTGCGGCGCTGGGAGCCGGAGCCGCTGCGCTGGCTCGGGGTGCACGCGATGTACGCCGCGTACCACGCCGCCGACCGGCAGGAGGCGGCCGGCCGGGCCAGCACCTCGCCGATCGCCCGGGTCGCGGATCTGGTCTCCGGGCGCTGAGCCCACGGGTCCGGGCCTCCGGGGCCGGGCCTCGGGCCTCCGGGGCCGGGCCTCGGGCCTTCGGGAAACCGGGTGTTGAACGGGTGCGGGCGGCACCGGGTTGACGGTCTGGCGGCGTGCCGACCCGGTGCGACGGCCGCCGGTGCGGTCGTCCCGCCAGGATGTCCGGATGACAGTGAACGAGGCGGACCCGCCGCCGGCGCCGCGCGATCCACGGCCGTCGCTTCGATCGTCCGTTCGGACGTGCCGCCGAGCGGAGTCGGCCCGCAGCACCCACGGTGAAGGCGTGCTGAGGAGAACACTGCCGGCCCTCGCGGTCGCCCTGCTGCTCTGCGCGCCGACGAGCGGCGCGTGGGCCAGGTCGCCGGGCCGGCAGGTGGCGGTCGTGGACCAGGCCTCGCGCAGCGTGCTGGTGTTGCAGAGCGCCGAGGAGCTGATGGCCTACCGCGGCCCGGGCCGACTGCCGGTCGTGTGGGGCTGGAGTGCCGACCGCGCACCGGAGTTGACGGATCTGGCGCCCGCGCGCAGCTGGACCGACCCGGACGAGGCCAAGTCCCGGATCCGGCAGGGGCGGCGCTTCCTGCTGACCACCGCCTCCGGCGGGCTGGCCGCCGTCGTGGAGACCACCACCGGCCGCGTCCACTGGGCGACGGACCTCGGGACGGCCGCCAACCCGCACAGCATCGAGCTGCTGCCGAACGGCAACGTGGCCGTGGCGGCGAGCGCGGGCGGCTGGGTGCGGCTGTACGCGGCCTCGCAGGGCCCGCGGGCCGCGGCGTACGCGGAGTTCCCGCTGCCCGGCGCGCACGGGGTGCACTGGGACGGGCGGACCGGCCTGCTCTGGGTGCTCGGCGACACGGCGCTGACCGCGCTGCGGGTCGGCGGCACCCCGGCCGCGCCCGCCCTCACCGTCGTGCGGAGCAGCCCGCTGCCCGACCGCGGCGGGCACGACCTGGCGCCCGTCCTGGCGGATCCCGGACGGTTCTGGGTGGCCACGCTGACCGGCCTGTGGCGCTTCGACCCGGCCACCGACCGCTTCACCGCCGTGCACCTGGCCGATCCGGCCGCCGAGCGGGACCTCAAGAGCGTCGGCGACGAACCCGGCACCGGCCGGCTGCTCACGGTGGCGCCCGAACACGAGGCGCCGTGCGACTGGTGCACCTCGGTGATCACCCTGCACCGGCCGGAGGGGACGCGGTCGCTGCGGGGCTCGCACCTGTACAAGGCGAGGTGGTGGAGCGTCTGGTAGCAGATTTCGTTCCCCGAGGAGTCGATCCGGGGCCGCGCGTCGTGGATACCACTCGAATTGCGGACGGCATTCGACTGATGGGGCATATTGTGTACACCGACAAACTACTCCGATGGAGGTCAGTTTTCCGTCGCGGTCGGCAAACCATCCGTCGACCCCCGTCGGCTGGGATAGCGTCGTGGGGTCGGGGGGTCGACACCGATCCGGTGCATTCGAACGCTAGCTACTGGGCCGTAATGGCCGAATGAGTCATGGAGAAAATCATGCGGAATTTCCCTGCGGAAAACCGGCCAGACGGAGTCGACGACCTTCAACTCGCGATGGAATCACTGGCCGCCTTCCCGTCCCGGAACGCAGGGAGCGGGGCGGATGTGACCGAGCGGCTCGCGGCCGTCCACGATCTGTGCCGCGCGGTCGACGCGGTGCTGGACAGCCTGGTCGTCCAGGCCGCCGCCGAGGCGGCCGAGGAGGGTTGGACCGCGGCCCGGATGGCGGCCGAACACTCCGGCTACTACGCCAGGTTGCAGCGCGCGCTGCTCCCCGCCGGTGCCGGGCTGACCCGGCAGTGAGCGCGGTGCTGCCGGGCGTGCACGTGCTGTCCTGCCCCACCCGGTGGAGCGACGTCGACGAGAACGGGCACATCAACAACGCCCGTCTGGTCGGCTACATCCAGGAGGGGATTTACGACCTGTTCTGCCACCACGAAACCGCCGTCCGGGAGTCGCTGTTCCCGTCCGGGTTCATTATCGCCAGGCACGAGATCGACTACCTGGAGCAGTTGCACCACCGGCCCGAGCCGCTCTCGGTGGTGCTCACCGTGGAACGGCTCGGACGGAGTTCCGCCCAGGTCGAGGTGAATGTCTGCCGGGACCGGCTCACCTTTATGCGGGCGCGGACCGTGGTGGTCGCCCGGGACCGCGAATCCGGCCGCTCGCGGGCGCTGAGCCCGGCGGAACGGATCTTTCTCTCGGCGTTTATGCCGGACCCGGCCCGGGCCCAGGCGGTCCTGGCGGCCACGACGGTGACCGCGGCGGCAGCGGTGAGCGCGGCGCCCCCGGCGCAGCGCGTGGCGGCCGGCCCGGCCACCGGCGGGCTGCTGCCGTCCCGGCGGCCGCGCAGGCGGTGCCACGCCTCGGCGCGGTGAACGGCGCGGTGAACGGCGCGGCGGGCGGTGCGGTGAACAGCCCGGTGGACCGCAGGACGGACCGTTGCCCCGGGGCGGCGGCGTGATTGACGGCGGCGGCCGGTTCCGAAGGCGCCGGGGCGAGTTACGCTGAGCAGCACGGGCACCGGTACGTCCCACGGCGGTCACGGACCGCGATCCCCGTCCTGGCCCAGGGCGAGCGCGCCGCCGTCGGTCCGGCCGAGCCCGCCGACCGGAAGGAGGACGCGATGACCATCTCCTGGGAGGACTTCCTCGCCCGCGTCGTGGAGCGCGGCGAGTACCGGGGCGCGGCCGAGGCGGACCACGCCACCCGGGTCGTGCTGGCCCTGCTCGGCGAGCACCTGGTGGGGTCCGAGCGGGGCGAACTCGCCGACGCGCTGCCCGAGACCTACGCCTCGCTGCTGCGCGACGCCCAGCCCGCGGCCGAACCGCTGACCGCCGAGCGCTTCGTGCAGGCCGTGGTGGGGTGGATCGACGGGGCGACCCCGGCGACGGCGCAGTGGGACATCGGGGCCGTGCTCAGCGCCGTCGCGGACCTCGTCCCCGGCGAGCTGCTGGACCAGGTGATCGAGCAACTCCCGGACGGCTACGACCTGCTGTTCGGCCACCCGGCACCGGCCTGAGCCCGCGGCCGGTGCCTGCCGCCTGAGCCCGCGGCGGGTGCCCGCCGCCTGAGTCTGCCGCCCGCGGCCTCGGCCGGTCGGCGCCGCTACCCCGTGGTGGCCCGGAACAGCTCCGCGCCCGGGCCGGTCAGTCCGACCGGCCCGGCGCCCGGGCGCAGGTAGGCCGACGCGCCCGCCGGAAGCGGGAGTTCGGAGCCGCCGGGGGCCCGCAGCAGGGCCCGCCCGGAGACGCAGAGCAGGATCTGCGGGGCGGGGCGGTCGACCCGGACGGCGGCGGCGCCGGGGCGCAGCCGGGAGAGCCTGAACTCCTCGGCCGGCGACGGGTACTCCTCCTCGAAGCCGTCGCCGGTCGGGCGCGGGGCGAGCAGTTCGACCTCCCCGGGCCGGAAGTCCGTGACCGCCAGCAGGCCGTCCACGTCGACGTGCTTGGGGGTGAGGCCGCAGCGCAGCACGTTGTCCGAGTTGGCCATCAACTCCACGCCCACGCCCCGGAGGTAGGCGTGCGGCACCCCGGCGTCCAGGTACAGCGCCTGCCCGGCGGTGAGCCGGACGTGGTGGAGCAGCAGGGCGGCGAGCAGCCCCCGGTCGCCGGGGTACTCCTCGGCGAGGCGGGCGTACGCGGCGCTGCTCGCGCCGTACGGCCCGCCGGCGGCCGCCGTGCGGCGCAGGGCGCCCGTGACGGCGGCGAGTTCGGAGCCGTCGGCGTTCAGGCCGGAGCGCAGCAGCTCGGGCAGCACGGCCTCGGCGGGCCGGGTGCGCAGGGCGGCGGCCCAGGGGGCGAGCACGCCGAGCGCGTCCAGCAGCCGGGCGGTGCCGGCGGCCGGGCGGAAGCCGCACAGCGCCTCGAAGTCGCCGAGCGCGCAGAGGAGTTCGGGTTTGTGCCCGCGGTCCTTGTAGACCCGCTCCGGCGCGTCCAGCGGGATGCCCCGGGCCTGTTCGGCCGCGTACCCGGCCTCGGCCTGGGCGCGGGTGGGGTGGACCTGGAGGGAGAGCGCCCGGTCGGCGGCCAGCACCTTGAACAGGAACGGCAGCGCCGGGCCGAACCGCCGGACGGTGTCCGCCCCGAGCAGGCCGTCCGGGGCGGCGTCGATCAGCCGGTCCAGCGGCCGCGGGCCGCTGCCGTCGCCTTCGTCGCCGGACCCGCACAGCAGGGACGGCGCCGACGGGTGGGCGCCGAGCCAGAGTTCGGCCTGCGGGGTGCCGTCGGGCGCGGTTCCGGTGAGCGCGGGGATGGCGGTGGGCGAGCCCCAGGCGTAGCGGCGGACGGGGTTCTTCAGGAGGGCGAACGGCGGCATGCGGGCGGCTCCGGGGAGGCTCAGCGGCAGAGCGCGGCCGCGCCGATCAGCCCGGCGTCGGTGCCGAGCTCGGCGCGGCGCACGTCGAGGCCGCGGATGTACGAGAGGGCGGCGTAGCGGTCCAGGTGGCGGGCGAGCGGGGCGAACAGCACGTCCCCGGACTCGGCCACGCCGCCGCCGACGACGACCCGGGAGAGGTCCACCAGGGCGGCCGTGGCGGCGATCCCGGCGGCCAGCGCCCGGGCGGCGCGGTCGAAGGAGGCGAGCGCGACCGGGTCGCCCGCGGCGGCGGAGGCGGCGACGGCGCGGGCCGTCCGGTCGCCGTCCACGGGCCGCCAGCCCTCGGCGAGCGCCCGGCGGGCGATCGCGGTACCGCTGGCGAGGCCCTCCAGGCAGCCGCGGGAGCCGCACGGGCAGGGCTCGCCGTCCAGGTCGACGGTGATGTGGCCGAGGTGGCCGGCGTTGCCGCTGGGGCCGGGGCGCACCGCGCCGTCGAGCACGAGTCCGGCGCCGACGCCGGTCGACACCACCAGGCAGAGCGCGTTGTCGGCGCCCCGGGCCGCGCCCTGCCAGTGCTCGGCGGCGGCCATCGCGACGCCGTCCCCGGCGAGGTGGACGGGCAGCGTGCGCTCTGCCACCGCCGGGTGCGCGGCGACCGCGGCGACCAGCGGGAAGCCGCGCCAGCCGGGGATGTTGACCGGGCTGACGGTGCCGTTCGCGAGGTCGACGGGGCCGGCGCTGCCGATCCCGACGGCCGTCACGGCGGCCCAGTCGGCCGTCCCGGCGAGCCGCTCCAGCACCTGGTGCACCACGGCGAGCACGGCCGTGCCGGGCTCGGTGGCCGGGGTGGGCAGCTGGAGCCGGTGCCGCAGCCGTCCGTCGGCGTCGACCAGCGCCCCGGCGATCTTGGTGCCGCCGATGTCGAGGGCGGCGAACAGCGGGGTGAACGGCACGGTGGGCTCCAGGAAGTAGGGGGCGGCGCCCCGGCCGCGGGGCCGGGGCGCCGAACAGCGTAGATCAGCCTCGGCGGGCGGCGCTGAGCCGCAGGGTGACCAGCTCGAACGGGCGCAGCGCGAGGCGCACCGCGCCGTCCTCGACCGCCACCTCGCCGCGGGTGCCGTCCCAGGGCCGCTCCAGCAGGTCGCAGGGGACGGCGCCGGCCAGCGGGTAGGAGGTGGTCAGCCGGCCCCGGGCGCGGCCGCCGCCGGCCTCGTAGACCCGGACGATCAGGTCCCCGCTGCGGTCGTCGGCGAGCTTGACGGCGCTCACCACCAGGGCGTCGTTGTCCAGCTCCACCAGCGGGGCGACCCGCTCGGCGCTGCCGGTGACCGTCCGCTCGGGCAGGCCGATCCGGTAGCCCTCGCGGACGGCGTCGCCGATCGCCGCGCCCGGCACCAGGGCGTGCCGGAAGCGGTGCAGGCCCTGGTCGGTCTTCGGGTCGGGGAAGCGCGGGGCGCGCAGCAGCGAGAAGCGGACCGTGGTGGTGGTCCCGCCGTCGTCGGGGCGCACGGTGCGGGTGACGTCGTGGCCGTAGGTGGAGGCGGTGACCAGGGCGACGCCCCAGCCGGGCTCGTCGAGGTGGACGAAGCGGTGGTTGCAGGCCTCGAACTTGGCCGCGTCCCAGCTGGTGTTGGTGTGGGTGGGCCGGTAGAGGTGGCCGAACTGGGTCTCGGCGGCGTAGCGCTCGGTGTGGACGTCCAGCGGGAACGCGACCTTGAGGAACTTCTCGGTCTCGTGCCAGTCGACCTCGGTGTCGATGTCCACCCGCTGCTCGCCGGCCGGCAGGGTGAGGGTCTGGACGACGGTGGAGGAGCCGAAGGAGCGGGCGATCCGCACCGAGGCCCCGGCGGGGGAGGACGCGGCGGTGAGCGAGTCCACGCCGGTCAGGTCGGTGACGGTGTTGCGGTAGAACTGGTCGACGTCCCAGGCGTCCCACATGTTGGGGAAGTCGGGGTGCAGCTGGAGCAGGTTGGCCCGGCTGCCGGGGGCGACGGTCTCCCGGCCGGTCGCGGTCTCGACCACCGAGGCGATCAGGCCGTCCGCGTCCACGACGACCTCCAGCAGGCCGTTGCGCAGCGTGAAGCCGCCCCCGGGGCGCTCGACGGCCTCGCAGGTGCCGTCCGGCAGGCCGACCGTGGCGGCCCCGCCGGCCGGCACCGTCGAGCGGCCGTGCGGCGCCGAGTTGAACACCAGTTCCCGCCCGCCGGCGGCCGCCCCGGCCAGCGCCTGCTGGGCCGCGCCGATCAGCGCCTCCAGCTCCCCGGCCAGCGCCGCGTACGTCGCCTCGGCCTCGCGGTGCACCCAGGCGATGGACGAGCCGGGCAGGATGTCGTGGAACTGGTGCAGCAGCACCGTCTTCCAGATCCGGTCCAGCTGCTCGTACGGGTACTCCGCGCCGGTGCGCAACGCGGCGGTGGCGCACCAGAGTTCGGCCTCGCGCAGCAGGTTCTCGCTGCGCCGGTTGCCCTGCTTGGTCTTCGCCTGGCTGGTCAGGGTGGCGCGGTGCAGCTCCAGGTAGAGCTCGCCGACCCAGACCGGCGGGTTCGGGTACTCGGCCTCGGCCTTGGCGAAGAACTCGGCGGGCTTCTCCCAGCGGACGGTGGCCGAGCCCTCCAGGTCCTTCATCCGGGCCGCCTTGGCGACCATCTCGCGGGTGGTGCCGCCGCCGCCGTCGCCCCAGCCGGTCGGGGCGAGCGAGTGCCGGGCGACGCCCTTGTCCTTGAAGTTCTTCGCCGCGTGGGCGATCTCGCTGCCCTTCATCGAGCAGTTGTAGGTGTCCACGGGCGGGAAGTGGGTGAAGATCCTGGTCCCGTCGATGCCCTCCCAGAGGAAGGTGTGGTGCGGGAACTTGTTGATCTGGCTCCACGAGATCTTCTGCGTCAGCAGCCACTTGGAGCCGGCGTTGCGGATGATCTGGGGCAGGCCGCCGGTGAAGCCGAAGGTGTCCGGCAGCCAGGCCTCGTGGTTCTCCACCCCGAACTCGTCCAGGAAGAACCGCTTGCCGTGCACGAACTGCCGGGCCATCGCCTCCGAGCTCGGCATGTTGGTGTCGGACTCCACCCACATGCCGCCCGCCGGGACGAACCGGCCCTCGGCGACGGCCTTGCGGACCCTGGCGTACACCTCGGGGCGGTGCTCCTTGATCCAGGCGAACTGCTGGGCCTGGGACATGGTGTAGAGGAAGTCCGGCTCGTCCTCCAGCAGCGCCGTCATGTTGGCGGTGGTGCGGGCCACCTTGCGGACGGTCTCGCGCAGCGGCCACAGCCAGGCCGAGTCGATGTGCGCGTGGCCGATCGCGCTGATCCGGTGCGCGGACGGCACGGCGGGCGCGGCCAGCACACCGGCCAGCTCCGAACGGGCCGCCGCCGCCGTGCCGTTGACGTCCTGGAGGTCGACGGCGTCGAGCGCCCGCTCGACCGCGCGCAGGATGTCCCAGCGGCGGGCACCCTCCACCGGCAGCTCGGCCATCAGCTCGCCGAGCACCTCCAGGTCCAGCACCAGCTGCCAGACCGTCTCGTCGAAGACCGCGAGGTCCATCCGGGTCAGCTTGTACTGCGGCTGGTCGCCGGCCGTCTCCTTGTCGCCCAACTCGGTGGGCAGGAAGGGGTGGTAGTCCAGGATGACCGGGTTGGAGGCGGCCTCGACGTGCAGCAGCACCTGCTCGCCGCCGGCCGCCGGGGCGGCGATCCGCACCCACTGGTTCTGCGGGTTGAGGCCCTTCACCGGGGAGCCGTCCGGGCGGTAGACCAGGCCCTCGCACTGGAAGCCGGGCATGTTGGCGTCGAAGCCGAGGTCGATCAGCGCCTCGACGGTGCGCCCGGCCCACTCCCGCGGCACGGTGCCGGTCACGGTGATCCAGCTGGTGCCCCAGGGCGCTCCCCAGGCGTCGCCGACCGCGATCGGGGTGCGCGGGGCGGCCAGGCCCTCGGCGACCGGGACGGGCTCGCCGGGAGCCGTCCAGATGCCGACCTCCAGCGGGACGGACTCGGGGTAGACGGCCGGGCGGATGCGCTCGTCCAGGACGCGCTTGAGGCGGGACTCGACCAGGGTGCGGTCATCGTGCATGTCAGCGGGCTCCGTTGCGTGGCTGAGGGGAACGGACGGACTAGAGGGACGGTACGTCGGAGGGGTGGACCACCTCGGTGATGCCGCGCGCGGCGAGGTGCTCGCGGTCCTCGGCGCGCTCGGCGAGCACCGTGGTCGGGCGGGCGCCCTCCGCGGCGAGGCGCATGAACGCCTCGTACACCGGGCCGCCGGGGCCGCAGACCGAGCGCCGGGGCGAGAGGGCCTCGTCGCCGGTGGCGACCACCACGGCGGTGCTGCGCGGCTTCGGCGGCTGCCAGGAGCGGCGGGCCTCGGCGGCGGCCTCGGCGAGCCGGGCGCCGGCCGGCTTGACCGTCCGGTCGGTGGTCAACAGGCCGAGGCTGTACTCCAGTTCGGGGAAGTCGGCGAGCGAGCGGTCCACGTCGTGCGAGCACCACCAGGTCACGCCCCACAGGTCCGGGCAGTCCAGCACGGCCTCCACGGTGGCGCCGGTGAAGCGCGCCGCGTCCTGCGGGGTGATGTGCGGGGCGGGCGCGCCGACCTCCTGCAGCCAGACCGGGCGGGCCGGGTCGTCCGCCCAGGCCTTGGACAGCTCGACCAGGTAGGCGGCGTGCTGCGCGGTGGCGGTGGAGTGGGCGCCGTAGCGTTGGGCGGTGCCGTTGAACACCCAGGAGTGCACGGCGGTCGCGGCGCCGATCCGGGCCGAGTGCCAGGGGGTGAACGGGTGCTCGTCCAGGTACCAGGCCGCGTCGTACGAGGCGTGCAGGTGCAGCCGGCCGGGGGCGCCCTGCTCGCAGGCGTCGAGCATCCGGCGCAGCCAGGCCTCCGCCTCGGCGGGGGTGGCCCGGTCCGGGTCGGGGTGCGGGGCGCCGGAGAACTGGTTGATCTCGTTGCCGAGCGTCATCCCGAGGAAGTTGGGCCGCTCGCTCAGCGCGTCGGCGAGCGTGCGCAGGTAGGCGGCCTGGCCGTCGAGCACCTCGGGGTCGGTGAAGATGTTGCGGCGGTGCCAGGTCTGCGTCCAGGACGGGAGGAAGTCGAAGCTGGACAGGTGGCCCTGCAGGCCGTCCACCGCGACGTCGAGACCGCGCTCGCCGGCCGCGTCCACCAGGGCCGTCAGCTGCTCGACGGCGCGCGGGCGGATCAGGGTGCGGTTGGGCTGGAAGACCGGCCAGAGCGGGAAGACCCGCACGTGGTCCAGGCCGAGGGCGGCGATGGAGTCGAAGTCGGCGCGCACGGCGTCGAGGTCGAAGTCGAGCCAGTGGTGGAACCAGCCGGCGCTGGGCGTGTAGTTGACGCCGAAGCGGGGAGCGGTGGTCATCGGGGTCATCGGAGGGCTTCCTCAACGGGTGTGGGGCGTACGGACGGTGGGTCGTCACCGGCGGGGGCGGTCCCCGGTCGGGCTATCCCTTGACGGCTCCTTCCTCGACGCCCTTGAAGAAGAAGCGCTGGCAGACGCCGAACACCACGACGATCGGCAGGAAGGCGATCATGGTGCCGGCCGCGATCAGCCGGGGGTTGGCGGCGAAGGTGCCGTTGAGGTACTGGAGCCCGACGGTGAGGGTGTACTTCTGCGGGTCGTTGAGCACGATCAGCGGCCACAGGAAGTCGTCCCAGGCGCCGATGAAGGTGAAGATCACGATCACGCTGAGCATGCCGCGCACGTTCGGCAGGCCGATGTGCCACAGCCGCTGCCAGACGTTGGCGCCGTCCACCAGCGCGGCCTGGTCCAGTTCGGCCGGGACGGCGGCGAAGGCGGTGCGCATCAGCAGCACGTTGAGCATCGCGATCGAGCCGGGCAGCGCGACGCCGGCCAGGGTGTCGGCCAGGCCGAGTCCGCGCACCAGCACGTACTGGGAGACGATGGTGACCTCGCCGGGCAGGATCAGGGTGGCGAGGAAGAGGCCGAGGACGAGCTTGGCGCCGCGGAAGCGCAGCCGGGCGAGCGCGTAGCCGGCCAGCGTGCAGCCGACCACGTTGCCGGTGATGCAGACCACGGCGACGATCACCGAGTTGAGCGCGTAGGTCCACACCGGGATGACCTCGGCGACCTTGCCGTAGTTGCCCAGGGTGGGCTGGTCGGGCAGGAAGCTCGGGGTGCGGGTGTAGACGTCCTCGGCGGGGCCCTTGAGGGAGGTCGACAGCTGCCACAGGAAGGGGCCGATGACCAGCAGCAGGACCAGCACCAGGAGCAGGTAGCGGGTGGCGGTCTGCGCGGTGGAGGGGGTGTTGAAGCTCCGGGAGCGCCCGACGGGGCCGGTGGGCCTGGCGGCCTTGGCGGCCTTGGCGGCCCTGATGGGCTCGGCGGGGGTGTCGGGGGACTGGGGCGTGCGGACGGTGGTCATGGGGGGTCAGGCCGCCTTCCGGTTCAGCCGCATCAGGAACAGCATCGGGCCGAGGGTGACGACGAACAGCAGCAGGCTGAGCGCCGAGGCGTAGCCCAGATGCCCGTTGAAGCCGCGGCTGTACATCTGGATCAGCATCACCACCGACATGTCCCGGCCGCCGGGGCCGCCGAGGCCGTTGGAGAGCACGTACAGCTCGGAGAAGACGCGCAGCGAGCTCACCGAGATCAGCGCCGAGATCAGGATCATGGTCGGGCGCACCCCGGGCAGGGTGACGTGCCAGAACCGGTGCAGCGGTCCGGCGCCGTCCACGGCCGCCGCCTCGTGCAGCTCGCGCGGGACGTTGGCGAGCGCGGACAGGTAGATGACCATGTAGTAGCCGAGGCCCTTCCAGACGGTCAGGGCGATCGCGCTGAACAGCAGCAGCCAGCGGTCGGTCAGGAAGGCGACCGGGGAGTCGGCCAGCCCGGTCTGCTGCAGCAGGCCGTTGGCCAGGCCCCGCTCGTCCAGCACCCAGCCCCAGATCAGCGCCACCACGACGGCGGAGGCGATCACCGGGGTGTAGAAGGCGGTGCGGAAGAAGGTGATGCCGGGGATCTTGCGCTGCACCAGCAGGGCGAGCAGCAGCGGCAGGACGGTCAGCAGCGGCAGGCAGACCAGCATGAACACGATGCTGTTGACCAGGGCGTCGGCGAGCTGGTCGTCGTCCAGCAGCCGGCCGTAGTTCTCCAGGCCGGTGAACTGCCCGCCGCCCAGGGGCTTGGCGTTGGTGAAGGAGAGGATCACCGTGTTGACGGCCGGCCAGAGGTTGAAGACGGCCAGCCAGACTATCGCGGGCCCGGCGAGCAGCCAGGGGGTGAACCAACGCCGGTGGGTCATGCCGTTGCCTTCCTGGGGCCTGGGGGTGGTGCGGGTGATTCCCGGGGAGCGGCGGGCGCGGGGGAGGCCCGCCGCTTCACCGGTACTTCGCCGGTACGTCTCCGGTGCCGCGCCGGTACGTCTCCGGTACGTCTCCGGTGCTTCGCCGGTGCGGGGTGGGGCACCGCGGGGCTGGTGCCGGGGCGGCGTCGGATCAGCCCTTGAGCAGCTTGTTGCACTGCTCGACGGCGGTGTCCAGCGCCTGCTTGGAGCTGGTGTCGCCGCTGATGGCCAGCGCGAACTGCTGCTTGATGATGGTGCCCATCGCGTCGTCGACCTCGACCGGCTGGATCAGCTTGGCCTTGGCGAGCGAGGCGAAGGCCGTCACCTTGGCGTCGCCCGCGTTGGTGCCGTCGCTCTTGCTGAAGAACGGGTCGTTCGCGGAGGCCTTGGTGGACGGGAACACGCTGGTCAGGTGGGCGAAGGCGGCCTGGTTCTCGGGGCTGGTCACCCAGCGGGCGAGGGCCACCGCGGCGGCCGGGTTCTTGGTGTTCTTCGGGATGGACAGGCCCTGGACGTACAGCGGCGGGGTGGCCATCGCGGGGGAGGAGACGACCTTCGGGGCGAGGGTCGGGTTGTCGGTGGCGAGGCTGGTGATGTAGTTGCCGCCGCCGGTGGTCCAGGCCACCGTGCCGGAGCTGAAGAGCTTGGAGTTGCCGGCGTAGGTGTCGGTGAGCACCCCGTTCGGCATCAGGCCCTCCTTGAAGGCGTCGCGGTACTTGTCGAGCAGCGCGGCGGCCTCGGGGGTGTTGAAGGTGAAGGACTTGCCGTCGTCGGACATGATCTTCACGCCGATGTTGTACAGGTCCCCGATGCCCGGCTTGCGGCTCATCAGGTAGGTCTGGCCGCCGGACTTCTCCTTCATCGTCCGGGCCTGGGCGATCAGCTCGTCCAGACTGGCCGGGGGCTTCTGCGGGTCCAGGCCGTTCTTCGCCAGGAGCTCGGAACTCCAGTAGTTCACATCGGTGTTGAGGTACCAGGGGTAGCCGAAGGTGCCCTGGTAGCCGTTGAACCGGTAGGCGTCCACGCCGCCGGGGACGTACTCCTCGGCGAGCTTGGGGTCGGCCTTGGCGATGTCCAGCAGGACGTCCTTCTTCGCCAGCGGGAAGGCGAAGTCCGGCGGGAGGTTGACCACGTCGGGCAGGCTGCCGGCGGCGGCCTGGCTGAGCACCTTGTCGGAGTAGCCCTCACCGGGCTGGTCGAGCCACTCGACGTCGACGCCGGGGTACTTCTTCTTGAAGCCGTCCAGCACGCCCTGCATGTAGTCGGTGAACTTCGGCTTGAGCGACCAGGTCTGGATCGAGACCTTGCCCTTGACCTCGCCGGTGGCGGCCGCACTCGCCACCGCGTCGCTGTCCTTGGTGTCGCCGGAGCCGAGTCCGCAGCCGGTGAGCGCGGCGGTGGCGAGCGCGGTCGTGGTCAGTGCCGCCCAGATTCTTCGCATGAGGGTCTCCCGGTCCTGGGGGTGGGTGGGGGATCGTGCCGAGCTCGGGGGTTGTGTCGGATTCCGCAACCTGACTAACTAAACCGGTCTAGCTATGCCAGGGACTATGCTCCCGCCTAAACTTGGATGTCAAGAGAGGAGTCGGGTTCTGTGGGCAGACCGACGATCGCCGACATCGCCCGCCAGGCCGGTGTCTCCAAGGGCGCGGTGTCCTTCGCGCTCAACGGCCGGCCGGGCGTCAGCGAGGCGACCAGGGCCCGGATCCTGCGGGTCGCCGAGGAGATGAACTGGCGCCCGCACAGCGCCGCGCGGGCCCTCGGCGGAGCCAGGTCCGACGCCGTCGGCCTGGTGATCGCCCGGCCGGCCCGGACCATCGGCGTCGAGCCGTTCTTCAGCCAACTGCTGTCCGGGCTCCAGGCGGTGCTCTCGGCCAGCTCGATCGCGCTGCACCTGATGGTGGTCGAGGACACCGCCGCCGAGATCGAGGTCTACCGGGGCTGGGCCTCCGAGCACCGGGTCGACGGCTTCATCGTGGTCGACCTCCAGGTCAGGGACCCGAGGCTGCCGGTGCTGGACGAACTCGGGCTGCCCGCCGTGGTGCTGGGCGGGCCCGGCAAGGGCGGCAACCAGCTGCGGATCTGGGCCGACGACCGGGAGGCGATGCTCTCGATCGTCGACTACCTGGCCGCCATCGGCCACCGGCGGATCGCCCACCTCGCCGGGCTGCCGCACTTCCAGCACACCCAGCGGCGGATCCGCGCGCTGCGCGACGCCTCGCGCCGGCTCGGGCTGGAGGAGGCGGTGTCGGTGCCCACCGACTTCAGCGACGCCGAGGGCGCGGCCGCCACCCGGACGCTGCTGTCCCGGGCCGGGCGGCCCACCGCGATCGTCTACGACAGCGACGTGATGGCCGTCGCCGGGCTCGGCGTGGCCGGGGAGATGGGGGTCGCGGTGCCCGGCGAGCTGTCCATCGTCTCCTTCGACGACTCGGTGCTCGCCCGGATCGTGCACCCGCCGCTGACCGCGCTCAGCCGGGACACCTTCGCGCTCGGCGAGCAGGTCGCGCGCAGCCTGCTGGAGGCGCTGGAGGGGGCCGGTGCGGGGCGGGACCTCCAGATGCCCACGCCGCGGCTGACCGTACGGGAGTCCACCTCGCCGCCCGGCGCGCCCGGGACTTCCCCCTCCGGAGTGGTTGTCGCGCGCATCGTTGACAGCGGTTCTGAACCGGTTTAGCCTCGCAGCGCCGAGCGGCAGCCGCTCGGTCCGCTCCGCCGCACCCCGTCCGGCCCCCGCTGCCCGTCCCGCCGACCGTCCCGCTCCCCGCGCCGCCGCTCCGGTGCGCCCGGGGCCCGGCGGCGGCGCGACCCCCACCCGATCCACCACCGGCACCACACGCTCCAGCACTGGCACGCCCGCATGCAGCCGGGCCCCCGTCCGCGACGGCGGGCCCGCCCCCACCCTCCTCCGCTCGATCGGAGCCACCGCATGTCACGACGCCTCCCCCTGCTGCTCAGCGCCGTCCTCGCGACGGCCGCCCTGACCGCCACCCCCGCCGCCTGGGCCGACCCGGTACCGGCCGCGCTGCCGGGCGCCGGGCCGGCCGCGGCACCCGCCGCCACCGCCGGCCAGGGCAGCCAGCCCTTCGCCTCGTACTGGTACCCCAACAGCATCCTGAACTGGGACCCGGCCACCGACCCGGACGCCCGCTTCAACCGCTCCCGCGTCCCGCTCCAGCCGCGCACCAGCGACCCGGCGCTGCGGGCCAACCCCAACGCCCGGACCGGCGAAGGGAAGATCGCTTCCCTGGTCTCCTTCGGCCCCACCTCCAACAACCCCTCGCAGGGCTCCGCCGACCCCAACTACTACGCCTTCGGCTACTGGCAGTACGTCGACAAGCTGGTGTTCTGGGGCGGCTCGGCCGGTGAGGGCCTGATCCTCGCCCCCAACCCGACCGTGATCGACGCCGCCCACCGCAACGGCGTCAAGGTGTACGGCACGGTCTTCTTCCCGCCCGGCGCGTACGGCGGACAGCTCCAGTGGGTGCGCGACTTCGTCCAGAAGTCCGGCAGCCGCTACCCCGTCGCCGACAAGCTCGTCCAGGCCGCGCAGTACTACGGCTTCGACGGCTGGTTCATCAACCAGGAGACCGGCGGCGGCGATTCGGCCCTGGCGGGCGAGCTGCGCAACCTGATGCAGTACACCAAGGCGCAGAGCGGCACCGAGTTCATGTGGTACGACGCGATGACCACCTCCGGCGGGGTGAACTGGCAGAACGCTCTCACCTCCGCCAACTCGCCCTTCCTGCAGGATGGTTCGAAGCGCACCTCGGACTCGATGTTCCTGAACTTCGACTGGTCGGCGAGCGGCCTCAACTCCTCCCGGGCGCTGGCCCGGCAGCTCGGCCGCAGCGAGTACGACCTCTACTCCGGCATCGACACCGAGGCCAACGGCTACAACACCGGCGTGAACTGGTCCGCCCTCTTCCCGTCCGGGCAGCCGCACACCACCTCGCTCGGCCTCTACCGCCCCGAGTGGACCTGGAAGTCCGCCACCGACCGCGCCGACTTCTACGCCAAGGACGCCCGCTACTGGGTCGGCGCCAACAACGACCCGTCCCGGACCGACCTCTCGGCGAGCTGGCCCGGCCTGGCCGGCTACGTCGCCGAATCCTCGCCGATCACCGCCAAGCCGTTCGTCACCACCTTCGACACCGGGCAGGGCGACTTCTACAACGCGGCCGGCACCCGGGTCGCCACCGGCGGCTGGAACAACCTCTCGCTCCAGGACGTCCCGCCCACCTACCGCTGGATGGTCGACTCGACCGGCAGCAGGCTCACCCCGTCCGTCGACTTCGGCGACGCCTACCAGGGCGGTTCCTCCCTGCGGTTGAGCGGAAAGCTCGACGCCGCCAACACCGTACGGCTGTACCAGACCAAGCTGCCGGTCGCCGCGAACACCAGGCTGGACCTGGTGGTCAAGACCCCGGCCGCCGGGCCCACGAAGCTCAAGGCCGCGGTGTCGTTCACGGACTCCCCGAGCAGCTTCACCACGGTCGACGTCGGCGCCAACACCGGCACCGGCTGGGAGCGGCACACCCTCGACCTCTCCCCGTACGCGGGCCGCACCATCGCCCAGATCGCCCTGCGGGTCGAGGGGTCCGACCCCTCGTACGACCTCCGGGTCGGCCAACTCGCCGTCTACGACGGTTCGGTGGAGACCCCGGCGGCACCGGCCGGACTCACCGTGCTCGGCGCGAGCGACGTGACCGCCGGCTCCAGCCAGTCGCTGCGGCTGTCCTGGACGGCGGCGCCCGGCGGCAACGTGCACCACTACGAGGTGTACCGCCGCAACGCGGACGGCAGCCGCAGCTTCCTCGGCGCCACGCCCAACGACGCGTACTTCGTCGGGCGGCTCGACCGGGCGGGCGGCGAGAACGCCACCACGCTGGACGTCGAGGCGGTGTCCACCACCTACGGGCGCTCCACCGCCGCGTCCACGACCGTCGGTTGGAACGGCACCCCGCCGACCTCCACCAACCTGGCGCTCAACCGCCCGGCCACCGCCTCCGGCCAGTGCAACGCCAACGAGGGCCCGGCCAAGGCCGTCAACGGCAGCGTCAGCGGCGGGACCGGCGACAAGTGGTGCGCGCTGACCTCCGCCAAGTGGCTGGAGGTGGACCTCGGTTCGGCGAAGCAGCTGTCGAAGTTCGTGGTCAAGCACGCGGCGGCGGGCGGTGAGAGCGCCTCGTACAACACCCGCGACTTCGCCATCCAGGTCCGCTCGGGAGCCAACGACCCCTGGACGACCGTCGCCGACGTCACCGGCAACACGGCCGGCACCACCACCCACCCGGTGGACACCGCCGCCCGCTACGTCCGGCTGGTGGTCAACACGCCGACCCAGAACGGTGATCCGGCCGCCCGCGTCTACGAGTTCGAGGCCTGGGGCGCGTAGCCCGCGCTGCCCTCCCGCTGTCCCGCTGTCCCGTGCGCCCCGCGCCGCCCTGTTCGAGGAAAGGAAGCACCCCCGTGCCGGTCACCATCACCGCCGTCGAGAGCACCGATCTGTTCGTCGGCCCCGAGGACGCCCCGCGCCAAGTGCTGCGGGTCACGCTGGAGGGCCCGGCCGCCCGGATCACCGTCAGCGGCCCGGGCGTCCGCGGCGAGGCGACCGGCACGGGCCTGGTCGAGGTCCCGCTGGAGATCAGCGGGGCCTCGCCCGGCGACCGACTCCCGGTCACCGTCCGGGCCTCGGACGCCACCGCCGAATCCGTGTCGGACGCCACCGCCGAATCCGTGGTCGAGGTCGCCGAGCCCGGCTGGACGATGTTCCTGGTCTCGCACTTCCACTACGACCCGGTCTGGTGGAACACCCAGGCCGCCTACACCTCCCCGTGGGAACTGCTCTCCGCCGACGCCACCACCCGGCCGCTGTGGGAGCGCAACGGCTTCGCCCTCGTCGACGCCCACCTGGACCTCGCCCTGCGGGACCCGGTGTACAAGTTCGTGCTCGCCGAAGTCGACTACCTGAAGCCGTACTTCGACCAGCACCCGGAGCGCCGCGAGACCCTTCGGCAGCTGCTGGAACGCGGCCAGGTCGAACTTGTCGGCGGCACCTACAACGAGCCGAACACCAACCTCACCGGCGCCGAGACCACCATCCGCAACATCGTCTACGGCATCGGCTACCAGCGCGACATCCTCGGCGGCGACCCCCGGACCGCCTGGCAGCTCGACGTGTTCGGGCACGACCCGCAGTTCCCCGGCCACCTCGCCGCGGCCGGCCTCACCGGCAGCGCCTGGGCGCGCGGCCCCTTCCACCAGTGGGGCCCGATCCAGAAGAACTTCCGCGAGGCCAAGGACGACGCCCGGGTGATGCAGTTCCCGAGCGAGTTCGAGTGGATCGCGCCCGGCGGGGACGGCGTGCTCACCCACTACATGCCGCACCACTACTCGGCCGGCTGGTGGATGGACTCCTCCCCGGACCTCGCCACCGCCGAACAGGCCGTCTACGAGCTGTACCGCAAGCTCAAGCCCGTGGGGGCGACGAAGAACCTGCTGCTGCCGGTGGGCACGGACTACACCCCGCCGAACAAGTGGGTCACCGAGATCCACCGCTCCTGGGCCGCCAGGTACCTCTGGCCCCGGTTCGTCTGCGCCACCCCCCGCGACTTCCTCGACGCCGTCCGCGCCGAGCTGGCGGCCACCGGCCGGCGGCCCAGCCCGCAGACCCGCGACATGAACCCGGTGTACACCGGCAAGGACGTCTCGTACATCGACACCAAGCAGGCCCAACGGGCCGGCGAGGTCGCGGCCGTGGACGCCGAGAAGCTCGCCACGCTCGCCTCCGTGCACGGCCTCGGCCGCTACCCGGCCGCGGCGCTCGACAAGGTCTGGCGCCAACTCGCCTACGGCGCCCACCACGACGCGATCACCGGCTCCGAGTCCGACCAGGTGTACCTGGACCTGCTCGGCGGCTGGCGGGAGGCGTACGACCTGGCCTCCGGCGTCCGGGACACGGCGCTGGACGCGCTGACCGCGCGGATCTCCACGGCGGGCGCGGGGCAGGCCGTCGTGGTCGCCAACACGCTCTCCTTCGACCGGACCGACCTCGTCACCGTCGAACTCCCCTCCGACGCAACTTCGGTGAGGGTGCTGGACGACGCCGGCTCGCCCGTGCCCAGCGCCGTCGACCGGGGCACCCTGCGCTTCCTCGCCGCCGACGTGCCCGCGCTCGGCTGGCGCACCTGGCGACTGGTGGAGGGGGAGGCGGAGCAGCCGTGGACGCCGGCCCCGGGCCTGACGATCGGCAACGGCCGGTACCGGGTGACCGCCGACCCGGCGCGCGGCGGCGGCCTCTGCTCGGTTCAGGACCTCCTGCACGACCGGGAGTTGATCCAGGACGGCCGGATCGGCAACGAGCTGCGCGTGTACGAGGAATACCCGCAGCACCCCGACTTCGGCGAGGGCCCCTGGCACCTGGTGCCCAGCGGACCGGTGACCGGCTCCGGGGGAGCCGACGCCGCCGTCCGCCGGGAGACCGGGCCGCTCGGCGAGCGCCTGCTGATCGACGGCACCGTCGACGGCGTCCGGTACGAGCAGACCGTCACCCTGTGGCGCGGCCTCGACCGGGTGGACTGCCGCACCCGGGTGGTGGACTACTCCGGCGCCGACCGGCTGCTGCGGCTGCGCTTCCCGGTGGACGTCCCCGGCGGCCTGCCGGTCAGCGAGGTCGCGGGCGCGGTCGTCGGACGCGGCTTCGCGATGCCCGACGTGGACTCGGCGGAGGCGCCGTGGACCCTGGACAACCCGGCCAACACCTGGTTCGGCCTCGGCGCCACCGCGCGGGCCGAACTGACCGACAGCGCGGGGACGGTGACCGGCTCGCGCGCCCTCGGCGTGGCCGAGGTCGTCGTCCCCACCCTGGACGACGCCGCCGACGCCCGCCCCCTGGTGGTCGCACTGGCGCGGGTCGGGGTCACCGCCACCACCTCGGGCGCCGACTGGGCGCGGTACGGCTGGCTGGACGTGGACTCCAACCTGCCGGACTTCCGCATCGTGGTCGGCTCGCCGGACCTCAACCCGGTGGCACGGGAGTTGATCGACCTGGCGGGCGAGGAGTACGCGGCCGCCCTGAAGACGCACGGCGCGGTCTGGGTACCGGCGGCGACCCCGCTCACCGAGGTCTGGCACCCGGATGCCGACCTGCGCGACCTGCGCGCACTGCCGGCACTGATCGTCTCCGACTTCTCCGCCCTGGTCGACGACCTGGCCGACGCCCGGATCACCGCCGTCTGCCCGTCCGCCGTCCAGGAGCAACTCGCCGACCACACCGTGGCCTTGCTGAGCTTCGGCCTGCCTGGCTTCGCCGTCGACACCACCGGCGCGCTGCACCTGTCGCTGATGCGCTCCTGCACCGGCTGGCCGTCCGGCGTCTGGATCGACCCGCCCCGGCGCACCCTGCCCGACGGCGCATCCTTCCAACTCCAGCACTGGACACACGAGTTCAGCTACGCACTGGTCGGAGGCGAAGGCGACTGGCGGGACCAGACACTGCCCGCCCAGGGCCAGGAGTTCAACCACCCGCTGTACGCCCGGATCGCCCCCGCCCAGGAAGGACCGCTGCCGGCCACCCTCTCCTGGCTGCGGGTCGAACCCCAGCGCGAGGTGCTGCTCGGCACCCTCAAGCCGACCGGCAACCCGATCGCGCACGGCTCGGCCGCGCCGCTCGGCAGCGAACTCACCGTCCGGCTGGTCGAGTCGACCGGCCTCGGCCGGACGGCGAAGCTCAGCGGCGCACTCGGCCTGGACGACGTGCGCGCCGCCGACCTGCTGGAGCGCCCGCGCCCCGCCGACGGCCCCGCCCTCGACCTCGCCGGCTCGCAGATCGCCACCCTGCTCGCCTCCCCGGCCGTCACGGCCCCGGAGGGTGAGACGGACCTCGGTCCGGTGGCGGAGACGGCCCAGCCCGTCCATGCCCGCTACTGGCTGCACAACCGGGGCCCGGCACCACTCGGTTACCTGCCGGTGTCCGTCGGCGCCTCGCCCGGACTGCTGCGGACGGCGGGGGAGCCGGTGACGCTCTCGGTCGCCCTCTCCTCCCAGCTGCGGGACGCGGCCGTCGAGGGCACAGCCGTCGTACTCCCGCCCGAGGGCTGGACCACGAGCCTCGGCAGCCGCCCGTACCGGCTCGCACCCGACGGCCACCTGCGCTTCCCGGTGACCCTCACCCCGCCGGCCGACGCCGAGCCCGGGCTGCACTTCGCCGCCGTCCGGATCGAGCACGACGGCCAGCAGATCGAGGACGTGGTCACGATCGCCGTCGGCGACCTGCCCGACCTGCTGCCCGTCCCCGGCGACACCCCCGAGGACTGGACGATCGCCCAGGGCACCAAGGCCGCCAGCGGCCGCGACACCGGACTGGACGTCGAGGTCTCCACCGAGACCCTGCACGTCGTCCCCGGCAGCCGTACCGCTCTCTCCCTCACCCTCACCAACCGCACCCGCGGCGAGCTTCGGGGCGAGCTGCAACTGGTCTCCCCCTGGGGCACCTGGGACGTCATCGCCGACCCCGTCCGCGGCTTCACCGTCCCGGCCGGCAGCTCGTCGGTGGTCGAATTCGCCGTCTCCGTCGCCGAATCCACCGACCCGGGCTCGTACTGGGCCCTGGCGAAGGTCATGTGGTTCGGCCGCTGCCAGTACGCCCCGACCGTCGCCCTGGTGGTGGAAGCATGACCCTCGGCCTCCTCGACGGTCGCCCCCTCCCAGGTGCGGCCCTAGACCACCGCCTCGCCGCCCTCCGGAACGGCCCGCGCGCCACCGCCCTGCCACAACCGGGCAGTTCGGAGGACCGCCAGCTGACCCGCTGGGTCGCGCAGGTCTTGTTGACCGAAGCCCTCTGCGAGGCAGTCGCCGCCGAACGCGACCTGCCCGTGGTTCCTGACAGCCCGGCCCGCCTCGACCAGCAGGCCGCCGTCGAACTCGGCTCCATCACGGCGGCCGCCTACGAGGGCAGCGCCGCCGTCCGCGCCGTCTACGACGCCGTGACGGCCGACATCGACCCCTCACCCGAGGACATCGCCCACTACCGCACCCTGACCGCCCGCCCGGCGGCCGAGAGTTGGCACCTCGCTCTCCCCGACGGCGAGTTGGAAGCCGACCCCACCACCCTCCCCGCCGCCCTAGCCGAGGCCCTCCGCGCAGCCCCACCCGGCGCGTGGGTCACCGCCGGCCCCTGGACGGCAGCCCTCCTCGCCACCCACACCACCCCGGAAGGCGACGACCCCACCCCCACCCTCCGCGCCGCCGCCCGCCGAGCAGCATTCGTCCGCTGGCTCGACCACGAACGCGCCCAACGCCTCACCCTGGTCGAAGGATTGGAACACCCAGGCGACCCCGCCCAACCCGACAACCACCACCGCCACTGAGGTGCACGGACGCGCCCGCCGCGCTCGTCCACCGAGCGCGGCGGGCTGGATCCAATCGAGCCGATGAGTCGATCCGCCAGACGTCGCTGATACGGCGACGTCCGGCGGCCTGAACTTCGCCATCACCCCGTGGCGTTCGCGCGCTTGGCGAGCTTCACCAGCTCCGACGGGGCGATTCGGCCTGCGATGACGACGAGTTCATGAACGGCCTCCCGGGCTGCCCTTACCTGAGATCTCCTCCAGGAACGTGACGTCGAAGGAGGCGAGGTACTGGGCGCGTTCGTCCAGAAAGGCCTGGACATGCGGCTGTCGTTCGTGCTCCTCGAAAGCCTCGCGGTCCGCATACAGCTCGTAGAAGACGCGGACGGTGGGCTCCTCAGGTACGGCGTGGTTGACGTACACGAGAGTGCCGGGCTCCTTGGCGCGGATGCCCTCAAGTGCCTTCTCTGCCAACCGGTCGAAGGCGCGAGCGGCTTCCGCGCTGTGGGTGACGAAGCGCACGACAAGACCGAATCCCATGGTGACGACTCCACTTCCGATGCTGGTCGAGGCTCGCATGACTGGGCGAGGTTCTACGGGTAACAGATTCCCTTGCCTTGGGGCTGACATTCGGTAGCGGGTGTGGGCAAGGTCGGATGGTTCGACGTCCTGGACGTCGTACGACGGCTTCCTCTGCGGCGGCAGCGGCCCGGCCCGGGATGACCGGGCCGGGCCGTGGGTCAGCTGTCCGCCTCAGCGCCGGGGAACGGTACGGCCCTTGGTTCCGCGTCCAGTTCGACGCCGTTGGCGAGGTAGGCGATGGTGCGGTACCAGCCCGTGAGGACGAGGAGTTCCAGGAGCTGGGCGTCGTCGTAGTGCGGGCGTAGGGCCTCCCAGGCGGCTGGCGAGAGGTGGGCGGTGTCGTGTAGCTCGTCGACGGCGGCGAGCAGGGCCGACTGCCGGGGGGACCAGGCGGCGCTGGCCGCCTCCGGATCGTCGGCGGCGGTCGCCCGGAGCTGTTCGGGGGTGAGTCCGGCCTGCGGGGCGAGGGTGGGGCCGCCCGGTGATGGCCGCGCTCGACCTGCTGGGCCGGCGCTGGACGCTGCGCATCCTGTGGGAGCTGAGCCAGGCCCCGGCGGGCTTCCGTGAGCTCCAGCGCCGGTGCGAGCGGATGTCCTCGAGCGTGCTCAGCACCCGTATCGCCGAGCTGACCGAGGCCGGGCTGCTCGCCCCGCACGACGACGCCTACCGGCTCACGCCGCTCGGCGCCGACCTCGTCACCGCCCTCGGCCCGCTCACTGCCTGGAGCCACCGTTGGGCCGCCGAAACGGAGCCGCCCGGCGGTCGGCTCGGGTGAGCCGACCGCCGGGCGGTCCGGGGGCGTGGTCGTGCGGTCAGACGGTGGCGGCCTGCTCAGCGGCCTGCTCGGCAGGCTGCTCGTCGGTGCCGGAGGTGTTCTCCCGGGGGGTCGGGAGCACGGCCATGATCACGCCGGAGATCACGATGGTCGCCGCCCAGGCGAGCCCGTACTTGCCGACGAAGGTTCCGGAGAGCGGGCCGGCGAACCAGTCGCACTTGGTGAAGGCGAGCCCGGCCAGCAGCGCGAGCACCCAGGAGACCATCGCCTGCCAGCAGAAGCCGCCCGTGTACCAGTAGCGGCTCTTCCTGCTGGTGTCCATGAGCGCGGCGGCGTCGTAGCGCACCGCGCGCGAGCGGCGCCGGTACATGTCCACCGCGTAGACGCCGATCCAGGCCGAGAAGGAGACGGCGAGCAGGATCAGGAAGGTGATGAACGAGCCCAGGAAGCTCTTGGCGACCAGCATCAGCAGCAGGCCGCCGACCAGCGAGATCACGGCGTTGATGCTGACGGCCATGGCGCGCGGCAGCTTCACGCCCATGGTCTGCGCGGTGAAGCCGGCCGAGTACATGGAGAGGCTGTTGATCAGCAGCATGCCCACGATCGCGGTCAGCAGGTAGGGCACGGCCAGCCAGGTCGGCAGCAGGTCGCCGAGGAAGGAGACCGGGTCCGCGGCCTCGGCCAGGCCGGGCGAGGCCACCGCCATCACGGCGCCCATCAGCACCATCGGCACCATGACCAGGCCGGCGCCGGAGACCGTGACGCCGACGATCTTCCGGCCGGAGGCGGCGTGCGGCAGGTAGCGGGCGAAGTCCGGGCCGGTGGGGACCCAGCTGATGCCGCCGGCCGCGATGGTCCCGATGCCGGCGATCATCATCGCGGTGGTGCCCGCGGGCTTGGAGAAGACCTCGCTCCAGTTCATGGTCGCGACCAGGTAGCCCAGCACGAGCACGCTGAAGACCCCGAAGAGGTACGTCGACCAGGTGTTGCAGACGTTCAGCGCCTTCCGGCCCATGCCGGAGACCAGGAAGGTGCAGGCGACGAAGGCGAAGAGCGTGATCACGATCAGCGCGGTGTTGCTCTTGACGCCGAAGACCAGGTCGAGGACGGTCAGCACGGCGTAGGCGCCGGTGACGGCGTTGATCGTCTCCCAGCCGAACCGGGCGATCCAGAGGATCGCGCCGGGGAAGAGGTTGCCGCGTACCCCGAAGGTGGCCCGGGAGAGGGTCGCGCCCGGGGCTCCGCCCCACTTTCCGGAGACCGACAGCACGCCGACCATGCCGAACGAGATGAGGGCGGCGCACGCGGCGACGACCAGGACCTGCCAGAAGTTCAAGTGGTTGAACACCACCAGGGCCGCACCCATGGTGAGGAGCAGGACGCTGATGTTCGCCGCGACCCAGGTCGGGAAGAGCTCGCGGACTCTGCCCCGGCGCTCGTGGTCGGGGACAGGCTCAATGCCGCGGGTCTCGATCGCGCCGTCGTTGGCGTCGGTGGACGGATTGTCCATGAGGGTGGCTCCGTGCGTGTGAAGCGGGAGGTAAATCGGTCAAATAAGATATTTGTGGAACTCTTCGCGCGTAGCGGGAGTCGAATCATCCTACTTTGTTCTGGACGCAGAGCGGTTGGCGCCGATGGTCCGGGACGTGGCGGCCGGCGCACCCGCCTCCCGCTCCCGGACCGCCGGGCACGTTCGTACAACCGGTCCACCCGGAAAACCCTGCGACCGCGGGGGCGGCCGGCCTGTTGAATGGCCCGCATGTCCAGTGCACCGCACAGCCCGGCCGAAGCCGTCGACCACCTCCTCGCCGAGCTCGCCCCGCTCGCCCACCCCGCCCGGATGCGGCGCCTCGCCGCCTGGACGAAGGAACGGGCAGCGGAGGGACCGAACGAGGGCGACGGACCGGAGCGGTTCGGCCCGCTGCTGGCGGAACTCGACAAGCGCGGCGCCTACGGCCGAGGGCTGGCCGGAGTCGCCGCCACGATCGCCGGGGACGGCGCCTTCGTCGCCGCGCGGCTCACCGATCCCGACCCGGCGGTCAGCCGCCAGGCCCTGAAGGCCGCACTCCACCTGCCGGTCGCGGACGAGCTGCTGGCCGCGGCGATGGCCGACGCGCCCGCCGTCCTGCGCCACCGGCTCACCACCTTGATCGTCGCCCGCGGGCGCACCGCGCTGGCGGAGCGGCTGCTGCTCCCCGTCCGGCAGGCGTGGGGGGACGCGGCGGCGGCCCGGCTGCTGCCGGGCTGCGGGCCCGAGACCGTCGCCCGGAACCTGCCCGGGCTGTTCCTCGCCGTGACGCACTGGAACACCCTGGCCCGCCGCCACCCCGACCTGCTGCTGGACGAGGTGGCCCGCCAGCTCGCCGAACTGCCCGAGCCGGCCCGCCCCGCCTGGTGGCAGCGCAACGCGGACGTCCTGGCCGCCGCCGCCGGGCACCGACCGGAGCGGGTGCTGGACCTGCTGGAACGCCACTGCCCCACGTGGTTGCCGCAGCCGGTGCAGGGGTGCCTGGGCCGGTTGCTGACCGCCGCGCCCGGCCGGACCATCCGGTTGATCACGCCGCCCGAACGCGCGGCCACCGCGTCGATCTCCCGCAGCGCGCTGACCCGGGTCGCCCGGTTCGACCCGCCCGAGCTGCCGGACCTCGGCCGGGCCTGGAGCACCGCCCCGATCTGGCTCGCCCGGCTGCTGCGCGCCCTGCCGCCGTCCCGGCGCGAGGCGTTCTACGACCTCGTCACCGCGGACCGGGACCTCAGCCGCAGCGAGCTGTCCGGGGCCGTGCTCGACGCGCTGCCCCGCCGACGGGCGCAGGCCGAGGCCCGGCGGATGGCCGCGCAGGCCGCCGAGCGCGGCGCCGCGTGGTCGGTCGTGCTGGCCCACGTCGCCCACCTGCCGGTGGCCGAGGCCCGGCCGCGGCTGCTCGCCGCCACCCGGCGGCCGGCCGCGGAGGACCGGGCGCTGGCCTACCCGCTGCTGGTCCGCAACGCGGCCCGGTCGGGCGAGCCGGCCGCCGTCGGCGAACTCCTCGACGACCTGCTGCGGCTGCGCAACGAGCAGGATCCGGTCCGCTCCCCGGCGCTGGTCGCGCTGGCCGAGGTCCCGCCCGCGCTCTTCCGGGGGGAGGCGGCGGCCGCCGCCCTCGGCCGGATCGTCACCGACGCCGTCGAGGCCCGGGACACCTCCTGGCAGACCCGCGGAGCGCTCTCGCACCTCGCCCTCGCCGTCCTGCGGGAGCACGCGGTGAGCGGTGAACAGCCGCTGCTGGGCTGGGCCCTGGCCGCCCTGCGGCAGCTCTCCGGGATGCTCGGCAGCGTTCCGCTGGGCCGGCTGGACACCGTGCTCCGGCGCGGACAGGAGGCACAGGTCTTCGAGGCGCTGCGCCCGTGGCTGGCGGCCGGTGCGGACCGGGTCGACCACACGCTGACCTTCGCCCTGGCCGGAGCCCTGGGCCGGCGTGCCCACCACCTGCCCGAACTGCAGGAACTCCTCTGGGAGGCCATCCAGTTCGGTGACAACGCTACCTTCATCCAGGCCGTCCGGTACTGGCTCGCGGACCCGGCCACCCGCGGCGAGCGGGTGGCCCGGGTGCTGGAACTGGAACCGTCGGCCGCCGTCCTGCCGCCGGTGCTCCGGGTACTGGCCCGCGGGCGCACCGACCTGCTGGACACCGTCCTCGCCGACACCCCGCCGTACGGGCGCTTCCTGGCGGCGGGGACGCACTGGCTGCCGCCGGTCGACGGCATCGAGGGCTGGACACCCGGACAACAGGCCGCCGCCGCACGCCTGTTGGCGGCAGCCGCGGCCGACGCCTCGCTGCCCCGGCAGGTACGGGCCGGACACCTGTGCACCGTGGTGGCGGTCCCCGAGCGCGGCTTCGCCACCGTCCGGCCGTACGTCCACTCCCCGGACACCGTGCTCGCCGAGGCCGCGCTCGGAGCCCTGATCTGGACCGACCGGCCCGCCGAGGCGCTGCCCTTGCTGCTCGCCCAGGCCGGGAACGACCGGGCACGGGTCGCGCTGTACGCGGCCGGGCGGGCCGCCGGGTTCGTCGCGCCGTCGCGACTGGCGGGCATGCTGCGGGCGGTGCTGCTGCCGGCGGCGGATGGGGCCGCGGAAGCCGGCGGCGGGGCGGCCGGCGGCGGTGGGGCGAAGGTCACCAGCCGGAAGGAGCTGGTGCGGCTGGCCGCCCGGCTGCTGCCGGTGGACACCGCAGGCGCACTCCTCGCCGAGGCCCACGACCTGCCCGGCCAGCACCGCGACGTCCGGGCTGCGGTCGTGGCCGTCACCGTCGACCTGCTCCCCGCACCCGCGGCCTGGCGGCTGCTCGAAGACGCCGCGACGGGCGCCCCCGTGGCCCGGTCCGCCGTCCTGCGCACCCGGCCGCTGGACCTGCCGACCACCGACCGCCCCCGCTACGCCGCGCTGGTGGCCCGGGTGGCGAGCGGCGACGACCCGCACACCGCCCAGGTCGCGCTCGACCTGCTGGCCGCCTGGTCGCCCTGGTACCCCGAAGCGGAGGAGCTGCTGCTGGCGGGCACCGTCGACCTCGCCAACCGCTCCTCCTGGCGGGCCGCCGCAGCCGGCCTGGCCGCGCTCGCCGTCGGCGGCACGGGCCGCCGGCTGACCGAGACGCTGGCGCAGCTGCTGGCGAGCGAGGCGTCGGCCGCGGGAGCCCCGGAGCGGGAGGACGGGGACGTGGACGTGGACGGGGATGGGGACGGTGGCGGTGGCGGCGGACTGGACGCCGCCGCCGACCGGGACCGGCCGGCCCGGCAGCGGATCGACCACCTGGTCGCCCGGCTCGCCGCCGGCGTGGCCGACCACCCGTCGGCGGAGGGCCTGAAGGCGGTCGGCGAGGCAGCCGAACTCCTCTCCACCGAACCTGACTTCATACCCAAGGCCGTCCAGCTCCTGACCGCCGCCCTGGAGTTCGAAACCGCCCAGGACCATCTCCTCGCCGAGCTGGACCGGTTGGCTGCCCTGCACAGTGACCGCCCGGTGCTGGCCGCCCGCACGGCCGAGGCCCTGCGGAGCCGGCTCAACACCCCGCGCCGCCCGGGCGACCCGGCGGTCCTGCACACCGTGACCGAACGGCTCGCAGTCCACGGCGGCCACACCCAAGGCCTGTTCGCGGTCGGTCTCGCCCACGCCCTGGGCCCGCGCACCGGCTGGCGCTCGCAGTGGCGAGCACTGCTCCGCACCCTGCGCCGCCACCCGCAGCCGGACGTCCGGGAGGCGGCCCTGGCGGTACGGACGGCGATGGAGTAGGAGAGCGGGGGAGCGGGGCCGGTAGGGGCGCGGCGGTCAGTCGTCGCGTCCGGCGGCCTGTTCGTAGAGCGCCACCAGGACGCCGTGCACCGGCTCGCCGGGCGGGGCCTCGGCGGCCTCGGCGACCAGGGCCTGGAGGGTGGCGCCCAGGCGCGCGGCCTGGTCGGCGGTCAGCCGCAGGTGCCGCAGGACCAGTACCGGCTCCTGCGGGGCGTCGGCGCACTCCTCGGCCACCGCCTTCAGCAGGGCGGTGGTCGGCCCGGCGTCGCGTCCGGCGTCGCGTCCGGCGCCACGCTCCGTGACGGCGATCCGGCGCGTGGTGCGCTGGTAGAGGTGTTCGCTGCCGCCGCGCACCTTCCGGGTCTCCACGATGCGGACGACGCCGGCCTCCTGCAGCACCTTGAGGTGGTGCGCCACCGTGCCCTTGCGGCTGTCCAGCAGCGCCGCCAGTCGGCCGACCGTGGCGGGCTGCCCGCCGAGTGCCAGCAGCAGCCGTTGGCGCAGCGGGTGGGAGAGCGCCTTGTACTGCTGCGGGCTCTCGATGGTCAGCTGGTGGTCCTCGGGCTGGTGGTCCTCGGGTTGGTGGCCCTCCGGCTGGGGGTCGTGGGGCTCGTGCTCCTGGGGCCGGTCTTCCCGCTGCTGGTCGTCCATGCGTAAAGCGTCCAATTTTCTTGACGCTTTCGCAAGCCGCGTGCTCTACTCGTCGCGACCTGACCGAGCATCACCAGCGGGGGACAGCAGATGGCGCAGCTCCAGTCGGCCGAGATCACCGGGATCGTCACCGAGGTGAGCCGGCTCACGGCCGGGCTCTACGTCTTCCCCGAGATCGGCGAGCGGATCGCCCGGGGCCTCGACGACGCGTTGTCCAAGGGCCGCTACCACCAGTCCGGCGACCCCGAGACGCTCGGCCGGCTGGTCACCGAGGACCTTCAGTCCGTCAACGGCGACGGCCACCTGCGGCTGAAGTTCCACCCGCACGCGATCCCGACGGAGCAGGAGGACGGTGCCGTCCTCGCCGAACTGGCGCGGGCCGCCGACCTCTCGCTCGGCGGCGTACCCCGGATCGAGCGGCTGGAGGGCGGCGTCGCCCTGCTGAAGCTCGCGCCGATCCTCTTCCCGCTCGACATGACCGGCGACTCGCTGAACGCCGCGCTCGGCCTGGTCGCGCGGGCCGAGGCCCTGGTCCTGGACCTGCGCGAGTGCGTCGGCGGCGACCCGTACACGGTCGCCCACATCTGCGGCCACCTCTTCGACGGCCCGACCCACCTCAGCACGATCTACGACCGCGAGGAGGACGCCGAACGGCAGTTCTGGAGCCCCGCGCCGGCACCCGGCCCGCGCTTCGGCGGCAGCAAGCCGCTCTATGTGCTGATCAGCAGGGCCACCTTCTCGGGCGGCGAGGCACTCGCGTACGACCTCCAGCAGCGCGGCCGCGCCGTGGTGGTCGGCGAGGCCTCCGGCGGCGGCGCCAACCCCCGCCGGGGCTTCACGCTCCACCCCCACCTGGAGGCCACCATCCCGACCGCCCGCTCGATCAACCCGGTGTCCGGCGGCAACTGGGAGGGCACCGGCGTCATCCCGGACACCGCCACCGACCCGGCCCGGGCCCACGAGACGGCCCACCGCGCCGCACTGGCCGACATCGCCCGGCTCGGCGGCGACACCCCGTCGGCCGAGGAGGCCCGACAGGCCCTCCACGGCCGGGCGGACGACCACCCCACGCCGCCGGACGCCCGGCTCTGACCTCCGGCCCAGGCATCGGGCGCTGCGTCGGTTCTGCGTCCCGGGAGTGGTTCAGTGTCCGGGGGTGGCCCCGCACGCGGCCGTGGTGAGGAAGGCCGTCACCGCGGACTTGGCGGCGCGCGGGTCGGAGCGGTCGTACGGGTTGTGGGAGAGCACCAGTTGGCGTCGGCCGTCGGCGGTGCCGGCGACCATCGTCGAGTAGCCGGGGAGGTCTCCGCTGTGACCCCAGAACACGCCGCAGGGAGTGTCGAACCGGGCCAGCCCCAGCCCGTATCCGCGTCCTGGGCCGGCGTCCGTCGTCCTGGTCATCTCGGCGAGTTCGACGGGCCGCAGCAGCCGGCCGTCCAGCAGGGCGGCGATGAAGCGGTTGAGGTCGGCGGCGCTGGAGATGCCCTGCCCGGCGGCGCCCATGACGGACGGGTTGAGTTCGGTGACATCCACCGGCCCGGTCGAGAGCTTCACATAGCCGTGCGCGTGGGGGCCGGGCAGCCGGACGGAGCGGCCGGGCATGCCGGTGTCGCGCAGTCCCAACGGCTGGATGATCCTCCGGTCGACCTCCTGTTGCCAGGGGTGGCCGGTGACCTTCTCGACGAGCAGGCCGGCGAGCAGGTAGTTGGTGTTGGAGTAGTGCCAGCCCTGTCCCGGCGGGAAGTACGGAGCGTTGCGGTTGGCCAGTGCGAGCAGGTCGGCCGGCTGGTAGGTCTGCCAGCGCGGTCCCGCCAGCCAGTCGAGGTACTGGGACTCGTCCTGGGGATCCAGGCCGGGCGCATCGGTGTAGTTGTACAACCCGCTGGTGTGGTCGAGGAGTTGGCGGATGGTGATGGCCGAGCCGTTCGGGACCGCGCCGGGCAGGTGGCGGTCGATCGGGTCGTCCAGGCCGATGCGCCGCTCGGCGGAGAGCTGGAGCAGGACGGTGGCGACGAAGGTCTTGGTGACGCTGCCGATCCTGAACCGGGCGTGCTCGGGTACCGGCGTGCCGGTGGCCAGGTCGGCCACGCCGGCCCGCCCGCGCCAGACGGTCCGCCCGTCCTGCCGGACCTCGCCGACGGCTGCCGAGGAACCGGTGTCGACGATGCCCTGGAGCGTGGTGCGCAGTGCGGTGGCCTCGGCGCTGCCAGTCGCCAACGTTCCCTGCTCGCCCGCCGGTTGGGCATCAACCGGTAGCCGGCCGGGGGATGCGGCGAAGCTCGGGGCGGCACCGGCGCCGAGCAGGGTGGCGGCGGCCAGGAGCGCGGCCGCCGAGCGGAGGCCGTGTCTCAGGGCGCGCGGAGGTGTCGTCACGTCGGACATGGGCTGCTTCCCTCCCGGGGCAGGCGCGCATCGCCGCCCCCGTACCGAGCGTGCCGGAGGGGTTCCCGCCCGGGCATCCACCGAAGGTGCCGCGCCGTGTCCTCCCTGGGACTGGTCGGGCCAGTTGGGCGTCGCCCTGCGGGCTGAGCCGGTCCTACACCGCGGCCCGCCCCCGGAGCGGGACTAGAGTAGGACGGTGACCGCTCTGCCGGACAACCTGCCGATCAACGACGTTGAACGCGACCATGCCGTGGAGCGCCTGCAAGAGGCGTTCACCGAAGGGCACATCTCACACGAGGAGATGGACGAACGTCTCCACCAGGTGCTCACCGCGAAGACGCGTTCCGACCTCGCGCCGCCCCTGGCCTCGCTCCCCGAGCCGGACCAGGGAGCGGTCCCGACCATCGCCGCCGTCAGCGGGCGCCTGGTGCGCCGCGGCCCCTGGCGGGTTCCGCGCAGCTTTCAGGTGGCGTCGGCCTTCGGGCGGGTGCACTTGGACCTGTCGGAGGCGGTCATCGAACATCCGGTGATCGACATCGAGTTGGGGCTCGGTACCGGCAGTGCGAAGATCACCGTCCCGCGCGACGCCGTCGTCGACATCGACGGCCTCCAGGGAGGCTGGAAGGACGTGCGCTACACGCCTCCCCGCCGCTCATCCGTGGGCAACCCGACGATACGGATCACCGGGACCACCGGCTTCGGCCGTCTGAAGATCCGGCACGCCCGGCGCTGAGCGTTGCGGACAGCAAGCGCCGCAGGATGGTGAGCAATTCGCCGTCATTGGAAGGCAGTTGCCGTGCCCGCCAGGTGATGTGGCCGTCCGGGCGGACGAGGACGGCGCCGCCGGTGGTGGCGGGAAGGCCGGTGGCGCGGGCCCAGTCGGGGGGCGCCAGGGTGTGTACGGTGACCGGCAGTCCCGCCGCTGTCGCGGTGTCCGCCTGGTGCTGCCAGCCGGCGTCCTCCGTGGCCGTGGTGAACAGGGTGAAGCCCGGCCCGACCAGGTCGAGGGTGGATGTGGCTGCGGCCCCGGGCGGGCCGGGGAGGCGGAGGTGGGGGAGGCGGGTGCCGGGCGTGCCGTCGGGGTGTTCGCGGTCCGGGTCCAGGGGTGGCCGCTCCGGGGTTGTCGGGTCTGGGAGGACCGCCGTCGAGCGGTAGGCGGCGGTGAGCAGCAGCTCGTCGTCGATCCGGTACCCGGCGCGGGCACGGGAGTTGGCGAGCGAGATGTCGATGACCTGCCGGGCCACCGGGCGCCGCTCGGCCTCGTAGGTGTCCAGCAGGGCCTCGCCGGCCGTCCCGGCGGTGACCGCCGCGAGCTTCCAGGCGAGGTTGTCCGCGTCGCCGATGCCGGTGTTCATGCCGTGCCCGCCGGTCGGCGGCACCACGTGGGCGGCGTCGCCCGCGAGCAGTACCCGTGCGCGGCGGTAGGCCCCGGCGAGGCGGGCGTCCATCCGCCAGGTCATCGTGTCCTGGACGGTGACGGCCAGCCCGGGCAGTCCGGCGGCCTCCCGGACCAGCCGGGCGAGTGCCCGGTGGTCGCTCAACAGGGCGTCGATGCCCGGGAGTTCGTGGTCGTACGGGTACTGGTAGATCCACCGGCGGTCGTTGTCGACGGCGAGGAAGCCGCCGCGGCCCGGTTCGGTGAGGAAGTACGAGGCGCTGGCGCGGTCGGCCACCACCCCGCCGAGCGGTGCCTCGAAGCGGATGCTGAGGAAGTGGCCGAGGCCGGTCGGCCCCGCCATCTCGATGCCGGCCGCCGTGCGGACGGTGCTCGACGCGCCGTCGCAGCCGACCAGCCAGTCGGCGCGCACGGTGTGGCGCTCGCCGGTGGTGCGGTCCTCCAGCAGGGCCTGGACGTGTCCGTCCCGTGGGGTGAGGGAGAGCAGACGGGTGGCGAACCGGACGCCGTCCGGGGCGAGTTGGCGGGCCCGTCGGAGCAGGACGGCCTCAAGGGCGTCCTGCGAGCAGATCAGCCCGGGGGTAGGGGTGCGCCCGGCGTCCTCCGTCGTGCCGGCCGCCACGCCGGTGCGGACGAAGTCCGGGTCGACCAGGCTGCGGCCCCGGTAGAAGAACACCTGCGAGGCCGGGAGGCCGGCCCGCCGGACCTCCTCCTCTAGTCCGCACCGCCGGAAGACCTCCATCGAACGCGCCGACACCCCACGGGCCTTGGGGTGGCGCGAGGTGTCCGGGTGCGCCTCGACCAGCAGGTGCGGCACGCCGTGGCCGGACAGCAGGACGGACAGGGTCAGGCCGACCGGTCCGCCACCGACGATGAGTACGGGTGTGGTCCCGGGGTATCGCATGCCACCACTCCTCAGTAACGCCTACTGGGTCATTTTGACGTTACCATGGTCCGGACGGCACCCTCCCAGACCTCGCGAGGCGACCCCCATGGCGCAGTCCCAGTCCCAGCCTCAACCCCAACCCCAGTCCCGGCTCCAGGACGGCGACGACGGCAACCCCCGCGGCCTCCACTTCCTCACCGACCTCGCGAACACCGTCCGCGAAGACCCCGACACGGGCGCCGCCGAACTCCAGGCCCTCCTGGACCGCCACGGCGGCCCGCCCCTCCGGCTCACCGACGCCGACGCCCACGAACTGCGCCAGGCCACCGCCAAGGTGACCGCCGTCCTCGAAACCGACGACCCGGACCACGCCGCCGACCTGATCAACACCCTGCTCGACCGCCACCCGCCCCGCCCCCGCCTGGTCCGCCTCCCCGGCCGGCCCTGGTCCCTGCACACCCGCGCCCCCGCCGACGCCGGCCTCACCCACTGGCTGCTCTCCACCGCCGCCCTCGCCCTCGGCCTGTGGCTCAGCGAACGCGGCACCTGCGCCTGGGGCCGCTGCGCCGCCCCGGGCTGCGGACGCTTCTTCATCGACACCGGCCGCCGCACCCCACAGCGCTACTGCACCCCCCGCTGCGCCACCCGCGTCCGCGTCGCCGCCCACCGTGCCCAGAAGAGCTAGAGGACTGGTGGTGACCGCCGGGGTCTACGCTGCCGCCGGAGGGCCCCTGGAGGGTGGCCCGCACAGAGCGAAAGTGAGGGCCGCCATGGCCGGGCGACACCGCCGCCCCCCGCAGCCGGAGCTGCCGCCGGACTCGGACGGCCGGCTCCGGGCCATCGCCGAGCAGCGGGCGGTCGTCGAGGACGGCATCGCCGTGTTCGACGGCTCGGGTGTCCCGTACCTGTACCGCACCGTGTACGAGCCGGACGGCACCGTGCGGCAGACCCTCGTCAGGATCGATACCGGGCCCCTGTGACCGGCCCGCCCGGCCGGGAGGCGTCAGCGGAACGGCCCGCCCGGAGACCTGCTCACCGTCGGCCCCGGTGGCTGTCCGGCGCCCGACTGGCGAACCTCGGGTCGAGGTTCGCGCACGTGGACGACCGTCCCACCTCACCCCCATGGTGCGGGACGTACCCTTGGGGCGCCCGTACCACCCCGGTGCCGCAGGGGTGGACCGCCGCCGCTCGTGGCCGACTCCGGCGTTGACGACGGTCGTTCGAATACGTCACGCTCGGTGGAACGCCGAGGGCGGGTGCCGGTCGTGCCGCGCTCCGTGCGCCGCCGCCGATGTCCTGGTGCCCCGCCACCCCGGCCTCCGGATGCCCACCGTGAACCCCGTGTGGAGGTACCGCCATGTCCAAGCGCCGTCTCGCCGTCCACGGAGCCGCCGTCGCCGCTCTGACCCTCGCCGCCGTGCTGCTCCCGGCCGTCGGCGCCCACGCCGCGCTGCCCGCCGACTCGTGCACCCAGAACTGGAGCATCAGCTCCGGCGAGGGCTACGCCAACGGCAAGTGGTGCAACTACAACACCAAGGTCGTCGGCACGGTGCACGACACCAAGGCGGACGGCCGCTGTCCGTACGTGCGCGGCAGCATCTCCAACGGCGGCCACGTCGACAGCGACTGGGCCGGCGGCAAGGGCAAGTCCCGCGCCATCACCCTCTACGCGCCCTCGGGCACCCACATCACCGGCCTCAGTATGCGCTACATCGGCTGCTGATCCCGGCCGGGAGCGACTCCCCGGCCCCCTCCGATCTCGGAGGGGGCCGACGTGCCACCACCGGTGACGGGTCCAGCGGAGCACCTATACGGAGGCCGACTCCCGGAGGTCCTCAGTCGGGACCCGACCGTCCCGCACGGTGATTGCGCGATCCTCCCGACACGTCCGTCACTTGTGCCACCTGTCAGGACCAGCAGGAGCCCGCCAGAGCGGACTCTGGCGGGCTCCTGGGACCGATCGGAAATCGAGCGTGCGGCGATGGCGGCTTCGAGCACGTTCCCCGAGCCTAGGCGGACAATCCGTCGCACCCGTAGGTCGGGCGCATGGTCAGCAGCTCAACGACCGCGCGTTCGAAGGGGGTTCGTCTCAGTCGAAGGGGCTCGTCGTCTCGACCCCGTTCTCGTACCACTTCACGCGGTCCCGCACCTCCTTGGGCGATTCCCTGATCATTTTCAGCTCCCAGGCCGTCCAGTGCTCGTCGGGGGTCGCGAGGTCGCCGAACTTCTCGGCCCACTCCCGGGCGTTCGCCTTCCCGATCTCGTCGAGGTTGAAGAAGATCTCGGTCTTCTTCCCCGGAGTGAGCGCCTCGCGGACGGTCTCCATCCAGTTGGTGCCCCTGGGGAAGTGGTGGTAGGCCTTCGCATTGACAACCTTCTCGGCGAAGTCCTTCAGGATGAAGTCGCCCTTGTCGTTTATGGTGACACCGAGGGCGAGCCGCTTCGGGCAGTAGTTCTTCGCGTTGTGGACCAGGACCGGCAGGTCGCCGGCCTGGACGTAGTACGTGTGGAGGTCGTCGACGGTGAGGTTGTAGGCGGGCTGGAGGGCATTCCAGTGCCGGACGTCCTCGACGCGCTGGGGCCGGCCGGCCGGGTCGCGCAGTTCGTCGCCGGGATTGAGGGCGGCGGCGTCGGTCCACTGCTTCCGGTTCTCGGACCAGAAGGGGTGGTGGTCGGTGCTGGTCAGGGACTTCCCGGCACCCAGGGAGATGTCCGTGAAGTCGCGGTCGTCCGGGGTGTAGATGGTGTCCGTGACCCGGCGGGGGCCGGTCAGTCCGGTGGTGGGATCGGTGGCGAGGACCTCGTCGCCGATCCGGACCGTCTCGATGGCGCGGGTGGATCCGTCGGCCATCAGGACGCGGGTGCCGGCCGGGAAGCTGTTCAGCAGGCACTCGGTGGGGAGCCGGGTGACGAGCTTCTGGATGAACTCGACGGCCTTCTCGCCCCAGGATCCGAACTTCTTGGCCCACTGGGCGAGCTTGGCGACGGCGGCGCCGTCGCCGATGAAGGGGATCGCGCCGATGCAGGAGGTGACCGCCTCGGTGGTGCGGCCCTCGACGGCGTAGTAGGCGCAGTTGATGAGGTCGGCGATGTCGGCGAGGCCGGGGGCGATGACGCCGCCCGCGCCGCCGATGACGTCCAGGGTGAGGTGGACGCTCTCGGAGAAGAGGTGGTAGAGGTAGCTGACGTTGTCGCTGTCCTCCTTCGCCTTCTTGATCTCCTCCTCGATCCCGGCGATCGCGTCCTGCTTCTCCTTCTCGGCCTGGGCCTGCTTCTCGGCCTCCTTGCGCTCCGCCTCCAGCCTGGCGAGCCGGGCCTTCTCCTCGGCGTCCCGCTTCACCTCGTAGCTGGCGTGGGCCTCGTCGGCGGCGGTCTGGGCGGCCTGGGCGTCCTTGCCGGCCGCCTCGGCGGAGGCCCGGGCGGCGGACGCGAACGAGCTTGCTTCGGAAGCGGACCAGCGGGCCTGCCGGGCCGAACTCTCGGCCTGGTTGGCGGAGTAGACGGCCTTGGCGGCGTCGCGGTTGGCGGAGGCCTTGGCGGCGTTGGCGGTCTTCGCGGCCGCGGCGGCCTTGGTGGCGTCGGCCTGGGCGGCGTCGGCGGCGGCCTGGGCCTTGGCGACGTGCTCGGTGGCGGTGTTGGCCGATGCCTGCGCCGCGGCCTCGTAGCCCCTGGCCTCGTCGGCGACGCCGCGGGCGTAGGCGGCGGCGGCCTGGGCCGTGGCGGCGTTCTTCTGGGCGGTCGCGGAGACCGCGGTGGCCTCGGCGATCAGGCCCTTGACGTCGGCGACGTGGACGGCGGTGAGCCGGTCCTTCTGCTGAGCCGTGTACTGGCCCTTGGCGACGAAGGCGCGCAGGTCCTGCACGGGACCTTCGAGGGCGACCTTCGCCGCGGCCTTGAGCTCGGGCTCGGTGGCCGGGGCGTCCTCGAGCCGGGTGGCGGTCAGCCGGTCGTCGGCGGCCTGCGCGTCGGCCAGACCCTTGCCGAGGAAGGCCCGCAGCGCGGCGGGGGTGTTGACCCGCAGCGCGGCGTCGGCGGCCGCCTTGACGGCGGGACCGGCGTTGTCGCTGAGCCGGGTGATCGTCAGCCGGTTCTCCGGCGCCGCGGCCTCGTACTGGCCGCTGTTCAGGAACGCGCCGACCTGGGTCCGGTCGCCCTGGAGCACGGTGTAGGCGGCGTCGCGGACCGCATTGTTCCCCGAGTCGGTGTAGACCTCGACGGCACGGTCGTGTGCGTCGCGCTCCTCGGCCTCGCGGCGCCCGCTCTTCAGGTAGGAGAGGACGGCCGTGTCCGGGCCGGTGAGGGCTGCTTCGGCCGCTACCTCTCCCCAGTCTCCGGAGATCTTGCGGGAGATCAGGGCGAGCTTGCGGCCGTCGGTGGCGACCTGCGCCGGCGTGGCGCCGGGCTGGTTGGCCAGCTGGGCGAGGCGGTCGGCCTCGGCCTTCGCCTGCTGGACCTGCTGGGCGGCCTGGTCGGTCTGCGCCTGCTTGTCCGTCTCGTCGGCCTTGGCCTTGCGGGCCTTCTCCACGGCGGCCGCGGTCCGGTTCGCCAGGTCCTCGGCCTCGGTACGGCGGGCCAGGTCCTGGACCGCGTTGGCCTGGTCGACCGCGCGCTGCGCGTCCACGGCGGCGGCCGAGGCGGCGTTCGCGTGGTTGGTCGACTCCTGTGCGGCGTTCGCGCTCTGGCCGGCGTGCTCGGCGGCGTACCGGGCGGCCTGCGCCGCCGCGGCGGCGTGCTCGCCCGCGGACTTCAGGAGCGTCGCGGCGGCCGCGGCCTGCGTCGAGGCCTCCCCGGCCAGCTGCTGGGAGGCGGCCGCGGCGCGGCCGGCCTCGGCGGCCGAACGGCGGGTGGCCGCCGCGGCCTGCTTGGCCTTCGCCGACTGCCCGCCGGCACTGGCCGCGTAGGCACCGGCCTGCTCGGCGGAGCCCGCCGCGGAATCGGCGTTGCCCTTCGCGCTCAGCGCGGCACCCGCCGCGTCCTTGCTGCTCTTGGCGGCGTCGTTCGCGTGACCGAGCGTCGTGTTCGCGTCCGCCGCCAGCTTCGCCGCGGCGTCGGCGACATCCGCCGCCACCCGCGCCTCGTGCGCCTTCGCCTGGTCACCGGCGGCCGCGGCCGCGGCCGTCTCGGCATCGGCCGCGGCCCGCTGGGCACCCGCCGCGGCGGCGGCCGCGTTCGACGCCGCGTAGGCGGCGGCCCGCGCACCCGCGTTGGCCGCACGGGCTGCCGCCATCGCCGTCCGCGCCGCCGCACCCGCGCGCTCGGCCGCCGTCGCGGCCTTGTTCGCCGCCTCCGTCGCCTTGGCCGCGTCATTGCCGGCCTTCTGCGTCTCCGACGCGGCCAGCGCGGCGGCCTCCATGGCCTTCTGCGCCTCGTAGACCGCCTTGTCCTTGGCCTCGATCGCCGCGGCCGTCTCCTGCGCCGCCTGCGCGCCCGCGTCCTTCGCCTGCTGCACCAGCTGCGCGATGCTCGCACGCTCCTGGTCACGGCTCTGCGCGATGTACTGGCCGACCGCCAGGAAGTCGCGCACGTCCTCGATCGACCCGTTCAGCGCCGCACGCGCCGCCGCCTGGGTGTTCGTGCCGCCGTTGCTGAGGATCTGCACCAGCTTGAGCCGGTCGTCGGAATCCTTTGCCGGGAACTGTCCCTCGGTCAGGAACCGCTGCAGATCATCACTGTTGTTGCTGCGCAGCGCCGCGTCACCGGCAGCCTGCAGGTTGCTGCCCGCGCCCATCGCGGGGTCGGTGAGCCGGGTGATCATCAGCCGCCGGTCGGCGTCGAGCGCCGCCTGCCAACCGCCCTGCAGGAAGGCGCGCAACTCGTCGGGAGTTCCATCGATCGCCTTGTCCGCGGCCTCGCGGACCTTCGGCCCGCCCACACTGGAGATCTGTGTGGCGGCGAGCAGGTCGTCCAGGCGCTGGGTGCCGGCGAGGTCGTTGTCGACGAACTGCTTCACGTCCTGGTCGGAGCCCGCGAGCGCGGCCTCGGCGAGCTCGTGGACGCGAGGGCCGCCGTTGAGCCACGCGGTCAACGCGCGCTCACGGGGGGTCGGTTGGACCGGCCCGCCGGTCGGCTCGGCAGCGACGGCGCTCTGGATGCCGGATCCCACCAGACCGGCCGTCAGGGCGAGCGGCAGCAGGCTCAGGGAGAGCCTGCCCAGTAGCGGCGGCCTCCCCCTCCCTTGCCGTCGCGAGCGGGATATCGATTGGCGCACCGGAAAACCTCCACTGTCGACATCGGCCGAATCCCGGCCGCAGCGGAGCCTACGTCAAATGATGTCACGACAGAACGCTTACGAAGTCAAGGAGTTGAGAGTTAGGACACGTGCATTAAACCCCCTCAGTGGGCCCATATTTCGGCAAAGCGAGCGCATCGCCAGGAAGTGCCCAAGCTATTCGAAACTGTGACAGAGCGCCTGCTCGGGAGGGGTCTCCGGAAGAAAGACCTGGCGTGTCGTCAGTTTCATCTGGTTCGATGGGGCCGCATTCCGTCCTTGATCACGAAGGCGCCGAGTGGTTGATTCCGTGCATCCTCATCACCCATGACGCGCCATCACGACAGGTTGGTTCGCCTGCCATCAAGGGTGGTTCGCACCAATCCGTGGATCTGCCCGTCAGGGCAACACCAGATGAACGAAGAGGAATAGTCATGGCAAAGCGCATGTCCCGCTTGCTCGTTGGCGGTGCGGTCGCCGTGGCCGCCACGCTCGGCGCCACCGCACTGGCCTCCGCCGACGGCACTCCGGCGGACAACTCGGCCGCGCCGGTGGCGGTCGAGGACTTCAACTACCCCGGCCCGGCGCCGTACCCCAACGTCAAGCTGCTGCGCGGCGACGGCCACATCGTGCTGTCCGACTGCGCCGTCGACAGCCAGATCAGCGTGTTCAGCTTCGACCTGCCCAACGCCGGCGGCAACCAGATCTGCTTCCGCGCCACCAGCACCACCGGCTACCTCGCCCTGGAGGTGCCCAACGTGTTCCGCATCCGCACCGACGCCTACTCGCTCAACGCCAAGCTCACCAGCGTCGACGGCGCGCAGAGCGTCGACATCGCCAAGGGCACCGCCCTCCCCGTCGGGATCGGCAGCGGCTCCGGCAACGGCAAGCCGGCCGCCCTGCTCGAACTGCGCGTCACCGGCTGACCAGCACCGGCCCGCACCGCTCCCCGCTCACCTTCCCGATGGAGCCCCAGGTGACCCACACCCCCCTCCGCACGGCCAGAAGGACCGGCCGCGCCACCGCAGGCCGGTGGCTGGCCGCCGCCGCCGTGACCGCCACGGCCCTCGCCGGCGCCACCACACTCGCCGCAGCCGACACCACCCCCGCCGACAACTCCGCCGCACCGCCCGCGGTCGAGGACTTCGCCTACCCCGGCGCCGCCGCCATCACCAAGGTGAAGCTGCTGCGCGGCGACGGCCACATCCTGCTCGGCGAATGCTCCAAGCCCAACCAGATCCAGGTCTGGACCATGGCCCCGGGCAACCCGGACAACCAGATCTGCTTCACCGTCTCCGGCACCACCGGGTCGCTCACCCTCGAGCTGCCCCAGGTCTTCGCCATCCAGACCTCCGGCGGCCGCGCCGTCCGGGCCGGCCTCACCGACGGCACCACCCAGCAGACCCTCGAGGTCCCCAAGGACGGCTTCCAGCCGGTCGGCAAGGGCAGCAACGGCAACGCGACCAGCCTCCTCGAACTGACCGTCACCGGCTGACAGCCACCCGCGCATCCGTTCCTCACCGTCTGGGAATACACATATGCCTCGCAACTCCTCGCCCCGCTCCCTGCGGGCGGGTGTGCTGGTCGCGGCTGCGGCCGCCGGCACGCTGAGCACCTTCTCTCCGGCCGGGGCCGTCTCCGGCGACGCGGCTGCCGACAACACCTACACCGCCGCCACCCGCCTGGTGATCGGCGACAACCTGCGCGGCTGCACCGGCGCGCTGGTGGACCGCTACTGGGTGGTCACGGCCGCCTCCTGCTTCTCCGACGACCCGGCGCAGCCGCAGGCCCTGGTGGCCGGTGCGCCGAAGTGGAAGACGACCGTGACCGTGGGCGCCAAGTCGGCCGAGGTGGCCGAGCTGGTGCCGCGCGCCGACCGTGACCTCGTCATGGCGCGTCTCGCCACGCCCGTCGACGGCATAGCCCCGCTGCCGCTGGCGACCGCCGCCCCGACGGCCGGGCAGAGCCTGCGCGTTCCCGGTTTCGGCCGGACGAAGGACGAGTGGGTGCCCGCAAAGCTCCACACCGGCGTGTTCAGCCTCGACACGGTGAGCGCGACGGGCATCGCCACCACCGGCACCGGTGGCGCCGCGATCTGCAAGGGCGACACCGGCGCTCCGGCGATCCGCGAGGTCAACGGCAAGGCCGAACTGGTGGCCGTGGCCTCCCGTTCCTGGCAGGGCGGCTGCCTGGGCACCCCGGCCACCGAGACCCGTACCGGCGCGTTCAGCTCCCGCGTCGACGACCTCGGCGACTGGGTGAAGGGCCTGCGCAACCGCACGGCGGAGGTCAAGGCGGGCCTGAATCTGCAGATCATCGACATCAACAACAGGGTGTGGAACACCGCCAACGACTTCAAGGGCGGCGGCTGGCTCGGCTCCTGGTCGACCGCCAGCAGCCCTTCGCCGATCGCCGTGGACAGCGTCGCCATCGGTGACACCGTGCACGCCTACGCCGTCGGCTCCGACGGCAAGGTCTACACGCGTGACGGCAAGGTCGGTGGCGCGTGGACCGCGTGGAGCGAGGTGCCCGGCGGTGCCGGCGGTGCCCAGGGCGTCACCGCCGCGGTCCGCGGCGGCAGCACCGTCAGCCTCCAGATCATCGGCTCCGACGGCTCCCTCTACAGCACCCACGTCGACTACGCGGGCGGTGGCTGGCGCGGAAGCTGGGACCAGGTCGGCGTCAACAGGCTGAAGTCCATCACCAGCGCCACCACCGCGGACGGTGTCGTCCACGTCTTCGCCATCAACGAGGACCTTCGCGTCTACGGCCGTGACTACAGGCCCGACGGCAGCTGGACCCCGTGGGGCGAGATCCCCGGCGGCGCCGTCGGCGTCCAGGGCATCACCGCCGCCGCCCGCGGCAACACCGTCGACCTCCAGATCATCGGCGGCGCCGGCGACCTGTTCACCACCTACGCCTACTACGGCGGCTCCGGCTGGGACCCGCAGTGGCAGAAGGTCAGCGACAACCGCCTGAAGGCCATCTCCAGCAGCGCCGAGGGCAACGTCGTCCACTTCGTCGCTGTCAACGAGGACACCAAGGTCTACACCCGCGACGCCGACTACAACGCCGGCAAGTGGACGCCGTGGACCGAGGTCCCCGGGGGTGCCTTCGGCGTGAAGGCGATCACCGCCGCCACCACCGGCTGACCCCGACCCGCACCGCACCGCGTCCCGCCGGACCGGCCGCCGTCCGGTCGCCCGTCCGGCGGGACACCACCTTCTCGTCACTCCTCAGGGGGGAATTCCTGATGTCCCGTAAGTCCCAGTTCCGTTCCCGTCGGGCGGGTGTGCTGGTCGCGGCCGCCGCCGCCGGCACGCTGAGCGCCGTCTCTCCGGCGGGTGCCGTGGTCGGCCCCGAGGCTGCCGACAACACCTACACCTCTACCGCCCGTCTGACGATCGGTGACAACCTGCGCGCCTGCACCGGCGCGCTGGTCGACCGCAGCTGGGTGCTCACCGCCGCCTCCTGCTTCTCCGACGACCCGGCTCAGCCGCAGGCCCTGGCGGCCGGCAAGCCGAAGTGGAAGACCACCGTCACGCTCGGCGCCAAGTCGGCCGAGGTGGCCGAGCTGGTGCCGCGCGCCGACCGCGACCTCGTCATGGCCCGTCTCGCCACGCCCGTGGACGGCATCGCCCCGCTCGCGGTCGCCACCGCCGCCCCGACCGCCGGGCAGAGCCTGCGCGTCGCCGGTTTCGGCCGGACGAAGGACGAGTGGGTGCCGTCCAAGCTCCACACCGGCGCGTTCACCGTCGACACCGTGAGCGCGACCGCGATCGGCATCACCGGTACCGGTGGCGCGGCGGTCTGCAAGGGTGACACCGGTGCCCCGGCGATCCGTGAGGTCAACGGCAAGGCCGAGCTGGTGGCCGTGGCCTCCCGCTCCTGGCAGGGCGGCTGCCTGGGCACCCCGGCCACCGAGACCCGGACCGGCGCGTTCAGCTCCCGGGTCGACGACCTCGCCGGCTGGGTGAACCAGGTGCGGGTCTCCCGTCCGGCCAGCCGGCTGTTCGCGATCGGCGGCGACAGCCAGATCTGGGCCAACGAGGGCGCGTACACCACGAACGTGTGGGGCACCTTCGAGGCCGTACCGAACAGCGGCGGCGTCCGGCAGGTCAGCGCCGTCACGATGGGCGACAAGGTGCGCCTGTTCGGCATCGGCAGCGACCAGCGGATCCGGACCACCACCAGGGACGCCTCCGGCGCCTGGTCGCCGTTCGAGGTCGTGCCGGGCAACAGCGGCATCCGGCAGGTGACCGCCGTCGCCATGGGCGACAAGGTGCGCCTGTTCGCCATCGGCGGCGACGAGCGCATCTACGGTGCGGACGGCGACTACGCCGCGGGCACCTGGAGCGCGTTCTCGCCGCTGCCCAGCAGCGCCATCAAGCAGGTGACCGCCACCGTCGTCGGCAACACCGTGCGCCTGTTCGCGATCGGTGGCGACGGCCGGATCTGGACCAGCACCGGCGACTACACCGCCGGCACGTGGAGCACCTTCGAGGCGATCCCCAGCAGCGGCATCCAGCACATCGCCGCCACCACCATCGGCAACACCGTGCGGGTGTTCGCGGTCGGTGCCGACAGCCAGATCTGGACCACCGACAGCACCGGCAACGGCCCCTGGACCACCTTCGAGAAGGTGCCCGACGTCCTCGGTGTCAAGCAGGTCGCCGCCACCACCATCGGCGACACCATCCGCCTGTTCGCGATCGGCACCGACGCCAAGATCTGGACCGCCGACAAGAAGGCCGACGGCAGCTGGACCACCTTCTACGAGGTCGCCAGCAGCGCCATCCAGGGCATCGCCGCCACCACCGGCTGACCCGGGTCCCGGACCCGTGCCCCGCGGGGGCCGTCGGCGCGAGACCGACCGCCCCCGCGGGCTCCCACCCACCGACCCGAAGGGGAGTCCCCATGTCCCGCAAGTCCCAGCTCCGCCCGCGGCGGGCGGGTGTGCTGGCAGCCGTCGCGGCCGCTGCCGCCGGCGCGCTGACCACCTTCGCCCCGGCCGGCGCCGTCTCCGGCGGCGCCGCGGCCGACACCACCTCCGCCACCACCGCGCGGATCGTCATCGGCGACAGCCTGCGCGGCTGCACCGGCGCGCTGATCGACCAGTACTGGGTGCTCACCGCCGCCTCCTGCTTCGCCGACGACCCGGCGCAGCCGCAGGCGCTGGCGGCCGGCAAGCCGAAGTGGAACACCACCGCCACCGTCGGTGCCACGTCGGCCCAGGTGGTCGAGCTGGTGCCGCGCGCCGACCGCGACGTGGTGATGGCCCGTCTGGCCGTGCCGGTCGACGGTGTGACGCCGCTGGAGGTGGGCACGTCGGCGCCGACGGCCGGGCAGTCGCTGCGTGTTCCCGGTTTCGGTCGGACCAAGGACGAGTGGGTGCCGGCCAAGCCGCACACCGGCGCGTTCTCGCTCGACACGGTGAGCGCGACCGCTGTCGGCATCACGGGGACGGGCGGCGCGGCGGTCTGCAAGGGCGACACCGGTGCCCCGGCGATCCGCGAGGTCAACGGCAAGGCCGAGCTGGTGGCCGTGGCCTCCCGCTCCTGGCAGGGCGGCTGCCTGGGCACCCCGGCCGCCGAGACCCGCACCGGCGCGTACGCGACCCGGGTCGACGACCTCGGCGTGTGGATCACCAACGTCCGCCACTCGACCCCGTCGGGGACGAAGGTCACCGGCTCGCCGTTCACCGTCGTCGACCCGGCCACCGGGCACCCGCTGACCTTCGTCCAGGACAGCAAGAACCACCTGTGGTCGGTCGACCCGCAGAACGAGGGCTGGACCGACCTGGGCGGCTACGCGGCCGCCCGCCCGACCGCGATCGCCAACCCGGCCGACAACCACGTGATCGTGTACGTCAACGGGCCGGACAACAAGCTCTGGTCCTACGACCGCACCACCGGCAAGTGGACCGAGTTCGTCCCCACCCCCGCCGGGACGGTGCTGGCCCCCGACGCCGTGCCGCGCACGGTCGTCGACCCGGCCACCGGCCACCTGGTCACCTTCGTCCGCGACACCGCCCACCACCTGTGGTCCGTCGACCCGCAGGGCGAGGGCTGGTACGACTTCGGCGGGCTGGCCGCCACCGACCCGGTGCCGGTCGTCAACCCGAACGACGGCCACATCGTGGTGTACGTCAACGGGCCGAACAACCGGCTGAACTCCATCGACCGCCGGGGTGCCGGCCGGGTCGAGTTCATCCCGCCGGCCCTGGCCCCCGACGCGGTCCCCTCGACCGTGGTCGACCCGGCCACCGGGCACTTCACCACCTTCGTCCGCGACGCCGCCAACCACCTGTGGTCCGTCGACCCGTTCGGCCCGGGCTGGCGCGACTGGGGCGCGATGGCCGCCACCGACCCGGTCGCGATCGCCGACACGGCCGGCAACCGGACCGTGGTGTACGTCAACGGGCCGAACAACCGGCTGAACGCGCTGGACTTCGCCACCGGGAAGTGGACTGAGTTCGCGCTCACCCCGTCGGGCACCGCGCTGGCCGCCGACGCCGTCCCGCAGACCGTCGTCGACCCGGTCAGCAAGCACCTGGTCACCTACGTCAGGGACGTCAACAGCACGCTCTGGTCCGTCGACCCGCAGGGCCAGGGCGGCCCGCTCTGGGTCCGCTTCCACGGCGGCCCCTCCGCCCCCTGACCCGGCCCTGACCCGCAGCGGCCCCGCTGCGGCCGCCGGTCGAAGGCGCCACCGGCACCCCGCGCACCCGCGGGGTGCCGCCCTCCCCGAACGATCCGAACGACCTGAACGATCCGCGAACGCTCCCTGGAGATCCCTCATGCCCCGCAAGTCCCAGGTCCGCTCCCGGCGGGCCGGCGTACTCGCCGCTGCCGCTGCCGCTGCCGCCGGCACGCTGTGCAGCATCGTCCCGGCCGGCGCCGTGGTCGGCGACACACCTGCCGACGGCTCCTACGCCTACACCGTCCGCCTGGCGATCGGCGACAACGTGCGCGTCTGCACCGGCGCGCTGGTGGACCGCTACTGGGTGGCCACGGCCGCCTCGTGCTTCTCCGACGACCCGGCGCAGCCGCAGGCACTGGCCGCCGGTGCGCCGAAGTGGAAGACCACCGCCACCGTCGGGCGCACCGACCTGGCCACGGGCGCCGGTGTCGTGACGGACGTGGTGGAGCTGGCGCCGCGTCAGGACCGCGACCTGGTCCTGGCCCGCCTGGCCGTCCCCGTCACCGGCGTCGCCCCGCTCGCGGTCGCCACCACCGCCCCGACCGCCGGCCAGACCCTGCGGGTGCCCGGGTACGGGCGCACCAAGACCGAGTGGCTCCCGAACCGGCTCCACTCCGGCGCGTTCAGCCTCGACACGGTGAGCGCGACCGCTGTCGGCATCACGGGGACGGGCGGCGCGGCGGTCTGCAAGGGCGACACCGGTGCCCCGGCGATCCGCGAGGTCAACGGCAAGGCCGAGCTGGTCGCGGTCGCCTCCCGCTCGTGGCAGGGCGGCTGCCTGGGCGTGCCCGCCGGCGAGACCCGTACCGGCGCGTACAGCACCCGGGTCGACGACCTCGGCGCGTGGATCAACCAGGTCCGCGACGGCTGGTGGGACACCGTCACCGCCAACCCGGCCGCCCGCAGCTCGGTCTACGACCCGGTCCGGAAGACCACCACGGTCTTCGCCGTCGACAGCGAGCGCCACGTGGTGTCCTCCTCCAGCGCGGACGGCACGACCTGGAGCGACTGGACGCGGGTCGGCGGCGACTGGCGGTTCGCGAGCGTCCCCACCGCCGTCTTCAACCCCGCCACCGGTGCCATCGAGCTGTTCGCCATCGGCACCGACGGCGTGCTCTGCCAGACCTACTGGCTGCCGGACGGCAAGGGCTGGGTCGAGTGGTACTACCAGCCCACCGACAAGAGGTTCACCGGCAGCCCCACCGCCGTCTACAACCCGGCGACGAAGACCGCGGAGGTCTTCGCCACCCAGACCAACGGGGCCGTCGCGCACTCCTACTACACCGTGGGCACGGCGGGGTGGAGCGGCTGGTACGACATCAAGGCCAACAAGGAGTTCACGGGCAGCCCGAGCGCCCTGTACAACCCCTCCACCGGTGCCATCGAGCTGTTCGCGGTCAACACCGACGGCGTGCTGAAGCAGAGCTACTGGTTGCCGGGCCAGGACTGGAACCCCTGGTACGCCCAGGACGACAACGTGAGGTTCACCGGCAGCCCCACGTCCGCCTACAACCCGGTCACCAAGGTCGTGGAGGTCTTCGCCACCCGGACCAGCGGGGCCGTCGCGCACTCCTACTACACCCCGGGCATGACGAAGTGGAGCGGCTGGTACGAGGTCCCCGGCCGCGGGTTCGCGGGCTCGCCGACCGCCGTCTTCGACCCCGCCACCGGCGGCTTCGCGCTGTTCGCGGTCGACGGCAACGGCGTCCTCGCCCGCGCCGCGTGGCAGCCCGACGGCAAGCCGTGGAGCGACTGGACCAGCATCGGGGACTGGCGGTTCACCACCGGTCGCTTCCCGACCGCGACGTTCAACGCGGCGGCCGGCACCCTGGACCTCTTCGCCACCGGCCAGAACGGCGCCTTCAACCACGCCTCGTACCAGCCGGGGAAGAGCGGGTGGAGCAGCTGGAACACGCTCCCCGGCAAGACCATGGTCACCGGCTGACGAAGCGTCCACGGGCCGTTCAAGGACCGGGCCCGGCCGCTCCCCGCTCAGGCAGGGGGAGCGGCCGGGCCCGGTCCGTCGTGCGAGCGGTCAGAGGCGCTCGGGGACCGGGTTGCCGACGGCCTCGATGGCGCGGCGGACCGGGACCTTGAGCAGGACGGCGAAGCCGATGACGAAGAAGACCAGCAGCGAGATGATCGCCGAGCGGTAGCTGCCGGTGAGCTGGTAGGCGAGGCCGAAGACGAGCGGGCCCATCCAGCTGGTGCCGCGGTCGCTGACCTTGTAGAAGCTGAAGTACTCGGCCTCCCGGCCCGGCGGTATGAGGTGGGAGAAGAGGGAGCGGGAGAGCGCCTGGCTGCCGCCGAGCACCAGGCCGATCATGCAGGCCAGGGCGTAGAACCAGGCGGGCTGGTGGGCGGGCATGAAGTAGCCGAGGGCCAGGGTGACGACCCAGCCGACCAGGGAGCCGAGGATGGTCCGCTTGGCGCCGTACCGGTGGGCGATCCGGCCGAGCAGCAGGGCGCCGCCGATCGCCACGACCTGGACCAGCAGCACGGCGGTGACCAGCGAGGTCTGCTCCATGCCGAGTTCCTCGCTGCCGTAGAGCGAGGCCTGGGAGACGACGGTCTGGATGCCGTCGTTGTAGCAGAGGAAGGCCGCGAGGTAGAGCAGGGTGAGCGGGTGCTCGCGCATCCGGCGCAGGGTGCGGCCGAGTTCGCGCAGGCTGCCGGCGGCGGGCTTGCCGGGCTTGCCTGGCGCGGTGGCCGGGGTTTCCGCGGGGTCGGCGGGGGCGGTGGGGGCCACGCCGGCCCGGGAGGGCAGCCGCAGCATCGGGACGATGGTGAACAGCGCCCACCACAGGCCGGCCGAGGCGAGGCAGATCCGTACGGCGGTGCCGGAGTCCAGGCCGAACGCGTCGTGGCCCTGGAACAGCGCCAGGTTGGCGATCAGCAGCAGTCCGCCGCCCGCGTAGCCGTAGGCCCAGCCCTTGGAGGAGACCTTGTCGCGCTCGTCGGGGGAGGCGAGGCCGGGCAGGTAGGCGTAGGACAGCGCGACCGAGACCGCGTACGCGATGTTGGCGACCACCAGCAGCCCGCCGCCGAGCAGGTAGCGGTCGCCGCCGAGGAAGAACATCCCCATCGTGGCGAGCGAGCCGACGTACGCGAAGCCGCACATCAGCTCCTTGTGCCGCCCGGTGCGGTCGGCGACGGTGCCGGTCAGCAGCATCACCGCGACCGAGAGCAGCACGGAGAAGGAGACCGTGTACGGGAAGAACGATCCTGCGCGGATCGTCAGGCCGAGCGGGTGGACGTTGCCGGCCGCGTCGGCGGCGTCCTTGGCGACGGTGGTCAGGTACGGGCCGAGGAACACCGTCAGGACGGTGGCCGAGAAGGCGGCGTTGGCCCAGTCGTTGATGTACCAGCCGAACTGCATCCGGCGCAGGGAGCGTGCGTCGGTGTCGGCGGCGGCCGGGTCGGCGTCGGGGGCGGTCGGTGGGTCGTCCGGCAGGTGCGTCGCCGAGTTCGTGGTGCTCATGGGGTTCCCATCACCGTGCTGGAGCCGGTACTGCCGTCCGTCCAGCAGCCGCGCTCGCCGAGGACGTCCCGCAGGACGTCGATGCGATCGGCCATGATGCCATCCACACCCAGGTCCAGGAGAGCCCTGATCCGTGTGGGATCGTCCACAGTCCAGACGTGCACCTGGAGGCCGAGCCGGTGGGCGGTGCGGACGAAGGCCCGGTCGACCACCCGGACGCCCCGGTGACGCTCCGGCACCTGCGCGCACAGCCCGGCGAACGGCGCCCCGGACGGGGCCCCGGACGGGGCTTCGGACGGCGCTCCGGACCGTGTGGAGGCGCGCCCGGGCAGGAACGATTCGGCCAGCGAGCGCAGCCGCAGCCGGGACACCTCGCGCGGGCCGAGCGAGGTCGCCAGCCGGGGTCCGGCGGCGGCGCGGACGGCGGCCAGCCGGCTGTCGGAGAAGCCGCCGACGCAGACCCGGTCCCAGGCGTCGGTCCGGCGGATCGCCTCGACCAGCGGCCCGACGGCCGGCGCCGCCTTGACGTCGATGTTGAAGCGGGCCCCGGGGAACGCGCCGAGCAGGTCCTCCAGCAGCGGTACCGGCTCGGTCCCGCCGATCCGGGCCCGCCTGACGCTCTCCCAGGGCAGCTCCGCCACCGCCCCGGCGCGGTCGGTGACCCGGTCGAGGTGCGTGTCGTGGAAGGCGACCAGCACACCGTCGGCGGTCGCGTGCACGTCCGTCTCCAGGTAGCGGTACCCGAGCGCGACGGCGGCCTCGAAGGCGGCGAGCGAGTTCTCGGGGCGCCCGAGGTCACCGCCCCGGTGGGCGAAGGCGAGCGGCCCGGGGTGGTCGAGGAAGGGGTGCATGCGGTGCTCCGAGCTGCGGGGGGAGGGCCCGACGGGTCCGAAGGGGTCGGGATCCGCGGGCGTACCAGCGCGTTACAGTATGACGCACCCTGTCAAGCAGTAACGCGCCGCCGGGCCCCCGGCCGGATCCCCGGCCAGGCCCCCCGTCAGGCCCCCCGGACGTCCCGGCGCATGCCGAGGATCTCCGCGACGGCGTCCAGCCACCGGGCGAGCAGCTGGTCGCCGTCGACGCTGGTGACGGTGGTGGCCGCCGAGCCCAGCCAGTCGCGGGCGAGCCGGGCCGGCTCCGCCCCGGGCAGCGGCTCGGCGAGGTCCGCGGCGTAGCGGGCGCCGCCGCTGCGCACCACCTCGGCGAGGAAGGCGAGCGACCGGGGGAGCACCCCCAGCGCGTCGGCGGCCAGCGCCGCCGCGACGGCGCCCTCGCCGAACAGCGCGGCCCGGTGCGGACCGGCGAAGGCCAGGCCGTAGCGGAGCATGGCGGACACGTCGAGCTGCCGCAGCTCCTCGTCGGTCCTGGGGCGGAAGCGGTCGTCGGGGCTCATCGGACCGTCACCGGGTAGGTGTTGCGCACGACCATGTTCCTGTTCTCTTCGCTGGGTGCGGGGAGGTTGCAGTAGCTGCGGAAGCAGTTGAGGAGGGTGACGGCGGTGGTCCCGCGGCCCTTGGCCTCGAAGGTGTAGAAGCGGGTGCCGCCGACGCCGTCCGAGGTCTTCGACTCCGCGGGGAGGTCGAGCTTCTCCGCGACCAGGGCCGCGACCGCGGCGTCCGGCTGCGGGGCCGCGACGCTCCAGCGGTCGCCGACCGAGGAGTTGTCCCGGACGGCGATCGTGAAGCGCTCGCCGACGGCGAGGCTGACCGAGCGCTCCTCCGCGCCGAGCACCCGGCCGCGGTCCGGACCGGACGGCGCGTCCTGCCCGCAGGCCGTCAGCCCGGCCGCCAGGACGGCCGCCAGCGCCACCGCCCGCAGCGGCCCGCGGGCCGGCCTCCGCGCCGACGCCGCCGTGAACACCCTTGCCACGCCGGTCACTTCGGCAGGTGGACGGCGTAGGCGGTGGGCAGCCGGTCGTCCGAGGCCCCGGCCATCCGGCCGTTGACGAAGTCGTCCTCGCTGACCCAGGTGGTGGTGCCCCACGGGTTGTAGATCTGCAGCATGTTGCCCTCCTGGCCGACGATCATCATCGCGTGGCCCGACCGCTTGCCGTCCTTGTCGTAGCCCTCGACCCCGACCGGCACCGGCTTGCCGTCGGCGACCGCCTTCTCGATGTCCGGCAGCAGCTCCCGCCGGGCGTTGCTGTCCGGCATCGGCTTGTAGTCGAAGTCGGCGCCGGTGTGCGGGCTGACCTCCTTCTCCAGCACCTTCTCCTTGCCGTCCGCCCCCATGCCGTCCCAGTTCGCGCCGCCGTCGCCCTCCTGGTGCACCCGGTGCTGCTCGGCCAGCAGTCGCTGCTGGAAGGCCGCCGGGTCGTCCTCCTGGCCGGACGGGCCGCCGGTCAGGTCCAGCGCGTAGAGCGGGTCGACCATCGCCCGGGCCGTGACGGTGGAGGAGGCGACGCAGGTGCCCTCGGTGTCCGCCTGCTTCCAGTTGGCGCCGTCGAAGGTCACCTGGTCCGTGTTCCGGTTGGAGCCGTTGTCCTGCTGCCCGCCGCTGCTGGTGTCCCCGTCCTCGGTGTAGACGGGCGTCAGGTGCGTCCGGAGCCACTCCGGGTCCTTGCCGTGGATCTTGCCCTGGAAGGCGCGAATCTCGTCCATGGAGTGGCCGGCCGCCAGCGCCTTCATCAGATAGGCGCGCTCCTGCGGGGACTTGGAGTCGGCGAGCAGCTTCTCGAAGTCCGCCCGGTCCTTGTCGTTCATCTTGTCCAGGTACTCGCCGGACCGCTTCATGTCGTTGGCGGTCAGCAGCTCGTTCAGCTCGGTCGGGCCGTCCGGACCGGAGGTCTCGGCCAGCACCAGCTTGTCGGCGGCGGTGACGGCGTTGGTCTTCATCTTCCCCGCCCGGGCCTCGGAGGCCAGCTTGTTCAGGTCGCGGGCCGCCGCCCGGGCCGCCTCGTCGGCGTGCTTGGCGGCGCTCAGCATCGCGTCGACCTGGGGCACGGCGGCCTGCTGCGCCTTCTTGCGCGCCGCCTCGTCCTCGTCGTCCTCGAACCACTCGTCGAACCAGCCCTGCTCGCCGCCCAGTTCGCTCAGCACCTGCTGGAGCGCGGACCGCGCGGCGCGGTCCTGGCCCTGGGCGGAGCGCAGCGCGTCCGCGAGGCCGAGCAGGGCCGTCCCGCCGTTGTAGAGCGCGGTGGTCTGCTGGTCGACGGCGCGGGCGGCGGCGGCCACCACCTCGGCGGCCTTCGCACCCGTCGAACCGGTCCAGACGTCCGGCAGCCCGGAGGTGGCGACCGCCAGGACCTCCTGGTGGAGCTGGGTCGAGTCGGCGGCCGCGGTCTTGTAGCGGTTGCCGGTGGCCTCGATGGTGCCCGGGTCCCCGACCGGCGCGTGGATCGCCAGCGCGCCCTTGATCGCGGAGATCAGATCGTTCTTGTTGTCCGCCCCGCGGACGTCCTTCAGCCGGTCGGTCAGCGCCTTGCAGCGCTGCGTGGTGGATTCGCCTGCCATGACGGCCCGTTCGCCCCCTGTACCCGTTGCCCGTGGTGTCGTTCCCCGCCGCTGCCCGGCGGTCCTCCGTCGGCTGCCCATCGGCCGCTCGACGGCTGCTCATCGGCTTGCGGACGTCAGCTCGTCAGCCGCCGTCCGCTCCGGTGTCCGGCGCGCGCCGGCCCCGCCTCAGCCGAAGGGCCGGTAGTCGCCGCTGCGCGAGGCGGACGCGAGGTCCTTCACCACGCTGCCGTCGGCCGACTGGTAGCCGTTCGAGGAGCCCCGCACCTTGCCGGCCAGCTCGCTCAGCGCGCTCTTGATCGTCGCGGTCTCCGCCTGCCAGGCGCTGCTGAAGTTGCGGTACGCCGGGTCGACGTCCTCGCCCCCGAACACGTCCGCGCTGTAGCAGACCGGGTCGCTGATCGCCGTTCCGATCGTCCCCTCGTCCCCGGACGCCTTGTCCAGCGCCTTCGCCTGCCCCTCGGCCCCGCCGGCCTGGATCGCGTACCCCGACCCCTGCGCCATGGTTCACCCCTCGTGCGTCCCCCGAGCCGTCCACGCGACGGCGTTCGAGCACCCTACGGGCCCTCCGGTGCCCGGGCAATTCGTATCGCGCCTGGTGGGAGGGCTGTTGCGAATTCATGACACACCGTCCGGAACCCGGTGACGGCGGGCGACGGACGCTCCGTCCGCAGTCACCGGGCGCCGCGCCGCGGACGTCACCCTGCCGCGGGCGGGGCGGCGGCCCCGGCTACTGGATGCTCCAGCGGTGCGGGTGGCGGGGGTCGGCGGGGCAGGCGAAGACGTTGAGCAGGCCCCAGCGGCCGACGGTGACCTCGGTCGGCATGACGACGCCGTGGCCGTCCGCCGAGGCCTCGTCCTCCAGCGGCCGCCAACTGCCGCTGCCGCCGTCCCACTCCGAGCTGTCGACGGTCAGCAGCAGCCGCATCGGGGTCGCGCAGTCGTGGCAGTCCATCGGTGCCGGGTCGGTGCTGTGCCAGGAGGCGAAGCCGCCGACGCGCCAGCCGGGCGGGATGGACAGGTCGTACTGGTAGAGCGGCGGGTCGTCCTCCCCGTGCTCCTCGGCCGCAGCCTCCCGGGCCTTCTCCCAGGCGCGGACGCGGGCGCACAGGTCCTCCGGGAGGAGGCCGGCGAACGGGTAGGTGGGCACCTGCTCGGGATGCAGCACGCACGGCTCGGGCAGGTACCCGTCGAAGCCGACGACCTCCGGTCGAGGGGGCGTGGCCAGCACCTCGGCGACCTCCCACGAACGGCGCCAGCGCAGGTCGAGCAGCATCTCCCAGCGGCCCGGGCCGTGGGCGTCGAAGGGGCACCAGAACACCTGGAGCAGGTCGCAGCCGTTCGGCCCGGGCGGCAGGTCGGGGACGTCCCGCCGGTAGAACTGCGCGAGGCCGACCAGCGGCAACGGGCCGTCCGCGGCCGGGCTTTCGACGCGGTGGCGGCGGTCGAGCTCCTTGAGCAGCTGCCGTTCCGCGTCCGTCGGCCCGGGGTCCTGCTCGCGGCTCCAGGCCGCGGCCAGGACCTCCCGGGAACGGTGGACGTCCGCCGGGCGCCGGCCGCGGGCGTGCGGGTGGGGGTCGGTGCAGACCGGCCAGGGCTCGTCCGCGGGCCACAGCAGCGGGCCGCCGACGGAGCTCGCCGAGGCGTCCGGCCGTCCGGGGCGCGGATGGAGCCGGGTGGTGGTGCCCCGGTGGTGCGCCAGTTCGGGAAAGAGCGCCTCGACGTCGAGCGGGCGGGGGGGTGTGGTTCTCGGCATGGGGTCGACCCTAGAGAACGGCCGGTGGCGCCCGGAACCAGGGTCCCCGGCGCCGTGCTGTCAGCGCCGTGCCGGTGTCCCGCCGACGGTGACAGCGCGGTGTCCGCGTCCTGCAAGTGGCGGACCGCACAGTGGTGTTGAGGCAGAGCAATCCATGGGAGGAACACCATGTCGAACAGCACTTGGCCGGGCTCCGGCCCGCGCACCACCTCCGTCCTGGTCTCCGGCGCCGGGATCGCCGGCACCGCCCTCGCGTACTGGCTGAACCGGTACGGCTTCCGGGTCACCGTCGTGGAGCGGGCCCCCTCGCTGCGCGGCGGCGGGCAGGCCGTGGACGTCCGCGGCACCGCCCTGACCGTGGTCGAGCGGATGGGGCTGCTGGAGGAGATCCGGGCCCGTCGGACCGGCCTGCGCGGGATGTCCGTGGTCGACGCGGACGGCCGCGAGCTGCGCCGCACCACCGAGTGGACGGCCACCGGCGGGCCGGTCGACGGCCCGGACGTGGAGATCCTGCGCGACGAACTCGCCGGGCTGATCGCCGCGGCGGACGCGGGCGTCGGGGGCACCGGAACCGCCGGGCCCGGCGTCGAGTACCGCTTCGGCGACTCGATCGACACCCTGGTGCAGCACCGGGAGGGCGTCGAGGTCCGGTTCCGCGGCGGCACCGAGCAGGCCTTCGACCTGGTGGTCGGCGCCGACGGCTTGCACTCGAACACCCGCCGCCTCGTCTTCGGCCCCGAAGCGGACTACCTGCACCCCATCGGCACCTACCTCGCCGGCTGGAGCGTGCCCAACCACCTGGGCCTGGACCGCTGGGAGGTCGTCCACCGGCTCGGCGACGACCAGAACTGGTTCTGCATGGCGATGACCGTCCGCGACAACAGCGAACTGCGGGTCTTCGTCGGCCTCGACACCGAGGAGCCGCTCGACCGGATGCTCCCGCGCGACCCCGCCCGGCAGCGGCGGCTGGTGGCCGAGCGCTCCGCCCACGCGCGCTGGGAGGTGCCGCGCTTCCTCCGGGCGCTGGAGGAGACCGACGCCTTCCACTACGACGTCGTCGCCCAGATCCGGATGGAGCGCTGGTCCAAGGACCGGGTCGTGCTGCTCGGCGACGCGGGCTACTGCTGCTCCCCGTTCACCGGTCAGGGCACCAGCGTGGCCCTGACCGCCGCCTACGTCCTGGCGGGCGAGCTGCACGCGGCCGACGGCGACCACCGCGCGGCCTACCCCGCCTACGAGCGGCGGCTGCGCGACCACGTGGCCGCCAACCAGGCGATCCTCGAACTGACCGGCGACCGGCGGGCCCGGGTCGACAGCATCGCGAACCTCGAAGGGCCCGGTCCGGAGCTGGAGGCGGCCTTCCGGGCGGCCCTCGACTTCGACCTGCCCGCGTACTGACCGCCCCGACCGCCGGTTTCGCCGCCCCGACGATCTGCCCCGACGATCCGCCCCGACGACCGTCCCGCCACGGCCCGTCCCGCCACGGGCCGTCCGGGCGGGACGTCCTACAAGGCGGGGGAGAGCTCCGCGGCGAGCCGGCGCAGCTCGGGCCCGTACTCCGGGTTGGCGAGCGCGGCCGCGAACTGGGCGCGCAGGTAGGCGGCGGGGTTGCCGGTGTCGTACCAGGTGCCGGCGATGACCTGCCCGTAGACCGCGCGCCGGGCCGCGTAGGCGTTGATGGCGTCGGTCAGGTAGACCTCGTCCTCGGGCTTCTCGTGCCAGCGGAGGGTCAGTTCGCGCAGCTCGTCGACGATGCCCGGGGTGATGACGTAGCCGCCGATCGCCGCGTACGAGGAGGGCGCGTCGGCCGGCTTCGGCTTCTCGACCAGGCCGCTGATCCGCAGCGAGCCGCCGCCGAGGTCCTCCTTCACCACCGGCACGCCGTACCGGTAGGAGTCCTCGGGCGCCATCGGCATCAGCGCGAGCACCGGCGCGTTGGTCTGCTCGTACGCCCTGATCAGCTGCTGCGCGCGGGGGACCTCCGCCACGAAGACGTCGTCGGGCCAGAGCACCAGGCAGGGCTCGTCCCCGAAGTGGCGGGCGGCGTTGAGCACCGGGGTGCCGTTGCCGTACGGGCCGTGCTGGTAGAGGTAGCTGATGTGGCCCTTGCGGGACAGCTCGCCGACCTCCTCGACCGCCGCCGCGAAGGCCTCCTTGCCGTCCCGGCGCAGCTGCTCGACCAGGACGGGGTTGGGGCGGAAGTGCTCCTGGATCAGCCCCTTGTCGCCGTTCACGACGATGGTGATGTCGGTGATGCCGCTCTCGACCAGCTCGCGCACGGTGTGCTCAATCACCGGCTTGTCGCCGACCGGCAGCATCTCCTTCGGCGTGGCCTTGGTCAGCGGCAGGAGGCGGGAGCCGAGCCCGGCGGCGGGGATGACGGCTCGGCGGATCGTCCTGGGGGCCATGTGAGACGCTCTCTCGTTTCGTCGGTGGTGCGACGCCTTGGTGACGCGGCGTCACGGCCGACGCTATCAAGGACCGGCGGCACGTTGAGTGGACGGCTGCCGTACGGAAGTTGGCCCCCCGGCGGCCGTCCGGCTGCGCCCGCCGCCCGCGGGCGGCCCGTGACCGGTGGGGCGCGGGAGGTGCGAGGGGATTCGTGGGAGATTTGTCCGCCGGGGGACGTCAAGACGGCGTCGCCCGCTCCGACCACCGGTCGAGGGCGGCCCCGCCGGGGCCCGCGAACCCGAGGAGGACGAGATGAAGTTCCTGATCAGCCTGCACCTGAACCCGGCCGTGCTGGACGCGCTGACCGACGAGGAGAAGGGGGCGATCGGCGCCGGGCACGGCCGGTTCATCGAGGAGCTCAGGGAGTCCGGCGAGCTGGTCCTCACCCAGGCGCTGGTCGATCCGTCGCAGGCCGCCGTGGTGACCGTCCGCAACGGGCAGCCGGTGGTGACCGACGGACCGTTCCTGGAGGCCAAGGAGTTCCTGGGCGGCTTCTACCTGGTCGACTGCGAGGACAAGGAGCGCGCGGTCGAACTGGCCGGCCGCATCCCGGACGCCGCGATCGAGGGGCTGGGCGTCGAGGTGCGGCAGGTGATGTTCTCCGACGGACACTTGGAGGCATGACGGAACCGGACTTCGAGGACCTGCTGCGTGGGCTCACGCCGCAGGTCCTCGGCGCGTTGGTACGACGGTACGGCCGCTTCGAGGGGTGCGAGGACGCGGTGCAGGAGGCCGTCCTCGCCGCCACCGTGCAGTGGCCGTCCGAGGGGGTGCCGGACAACCCGCGCGGCTGGCTGGTGACGGTCGCCTCGCGGCGGCTGATCGACCAGCTGCGCGGCGACCGCGCGCGGCGCGAGCGGGAGTGGGCGACGGCGGCCGCCGAGGTGGTCCCGGAGGAGGTGCCGGACACCGACGACACGCTGCTCCTGCTGTTCCTGTGCTGCCACCCGGCGCTGACCGCGGCGTCCCGGACGGCCCTGACGCTGCGGGCGGTCGGCGGACTGACCACGGCCGAGATCGCCCGCGCGTTCCTGGTGCCGGAGGCGACGATGGCGGCCCGGATCAGCCGGGCCAAGCAGCGGATCAGGGCCGCCGGCGGCTCGTTCGAGCAGCCCGGGCGGGCGCTGTCGGCGGAGGAGCGCGAGGAGCGGCTGCGGGTGGTCCTGCACGTGCTCTACCTGATCTTCAACGAGGGCTACACCGCCACCTCCGGCGGCGAGTTGCACCGCCTCGACCTCGCCCGCGAGGCGATCCGGCTGACCCGGGCGGTGCGCGCGCAGCTGCCCGAGGACGGCGAGGTCGCCGGGCTGCTGGCGCTGATGCTGCTGACCCACGCCCGCCGCGCGACCCGGACGACGGCCACCGGCGACCTGGTCCCGCTGGCCGAACAGGACCGCACCCGGTGGGACCGCGACCTGATCGGGGAGGGAACGGCGCTGGTCAAGGCGGCGCTGGCCGGGCCGGAGCTCGGCCCGTACCGGCTCCAGGCCGCGATCGCCGCCACCCACGCCGACGCGGCCCGCGCCGAGGACACCGACTGGCGGCAGGTGCACGCCCTGTACCTGATCCTGGAGCGGATCGCACCCAACCCGATGGTCACCCTCAACCGGGCGATCGCCCTCGCCGAGACGGAGGGCCCGGAAGCCGGCCTGGCACTCCTCGCCGCGCTGGACGCGGACGCCCGGATGGCCGGCCACCACCGGCTGCTCTCCGTCCGGGCGCACCTGCTGGAGCGGACCGGCGACACGGCGGGGGCGTACGAGCACTACCGGCGCGCCGCCCGGGCCACCGCGAGCCTCGCGGAGCGCCGGTACCTGGAGACCTGCGCGGGCCGGGTGCGGCCGGCCGGTTGAGCCGGCCCGCTGATCGGGCCCGCTGATCGGGTCTGCTGATCGGGCCTGCTGAGCCGCGTCCGGTCGGGCCGCCCGGCCGCGCCGCTTCGTGGGGCCCGGGGCCCGGGTCAGAGCCCTATCGCGTCGGCGGTCTGCTCGGTGGTCCAGGCGAAGAAGTCGTCCGCCGGGTCCAACGAGCCGACCAGCTGGCCGTGGAGCTCGAAGCCGATCAGGCCGACCAGCTGCACCCAGGCGCCGATGGTCCGGGCGAGGACGTGCGGCGGCAGGTCGAGGCCGAACTCCGTGACGATCCGGGTCAGTTGCCCGGCCAGCGCGCCCCGCGGCGGCGGGACGGGCTGGGTGGGCCGCAGCCTGGCGTCGCGGACCACGCCGATCAGGGCGAACGGCAGCCGGGTGGCGGGTTGGACGGTGGTGCGGGGCGCCGCGTAGCCCGGCACCGGGGTGCCGTAGAGCAGCGAGAACTCGTGCGGGTTGGCCCGGGCCCAGTCGCGGGTGGCCGTCCACAGCGCCCGCCAGCGCTCGCGCGGCGCGGCCGCCCCGGCGGTGGCGAGGGCGCCCTCCGCGGCCGCGCCGAGTTCGTTGTAGGCGTCGATGATCAGCGCGGTCAGCAGCTCGTCGCGGCTGGCGAAGTAGCGGTACAGCGCGGAGGAGGCCATGCCCAGCTCGCGGGCGACGGCGCGCAGCGACAGCTGCTGGGCGCCCACCGAGGCGAGTTGGCGGCGGGCCTCCTGCTTGATCTCGCGGGTGAGTTCCTCGCGGGCCCGTTCGCGGGCGGTCCGGATCGCTGGCATGGGGACAGACTGCCACATTTCGGAGCGCCGCACACAAGCGAGAGCACTGCTCTTGTTTCTTTCATCCGCCGATGCCATGCTGAAGACGTCGAAGCGAGAGCAGTGCTCTCGAAGAGAAGCGGTATTCACGGAATCGAGGAGTCGCGATGTCCCGCGCCGAGCACCTGCCCAGCTCCACCACCCGCCTCCAGGCGCCCACCACCCGCCTGGGCATCGCCGCCGGCAAGCTGCTCAACGGCATGGTCGCCGCCTTCGCCAAGGCCGGGGTCAGCCTCTGGGGCTCCCGGGTGCTGGCCGTCCGCGGCCGCACGAGCGGCGAGTGGCGCACCACCCCCGTCAACATCCTCACCCACGAGGGCGAGCGCTACCTGGTCGCACCGCGCGGCCACACCCAGTGGGTCCGCAACCTCCGGGCGGCCGGCACCGGCGAACTCCGGGTCGGCCGCCGCACCGAGGCCTTCCGTGCCACCGAACTCCCGGACGCCGACAAGCCCGAGGTGCTCCGCGCCTACCTGCGCCGCTGGAACTGGCAGGTCGCCCCGTTCTTCGAGGGGATCGGCCCGGACGCCCCGGCCGAGGACCTGCTCCGGGTCGCCCCCGGCTACCCGGTCTTCCGCATCACGGGCAGCTGAACGCCCCTGCCGGACGGGGGCGTTCGTACCGGAAGGGAGGAACTACGGTGAGTCACCGGGCCCTTCTTGCTCCCGAATCGTTGTCCACGGCGGCAGACCAGCCGAGGACAACCACCGGAGGTTCCCCATGAGGGACGAGCCCGAAGCGACGGACGAACCCGAGAAGGCCGACGAACCCGAGAAGACCGACGAGGTCATGACGATCGACGGATACGAGATCGTCGACGGGATCGAGACGATCGACGGGATCGAGATCCCGCCGTACCGCAGCTACACCTGGGACGGCGAGGAGGGGGCCGTCCACATCGTCCTCTACCCGGGCGAAGAGGAGGCCGACGAGGAGCGCAAGGCCGAGTTCCGGGCGAGGGGCGTCCGGATGCTGGCCGACCTGAACGCCGAGCGGGAGGCGGAGCACACCCCGCCGTTCCCCGGTATGCCGAACCTCCGCCTGATCCACGGCGAGGGCCCCGCCTGAGGTCCCGCCCCCGCCTGGACACCCCGCTGCCCGCCCTGTGACACCCCGCCCGCGCACGCGCCGAGGCGCGTCCGCGGGCGGGACGGGACGGGGCGGGGCGGTGCGGTGCGCGGGCGGTGCGGTCGCGGCGCGCGGGCGGCGCGCGCCGGACCGGGCCTCAGCCCTTGCCGCCGCCCGCCTTCAGCACCTGGGCCGCGGCCACGCCCGCCGCGCTGAAGCCGTGCCCGCCGCCCTCGACCTCGGCGGCGACGGCGAGGTCGCCGCGGTAGGCGATGAACCAGCTGTTGGTGGCCTGGCTGCCGGCCTCGACGGTGCCGGTCTTGGCGCCGATCTGGCCGGACAGGCCGGCCATCGGGGTACGGGCGGTGCCCTGGGTGGCGGTCTTGGCCATCATGGCGCGCAGGTCCCGGGCGACGTCGGCGGGGAGCCTGCTCGGCGCCGTCACGCGCTTGGCGTCCTCGCGCAGCACGGGCTGGCGGAACGTCCCGTTCTGCACGGTGGCGGCGACCGAGGCCATCAGCAGCGAGTTGACCTGGATCCGGCCCTGGCCGATGTACGCGGCCGCGGCCTCGTCCTTGTTCCCGGGCGTCGGGATGGTGGCGTCCCGGCTCGGGACGCCGATGTGCCACTCCAGGCCGAGGCCGAACTGGTCGCGGGCCACCGTGCCGAGGGTGCCGGGCTGGAGCTTCTCCAGGCCCTTGTCGATGAAGCCGGTGTTGCAGGAGCGGGAGAAGTCGTCCGCGAGCGTGTAGGACGGGAAGTCGCCGCTCTCGTCGTTGTGCCAGGCGCGCGGGGAGTAGGTGGTCTCCTTGCACGGCACCACGGTGTCCGGGCGCACGCCCGCCTCCAGCAGCGCGGCCGAGGTGATCACCTTCATCGTCGAGCCGGGCGCCTGGCCGCCCGCGAGCGCGCGGTTGAAGCCGCCCTGCGGGGCGTTGGCGATCGCCAGGATGTGGCCGGTGCTCGGCTGGACGGCCACCAGCGAGGCCGGATTGCCGTTCGCCGCCTGCTGCTTGACGGCGTCCTCGGCCACCTGCTGGAGGTCGGCGTCCAGGGTCAGCTTGACCACCGGGGCGCTCGGCGGCGTCAGCACGAACAGCGGCTCCGACTCGCCGCCGCCCGAGAGCACCACGGCCCGTCCGGTGGTGGCGGCCGCGCCGTCCGGCGGGGCGATCTGGGGGAGGACGGCGCGCAGCGACGGGAAGGTGTCGAGCGGTCGGCCCTTGCGGTCGGTGGGCTTGGACACCGGGTTGGGCGTCTCCTGCACCCCGATGGTCCGGCCCGGGGTGAGCTGGGGGTGGATCACGGACGGCTTCCAGCGCACCACGGGCCGCCCGTCCTGGGACCGGACGACGCTCAGCACGCTGTCGTACTCCCAGGCGTCCGGGGTGCCCTCGAACTCCGCCTTCACCCGGAAGCCGAGGGCCGGCTCGCTCGGGCCGTCGGCCTTCGCGGGGCCCGTCCCGGTCAGGGCGAGCGAGCGGGCGCCCACCTGCTCGTGGAACGTGGCCAGTGCGGCGCGGGCGGTCTCCGGCCGGTCCGTCAGGCCGGCGGCGGCCGGGATGTCGCCGCGGCTCCAGGCGGCCAGGAACTCCTTGGCCGTCGACTCGGCCTGCTCGGCGGTCGGCGGCTCCTGCGGGGCCTTCGCCACGGTGCCGGCGCCCTGGTGGCCGCCGCCGGCCGGTCCGTTGTCCGTCACGGCGTTCAGCACGTTGTAGGCGCCGTAGCCGCCGACCGCCAGCAGGGCGGCGAACACCCCGCCGGCGGCGACCATCACGACCCGGCGCGTGGTCGAGCTGCGCGGGGCCCCGTCGTCGTGCCCGTCATGCCCGTCGAGGTCGTCCAGATCGTCGTACTGGTCGTACTCGATCTCGACGTCGGCGAGTCGGCCGTCCTGCTCGTGCCGGTCGTGCCCGTCGTGCCGGTTGTCCCTGTGCTCCTCGAACATGCTTCCGTCCCCCCTGCGATCCTCCGTGGTGGCGGGCACGCCCCCTCCGGCATGTCGGCCCGCCGGCCCGATGACCGGACGAAGGTCCGTTCGGGCGCGGACCAGCCTATGCCGGGACGGGTGATCGGTCGACAGCGGGACGGCCCGCCCGGCGATCGGCCGGGCGGGCCGTAGCGGCCGCTCAGGCCCAGGGGTCGGTGAAGGAGCGGCCGGGGACGGGCTTGGCGACCAGGGCGATGGCGGTGAAGAAGTTGACCTGGCCGATGGCGAGCATGAGCGTGGTCAGCGCCGTGTCGTCGTAGTGCCCGGCGACCTCGGCGTACAGCGCGTCCGACACCCGCTCGCCGTGCGGGTTGGGCTGGAGGACGGCCTCGACCAGGGCGAGCGCGGCGCGCTCCGGGGCGGTGAACCAGGGGGAGTCCGGCCAGCCGGCCACCGAGGAGATCCGCTCCTCCGACTCGCCGGCCCTGCGGAGGAAGCCGCTGTGCAGGACGGTCAGGTAGGTGCTGCCGGCGATCTGGCCGGCCCGCAGCTGGACCAGGCTGATGGTGCTGCGGGGGACGGACCGGTTGCCGGTGGCCTTGAACAGTGCGGCCGAGACCTCGGCGAGCTCGGGGACGAGCTGCACCGGGTCCTGGGCCATGCGCGGGCGCAGCGGGACCTCGGCGGTGATCGGACGGGCGTTCATCGTGGTGTTCCTCTTCTCGCGGATGAGCGGATGAGCGGATGAGCGGGTGACCGCTCGACCGGGTGGACCGTGCGGCCACCCGCTCACCGGTCCGACGGATCGCGGCGCGGCTTTGTGACAGCGCGGCCCGCCCGCAGCCCGAGGACGCAGCCGACGGCCACCAGACCGGCCATCGCGAGCAGCGGCGCCGCCCAGGACCCGCTCACGGTGTGGAGCGCGGAGGCGAGCGCGGGGCCGGTGGCGGCGAGCAGGTAGCCCCAGGTCTGGGCCATGGTGGAGAGCGCGGCGACGTGGTCCGGGTCGGTGCCCCGACGGGCGAACAGGACGGCGGCGAGCGCCTGTCCGCCGCCCATGCCGATGCCGAGGACGGCGGCCCAGAGCGGCGCCCCGCCGGCCGGGGTGAGCACCAGGCCGAGCAGGCCGAGGACGCAGACGGCCGCCACGCCCAGGATGTGCGGCCGCTGGTCGCTCCGGGCGGCGGCCAGGGTCGGGGCGAGGAAGCCGCCGACGGCGAGGCCGAGGATCAGCACGGCCTGGTCGGTGCCGGCGGTGGTCCGGCTCAGGCCCGCGTCGACCAGGACGGTGGGCAGCCAGGCCAGCGTCGCGTAGAAGACCAGGGTCTGGACGCCGAAGAAGGCCGTCAGGCTCCAGGCGAGCGCCGTCCGCCCGATCCGGCGGCGCCCCGCGGGTGCGACGGGCCCGGCCGGCGTCCGCGCGACCCGCAGCTGCGGCGCCAGGCCGGCCGCCGCCAGGGCCGCCGGGACGACGGCGATCGCGATCGCGGCCTGCCAGGACCAGGTGCCCGCGACCGGCGCGACCAGCGCGGCGACGACCGCCGAACCGGCGCCCATGGACAGCGCGTAGACGCCCGTCATGGTGCCGATCCGCCGGGGCGCGAAGCGGGCCCGGACGAACACCGGGATCAGCACGTTCACCACCGCCACCGCGACGCCCACCAGCACCGTGCCCGCGTACAGCCCGGGCAGGCCCGCCGTCCGCAGCACCGCCCCGGCCAGCAGCAGCACGCTCGCCCAGAACAGCCCGCGCTCCTCGCCGAGCCGCCGCCGGGCCAGGGCGCCGAGCGGGGCGAACAGGCCCATGCACAGCGGCGGCAGGAGGGCGAGCAGGGTCACGGTGCCCGGGCCCCAGCCGGCGACCGGCGCGAGCGGCCCGATCTGTCCGAACGCGACCCGGGTGTTGAGGCTGAGCAGGACGAAACCGAGGACGAGCAGGGCCCCGGCGGTCCGTGGGGTGCGGGAGGGGGCGGGTGCGGTGGTGGTCGCAGTGGCCGACGCGGTGGTGGCCGTCGGGTCGGTGAGCGGCATGGGGAGCAAGCCCTTCGCTTCGATGAGAGGTTAGGCTTGCCTAAGCGTTCTCGCTCAAGCGTGCTTGAGCGCAACCCGGTCCCGGCGCACCCGGTCGAGCCCAACTCGGCCTGGGCGCAACCCCGAAGGAGGCGGCGGCGGATGGCGGAGCTCCACTCGATCACCGAGGTCTCGGCGGCCTTCGGCCTCTCGGTGCCCGCCCTGCGCTACTACGAGGAGTGCGGCCTGATCGCCCCCGCCGCCCGCCGCGGCCGGGTCCGCTACTACGACCGGGAGTCGCTGGAGCGCCTCGCCCTGGTCCAGCTCTGGCACGTGGACGGGATGATCCCGGTCAGCGGGACCGCCGCCGTCCTGGCCAGCGAGCGGGCGGCCGACCGCACTGCGCTGCTGCACGCCCAGCGGGACGGGATGCTCGAGCGCGCCCGCCGGCTGGAGCACGCCGCGGCCGTCCTCACCCACATGCTGCTGTGCAGTCGGGACCGCCCGCTCGACTGCCCGACCACCCGGGCCCACATCAGTGCCCGGGTCGACGCCGCCCTGGCCGGCGAGGAGCTCTCCGACGGCTTCCTGCCCGCCCGGCCGGACGGCCCGCGGTCGGAGCACCCGCGGTCGGGCAGCGCCACACCGTAGGAAGGCCTCAGCCCAGCACCGCCGGCGTCGGCCCGTCCGGCCGTACGGTGATGCTGTACGCCGCCCCCGTCGGCCGCGAGCGGAACGTCAACGGCCCCATCGGCAGCAGGAGTTCCAGCAGTGCCGTGGTCTCGCGCAGCGCGAACCGGGTGCCCAGGCAGGCGCGGGCACCGAGGCCGAACGGGAAGTAGGCGCCGAGCTGCCCGGGGCGGTCCGCGCCGTGGGCGAAGCGGGCGGGGTCGAAGCGTTCCGGGTCCGGCCAGAGTGCCGGGTCGCGGTGGGTGAGGTACGGGCAGACCAGCACGTCCGTCCCGGCGGCGATGCGGTGCCCGGCGATGACGTCGTCCTCGACGGCGTGCCGGGGGAGCAGCCAGGCGGAGGGGTAGAGCCGCAGCGTCTCGCTCACCAGCGCCTGCGGATCGGCCGTCCGGGCCTCGGGGTGGCGGTCGAGCAGCAGGAAGAGCCAGGTGAGCGTGGTGGCCGTGGTCTCGTGGCCGGCGACGAGCAGGGTGACCAGCTCGTCGCGGATCAACCGGTCGGTGTACCCGGGGTCCTGCTCGCCCGCGTCGAGCAGCACCCGGAGCACGCCGGGCTCCTCGGTCGGGCCGGCCGAGCGCGCCGCGTCGATCGCCGCGTGCGCCACCGCGTCGATCCGGGCGAGGTCCTCGGCGACCGCGTCCCGGGCGTCCGCCGCGTTGGTGGGCAGAGTCGGCATCGCGGCCACCACCCGTTCCACCGACCGGAGTTCGCGGTCCGTCCGGTCGTCCAGCGGCAGCCCGGTGAGCGCCCGCCAGACGGTGTCCAGGGCGAAGCCGCGCATCTCCTCGCCGACGTCGAAGGCCGCCCCGCTGCGCCGGTACCCCTCCCAGCGCTCGGCGGTGCGGCGCGCCGCCGCGGCGATCGGCCGCTCGTAGCGGCGCATCCCGGTGCCGGTGAACTGCGCCTGCAGCACCCGCCGTTGGCGCTTCCAGGGGTCGCCGGTGGCGGACAGCACGCCGTCCCCGACCAGCATCCGGGCGCGGTGCGAGCGCTTGACGTACCGGTCCGGGTGGTGGCCCAGGACGTGCTGCACGGCGGCCGGGTCGGTGACCAGGACGGTCGGTGTCGGGCCGAGCCGGAAGGCGGCGACGCCGCCGACACCGCGCTGGGTCCGGGCCAGCAGGTCGACGAGCTCGGCCTCCTCGGCCCGCCACCGCTCGACGACCTCCGCGGCCAGCTCCGGTACCGGACGGGTCTCGGTGCTCACAGGTCGTGTCCTTCCGCTCTGCTGACGGTTCGTCGGTTGCGGTCCGACTCTATGCCAGCGCGCGGCCCGTCCGGGCTGCGCCGAACGGCTGGCCGACCCGGCCGGGGGCGGCGCGGCGGCCCGATCGGCCGTACCCGCACGGGTACGGTGCGGCGGGGCCGACCGGCCCCTGCTCGCCGCGCGGATGGGAGAACGCATGCCTGGGACCCGGCACTTCGGAGGCGGCGGGATCCGAACGGGAAGGCCTGCCGGCGCGGGCCGGTGGCTGGCGGCCGCCCTGCTCGTCCCGGTCCTCGCGGCCTGCGGCGGCGGTGGCGGATCCGGGTCGGCCGGCGCCGCCCGGAACGGCCAGAGCAGCGGCTCGGGCCTGCCGGACGACCAGCGGACCAAGGACGAGGGGGACCAGGGCGGGTTCCGAACCGCGGGCGAGCCCTCGGCGAGCGTCCAGGGCATCGACAATAGGGCCCGGATCCGCCTGTCCTTCCCGTCGAAGACCAGTTTCACGGCCGTGATCAGCAAGGTCGCCGAGTGCGGCAGCACGTCGTACGCCACCCCCGCCTCGCAGCAGGTGCAAGTGACCGACGGCAAGACCGAGCTGGTCGATTTCCGGCTCCCGCAGTGGAAGCCCGGGACCAAGGACCGGACCGTCTGCCTCACGGTGACGGCCGACGACTCCTCCAAGCGGATCGAGGCCGCGGGCTCGGTGGTCGTCGTCAGCCCCGACGACGGGGCGACCACTGGCAACGGCGCGACCCCGAGTTACGGGTCGAGCCCGTCCAGCGGCGCCGGGAGCACCCCCTGAGACCTGCCGAGGAGGAACCCCCGGACGGGCAGCGGCAGCCGCAGCCGCGCTCCTGGGCCGACTGGCTCACCAGGCTCGCCACCTGGATCGCCCCGACCACCCTCCTCACCGCGTTGCTCTTCTTCTTCGGCTACGCCTACACCAGTTCGCTCTACGCCTTCTTCGGCATCGACGCCGGCACGATCGGCTTCGCCACCCAGGACCTGCTGATCCGCAGTTCCCCCGCGCTCTACCTCCCGGCCGGGGTCGCCCTGTGCGGGGCGCTGGTCGGCGCGCTGGGCTACCACCTCGCGACCAGGGCGGCCGGGAAGGGCGGGGCCGGCGCCCGGACGGTGCGCCGGGCCTGTTGGGCGGTCGCCGCACTGGTCGTCCCGCTGCTGGTGCTCGGCCTCCTGGCCGGCTTCGAGGTGTTCGACGCCGGCCCGCTGGGCACCCCGCTGCTGATCGGCGGCGCGCTGCTGCTCGGGGTCCTGGCCCGGATGATGTACGTGCGCGGCACCGGCGCACCGTACCCGCTGACCGGGGAGCGGGCGGCGCTGGGCGTCAGCGTGGCGATCATCGTGCTCTGCTCGTACTGGGCGGTCGGCGACTACGCCCAGCAGAAGGGGACGGCCGACGCCGAGGACCTCGCCCACCACCTCTACCGGCGCCCGGCGGTCGTCCTGGACACCCCCGAACGCCTCCACCTGGGGTGGCCCGGGGTGTGGGAGACGGCGCTGCCGGACGTGGACCAGGGCGCGCGGTTCCGCTACCGCTACGAGGGGCTGCGGCTGCTGGCCCTCTCCGGCGGCCGGATGTTCCTGGTCCCGCGGACCTGGACCTGGGAGACCGGCAACGGGCTGATCCTCCCGTTCGACGCCACCGTCCGGGTCGCCTTCCATCCCGGCTGAGCCCGCTGCGCGGGCTCCGCGCGACCCCCGCCCCGCGCACGGCTGCGCCGCGGTCCGTCCCCCTCGACGGACCGCGGCGCAGCGGCTTCACCGGGCGTCAGCGCACCCCGGTCACACGGCCTGCCAGAGCGCCGGGACGATCGGCGGCTCCCAGCCGACCTGGGCGGTGTGGCCCTGGAGGCAGCGGTAGCTGACCCCGTTGTAGGTCACCACGTCGCCCGCCTGGTAGGTGGTGCCGGGCGCCCAGGTGCCACCCGGGTTCGGCGAGTCGTTGCCCACCACCAGGGAGAAGCTGGTGCTGTGGGTGGCCGAGCCGGTCCCGGTCAGGGTGATGGTGTAGGTGCCGGTGGCGGTCGAGGCGGCGGTGGCGACGGTGAGCGTCGCCGAGCCGCCGGACTGCACCGAGGACGGGTTGAAGGAGACGGTCACGCCGGCCGGGGCGCCCGAGGCGGTCAGGTTGACCGTCTGGGCCGAGCCGGAGGTGGTCGAGGTGGCGACCGTCGCCGTGGTGGTGTCACCGGGCTTGACGGTGGCGGTGGTCGGGTTCACCGAGAGGGAGAAGTCGTTGGCGGGCGCGGTGCCGCCGACCGAGGTCTTCCAGATGGTGTACGCCACGCCGTCGGCGTTGCGGTTCAGCACCGTCGCGTCGACGTTGCTGGTGGTGTCGCAGGACGAGTGGTAGCAGGAGTCGTAGGAACGGCCCGCCGTGCCGCCCCACTTGGCCGCCTGCGCCGAGGTCTTGGTGGCGTCGGCGCCGGCCGCGTAGCCCGAGGTCGGGATGCCGGCCTGCTGGAAGGAGTAGTCGTCCGAGCGGCCCTGGCCCTCGACGTTCTCCTCCGGCTTGAGGTTCAGCGAGTCCCAGTAGGCCTTCATCGGGGCCGACGCCGCGGAGTTGATGTTGTTGATGAAGTAGCCGGCGTTGGGCGAGCCGACCATGTCGAAGTTGTAGTACGCCTTGATCGCGGAGCGCTGGGCGGAGCTCAGCTGGCCGACGTAGGACTGCGAGCCCTGGAGGCCCTGCTCCTCACCGGTCCACCAGCCGAACCGGACGTGCCGGGTCAGGCTGGGGTTCTGCTGGGCGAGCACGAGCGCGTTCTCCAGCAGGACGGCCGAGCCGGAGCCGTTGTCGTTGATGCCGGGGCCGGCCGAGACGCTGTCCAGGTGGGCGCCGAACATGGTGACCTGGTCGGACGGGCCGCCGGGCCAGTCGGCGATCAGGTTGTTGGACTGGTAGCTGCAGGAGGTGCAGGTCTGCTCGGTGACGTTGTAGCCGGCCGCCTGCAGCTTGGCCTTGATGTACGCGATCGACTGGCTGTGCCCGGCGCTGCCCGCCCGGCGGTGGCCGCCGTTCTGGTTGGCGATGGTGTTCAGCTGGGACAGGTGGGCCTGGACCTTGGCGACGTCGATGTCGGGCGCGGGCCCGCCGGGGTTGCCCCCGCCGCCGACCGTCAGGCCGTACTGGGCGGTGTGGGTGGTGGCGCCGGCGGTGCCGGTGACGGTGATCTGGTAGGTCCCGGCCACGGCCGCCGCGGAGGCGGACAGGGTCAGGGTGGACGAGGAACCGGCCTGCACCGACGAGGGGTTGAAGCTCGCGGTGACGCCCGCCGGGAGGCCGGAGGCGGTGAGGCCGACGGTCTGCGCGGTGCCGGAGGTGACGGCGGTGCTCACCGTCGACGAGGTCGAGGCGCCGGGCTGGACGGAGCCGGACGCCGGGCCGAGCGACAGCGAGAAGTCGTTGTTGCCGGACGGCGTGCAGGTGGGGTCGCCGCTCTGGGCGGGGACGCTGACGGCGTCCCAGGCGGCCTTGGTGCGGTTGAAGAAGGCGCAGGTGGCGTCGAGGCTCTTGGCGGCGGTCAGGGTGGCCGTGCGGTAGCGCTTGTAGGTCATGCCGCTGGTCTTGAGGAGCATGCCGCCGTAGAAGACCCGGCCGGCGTCCTTGATGCCGATGCCGGTGACGGAGGAGTTGTTGCAGGTGGGGCTGGTGGGCTTGCCGCCGCCCGGGTTGGAGCCCTCGGCCAGCAGGTAGAACCAGTGGTTCAGCGGGCCGGCCGCCGCGTGCTCCTCGGTCTGCGGGATCGACGCCGAGTAGCAGTTCGGGTCGTTGTTGACGAGCGAGGGGTTGTACATGTTGCGGATCGGGCCCTGGCCGACCAGGTTGATCATCTCGCCGACGGTGTAGTCCGGGGAGTCGTACGGGGCGGGCTCGTTGGCGTACGACTCGGTCAGCGCGCCCATGATGTCGCCGGTGGCCTCGCCCAGGCCGGACTCGTTGTTGGCGCCGCCGGGGGTGTACTGGTCGATGCCGTGGCCGAACTCGTGGCCGACCACGTCGATCGCCGCGATCCACTCGTTGGCCTGGCTGTGGCCGATGGATATCGTGCTGCCGTCCCAGTAGGCGTTGACGTCGTTGAGGCCGACCTTGACCGGCCAGCTGCCGCCGTTGCCGTTGTGCCCGTTGCGACCGAGCCAGTCGCGGAGCATGTCCCATTCCTTCTGGGCCGCGAACATCGCGTCGCCGCAGCCGGTCTCCTTGCTGGAGGCGCTGCCGGTGCCCCAGGAGTCGCTGGACTTGGAGAAGACCTGCCCGGTGCTGTAGTCGGAACACGACAGGCCGGGCCGGTTCGGGTCGCGCAGCGAGTACGAGCCGCCCGAGCTCGTGGTGCTGATGGTGACGGGCGCGGGGCCGTTCCACTTGCTGTTGATGGTGCCCGCACGGACGTCGTCGTAGCTGTCGAGCACCTCGCCGGTGGCCGCGTCCACGAAGACGTGCAGGGTGCTGGGCGCCGACGCGGTGCGGCCCTTGAGGACGGTCTCCCAGGCGAGCCGGCCGGTGCCGTCCTTGACCCGGACGACCAGGCGGGGGGAGTCCGCCGAGTCCACGGTGGCCAGTTTCGTCCGGGCGGTCTTCTCCGCGTCCGCCGCGCTGACCTGCGGGGTGGTCGAGCCGCCGACCGGTCCGGTGGCGGCGGACTGCAGGGCGCGGACCTTGCCCTGGGAGTCGGCGAGGACGACCGCGTCGCCGCCGACCACCGGCAGGCCGTGGTAGCTGCGCTCGTACGAGACGGAGTAGAGGCCGCCGAGCCAGGGGGTGACGGTCTTGCGCTCGTAGGTCTCGCCCGGGCCCTTGGCCAGCGCGTCCAGCCCGGCGTTCGCGGCCGCGTCGGCGGCGTTGACGGCGGCGGCCAGGGCGCTCGGCGGCGCCGAGGAGGGAGAGGGGGTGGGCGCGGCGGTGGCCGGGCCCGCGGCGGCGGCGATCATGCCGGCCAGCACGGTCAGGGTGGTCGCCGTGGTCAGCAACCTGCCTGCGGTGACTCTGCGTTGCATCGAGGCTCCTCGCATGTGGGGGTCCTCGACCGCGGACGGCAGGGGCTGGTGGCACACCGCGGGGCCGTATCAGGGGGACGGCCGTGCGGGCCGTCCGCGCTCGGGTGCCCGAACCCTCACACGACGTCATGCCCAGGTCAATGCCCGGTGCGCGCGGGGCAAGGGGTTGGCAAATTCCGTCAAGCCCGTCGGTCCGGCTTTGCGTCAAGCTGGGCTTTTCTTCAAGTGGTTGAGACCACCTCATGTACGAGGCGGGTGGCCATCGAGTACCGTCCTCCTGATCCGAGTCGTCGGAATCACTGGAATCGTCGACAGGCCCGGCGGCCGGCCGGGGACGACGCGCCCGGGGAGGCAGCCGTGCAGCGGAACCGTGTGGCCCCTGCGGCGGCGGTGCCGGCACCGCCGACCGGCCGGGGGCAGGACGCCTGGCGGGAGTTCGGCGCCCGGCTGCGGCACTGGCGGCGCCGGGCGGGCCTCACCCAGGCGCAGCTCGGCGCCGGGATCGGCTACGACCACACCGCGGTCAGCAAGATCGAGCACGGCGCCCGCCGGGTCACCCCCAGGGTCGCCGACCGGATCGACGACCTCCTCGGCGCCGCAGGGGAGTTGAGCGCCGCCTGTCAGCGCGCCGAGAACGCCGAACTGTGCGACCCGGACGCCATCTCGCCCGCCCTGCTCCGGCCCCCGCTGCCGGGCGGCGCACCGTCCGGCCCGTCCGCCCCACCCCCGCCCCCGGCGCCCGCTCCGCCGCGGCTTCCGGACTACGGGCTGCTCTGTCCGCTGCACGGCGCCGAGGGCTGCGCCGTCCCCGAGCCCGGGGAACTCGCCGCCCTGCACGCCGAGTTCTGCTCCGCCGAGGCGCTCGCCGACCCGGCCGCCGCCCGCCCGCTGGACGCCGTCACCGCACACGCCCTGACCGGCCTGCTCGCCGCCCGCCTGCGCTCCGGCGAGACCGGCGACCGCCCGGTCCTGGTCGCCGCCGTCGAGCGCACCCTGCGCGCGGTGCTCGCCAGGCTCGCCACCGCCCCCGCCGGGCAGCGCGGCCCGCTGGTCCGGCTGGCCGCCGAGCACGCCCACGCGGCCGGCGCGCTGCGGATGCAGGACGGCCGCAACGCCACCGCGATGGCCTGCTACGACCGCGCCCTCACCTGGGCCGGGCTGGCCGCGGACCGGGCCACCCAGGTCGGCACGCTCAGCGACATGAGCATCCTGGCCCGGCTGGACGGCGACCCGGTCGCCGCCCTCGGCTACGCCCGCGAGATCGAACGGGCCGCCCCGGACCGGCACTGGGCCGGTGCGATGGGCCGGATCAGCCGGGCCCGGGCGCACGCGCTCACCGGCGACGTGCGGGCGACCGTCCGGCAGATCGACCTGGCCCGGTCGCACCTGGACCACATCGGCGCGGAGGACGAGGTCGACGTGCCCTGGCTCTCCATCGCCTCGATGCGGATGCGGGTCGAGTCCGCCGCGGCCGCCGCGCTGCGCGACCTCGCCGCCGCCACCGACGACCCCCGGCTGGCCCGCCGGGCGCTGGACGCCACCGAGACCGCCCTCGGCCTGCTCGGTCCGGACCAACTGCCCTCCAGCCGTCTGCTCTTCATCGTCCGCGCGGCCGACTGCCACGTCTGCGCGCACGACCCGGCGACGGCCGTCGACCTGCTCGGCCCCGCCCTGGAGGCGACCGGCGCGACCGCGCTGCCCGCGCTGGTCGAGTACGAACTGCGCGGTCTGCGCGACCGTCTCGCGGCGCACGCGCCCCGTGCCGCACACCGATGGGCGGAGCCGGCCCGCTCCTGACCCGGGGGCGCTCCTGGAGTCGCGGCGCCGGCCGTGGGATATGGCCGGATCGGTAGCCGCGCGCGGCGGCGCAGAAGGGGCGCACATCAGCGCTCGAAGATCTGCACGACTGTTGTCACACACCGTCAAGTCCCGCTTCTTCTCGACAATGCGCCCCCTTCGCGCCGCACAGACGTCAACTTCGTGCGCGTATAGTCCGCCGATCGGGTCATTCATGGAGTTAACACGTCGAATGACTGTCACGGCGCGCGTCGCCCGCTAGAGTCTCTGACGTTTCCAGTCGTTAGTCCGCGAAGAACGGGGGGCGCGTGCTGTCAGCCATTGCCCGCCGGCTCGCCCATCCGCTGCTGCTCCTGGGTGTGCTGTGCACGGCCGTCGCGACCCTGCACTTCCGCTGGGGGCCGGACCGGGTCTCCCCGCTCTTCCTGATCGCCGTCCTCGTCTACCTGGCGGTGCTGGAACGGGTGATCCCGTACCGGACCGACTGGCATCCGAGCCGACGTGAACTCGGCTGGTACAGCGTCTACTTCGCGCTGAGCATGGTCGGCGGCGCACTGGCCCAGGGGCTGGTGGCGACGCTGGTGCAGGTGCTCGGCCCGGCCCACCCGGCGCTGCCGTTCGCGGTGGAGATCCCACTCGCGCTGCTGGTCGGCTCGCTCGGCGACTACCTCGTGCACCGCTGGTCCCACCGCAACAGGTGGCTCTGGCGGCTGCACGGGGTGCACCACGTCCCGGACAAGGTGAACGTCGCGAACAACGGCGTGAATCATTTCCTGGACGTGTTCGTCGCGCAGTCCGTGGTGCAACTGTCGCTGGCGCTGATCGGATTCTCGGCGGATTCAGTGTTCGTGGTCGGAATATTCGTCCTGGCTCAGGGGTATTTCGTCCACGCCAACATCGAAGTCCGCATCGGTCCGCTCGGCCACGTCCTGGCCGGGCCGGAACTCCACCGCCTGCACCACAGCACCGACCTCGCCGAAGCCGGCCACTACGCCTCCGACCTCTCGCTCTGGGACCACGTGTTCGGGAGCTTCACCTGGCGGCCCGGCCGAGTGCCGAAGGCCGTCGGCCTCACCGACCCGGCCGCGTTCCCCGCCACCGGCGAACTCGGCGCCACCCTGCTGCACCCCTGGCGCCGGGCGAAGACCACCGAGCAGTCCGTCTGACACCCGGCCCGAGCGGCCGCTCCCACCTGCCCGTGTCCCCGGCGCCACGCCATCACCACCCCGGATTGGATCATGACCTCCTCGCCCTTCGCCGTGCCCCGCGAACGCATCGCGATCACCGGTATCGGCTGCCGCCTGCCGGGACACGCCAACGACCACCGGTCCTACTGGCGCAACCTGATCGAGGGCCGGGACTGTCTCACCGAGACGCCCGCCGACCGCTACGACACCGGCACCCTGGGCAGCAGGGACCGGGCCAAGCCGGGGCGGCTGATCGGCGGCCGGGGCGGCTACATCGACGGCTTCGACACCTTCGACCCGGACTTCTTCGGGATCAGCCCGCGCGAGGCCGAACACATGGACCCGCAGCAGCGCAAGCTCCTGGAGGTCAGCTGGGAGGCCCTGGAGGACGGCGGCCTGCGCCCCGGCGAGCTGGCCGGCCGGGAGGTCGGCGTCTACATGGGCGCCTTCACCCTCGACTGGAAGATCCTCCAGTTCGCCGACCTCGACTTCGCCACCATCGCGGCGCACACCGCCACCGGCACCATGATGACGATGGTGTCCAACCGGATCTCGCACTGCTTCGACTTCCGCGGGCCGAGCGTCTCGATCGACACCGCGTGCAGCTCCTCGCTGGTCGCGGTCCACCTCGCCTGCCAGAGCCTGCTCCGCGGCGAGACCGAACTCGCCCTGGCCGGCGGCGCGTTGCTGCACATGGCGCCGCAGTACACGATCGCCGAGACCAAGGGCGGCTTCCTCTCCGCGGACGGCCGCTCGCGCGCCTTCGACGCCTCCGCGGACGGCTACGTCCGGGCCGAGGGCGTCGGCGTGGTCGTGCTCAAGCGGCTCTCCGACGCGCTGCGCGACGGGGACCCGGTGCACGCCGTCATCCTCGGCACCGGCGTCAACCAGGACGGCCGCACCAACGGCATCACCGTCCCCAGCGCGGACGCCCAGGTCACCCTGATCGAGCGGGTCTGCGCCGAGGCCGGGGTGCTGCCCGGCAGCCTCCAGTACGTCGAGGCGCACGGCACCTCCACCCCGGTCGGCGACCCGATCGAGGCCGCCGCCCTCGGCCGGGTGCTCGGCGTCGGCCGCCGCGCCGGGGACCGCTGCTACGTCGGCTCGGTCAAGACCAACATCGGGCACACCGAGGCGGCGGCCGGCGTCGCCGGGCTGATCAAGACCGCGCTCGCGATCAAGCACCGCCGCATCCCGCCGCACCTCAACCTGGAGCGGCCCAACCCCGGCATCGACCTCGACGCGCTGCCGTTCGAGATCCCGACCGCTCCGGTGGACTGGCCCGAGCACCGGGGCCCGGCCCGGGCCGGCGTCAACTCCTTCGGCTTCGGCGGCACCAACGCCCACGTCCTGCTGGAGGAGCCGCCGCGGCCCGGGCCCGCCGCACCGGTGGCCGAGCCGGCCCGCACGGTGCTGCCGCTGAGCACCAAGGACGCCGCCGGACTGCCCGAACTGGCCGCCGCCGTACGGCAGGAGCTCGCCGGCGGGACGCCCCTCGCCGACCTCGGCCACACCCTGGCGCACCGCCGCCAGCACCTGCCCCAGCGGCTCGGAGTGGTCTACTCCACCCGGGAGGACCTGGACGAGGCGCTGGCCGCGTACGAGCGCGGCGAGGAGCACCCGCGGGTGGTCCAGGGCCACGCCCGGGAGCGCCGGCAGCGCCGGCTGGCCTGGGTGTTCACCGGCATGGGCCCGCAGTGGTGGGGCATGGGCCGGGGGCTGTACGAGCACGAGCCGGTCTACCGGGAGGCCGTGCGGGCCGTCGACCGGGAGATCCGCGCGCAGGCCGGCTGGTCGCTGCTGACCGAGCTGGACCGCGACGAGGCGGACTCCCGGATGGCCGAGACCTGGCTGGCCCAGCCCGCCAACTTCGCCGTCCAGGTGGGGCTTTCGGCGCTCTGGCGGAGCCACGGCCTGCGCCCCGACGCGGTGGTCGGCCACAGCACCGGCGAGGTCGCCGCCTTCCACGAGGCCGGGGTCTACGACCTGGCCGACGCCGTCCGGGTGGTGCTCGCCCGCAGCCGGCTCCAGCAGCGCCTGGCCGGCACCGGCACCATGCTCGCGGTCGGTCTGCCGGAGGCCGAGGCGGAGCGCCGGATCCGCCCGTACCGCTCCCAGATCTCGCTCGGCGCGGTCAACAGCCCCTCCGCGGTGACCCTGGCCGGGGACGCCGAGGCCCTCGGCGAACTGGCCGAGGAGCTGCGCCAGCAGGGCGTCTTCGCCCGCCTGCTGGACGTCGAAGTCCCGTATCACAGCGTGCGGATGGACCCGATCCGGGGCGAGCTGGTGGCCGCGCTCGCCGCCATCAAGCCCCAGGCGGCCCGGCTGCCGCTCTACCTCACCGCCCGCGAGGGGCTCGCCCGCGGGCCGGAGCTGGACGGCGAGTACTGGTGGCAGAACGTCCGCAACCCGGTTCGCTTCCGGGCCGCCGTCGAGCGGATGGCCGAGGACGGGCACGGACTGTTCCTGGAGCTCGGCCCGCACCCGGTGCTCGGCCACGCGATCCGCGAGTGCGCGGAGCAGGCGCACACCCTGCCGTCGATCCGCCGGCAGCAGGACGAGCCCGAGCGCCTCGCCCGCAGCCTCGCCGAACTGCACACCCTCGGCGTCGAGTTGAGCTGGGACGCGCTGCACCCGGCCGGCCGCCCGGTGCCGTTGCCGGCCTACCCGTGGCGGCGCGACCGGTACTGGGTGGAGCCCAAGCCGGTCGAGCAGGTCCGGCTCGGGCGGCTGGACCACCCGCTGCTCGGCCGCCGCACCGCGAGTGCCCAGCCCGGCTGGACCGGCACCCTCGACCCCGAGCGGCTGCCCTACCTGACCGACCACCGGATCGAGGGCCAGGTGGTCTTCCCGGCCGCCGGGTACCTGGAGATGGCCGCCCAGGCCGTCCGCACCCTGACCGGCGGCACCGAGGTGACGCTGGCCGAGATCGAGCTGAACCGGGCGCTGTTCCTCTCCGAGACCGAGCCCGTCCCCGTCCAGCTCGGCTACGCGCCGGAGGACGCCCGCTTCACCATCGCCTCCACCCCGGCCGGCGGCGAGCCGACCGTGCACGCGGGCGGCCGGGTCCGCACCGGCCAGCGCCGCTCCTACGGCCCCGCACCGGACCTGGACGCCCTGCGCGCCCGGGGGCGGCACCTGGACGGCCCGGACTGCTACCGGCAGCTGGCCGAGCGCGGCTACGACTACGGCCCGGCCTTCCAGGCCATCGCCGAGGTGTGGGCGGGCCCCGGCGAGGCGCTGGCCCGGATCCGACCGACCACCCAGCTCGGCCCGGACGCGGCCGACCACCACCTCCACCCGGTGCTGCTGGACGGCTGCTTCCAGACCCTGCTCACCACCCGGCTGGCGGTGCCCGAGGGCGGCAGCGTCCGGCTCCCCGTCTCGATCGCGGAGGTCCGGCTCGACGCGATCGGCGACCGCCCGCTCTGGGTGCACGCCACCGTGACCCGGGACAGCGGCGAGGAACTCGTCGGCGACCTCGCGCTCTACACCGAGGACGGCACCCCGGTCGGCCGGGTCACCGGCTTCCGGGTCGCCGACGTCGCCCAGGCCCCGGCCTCCGTCGGGCTGTCCACCATCGACGGCTGGCTCACCGAGGTCGACTGGGTGGCCGCCGCCGAGGCGCCCCTCGACGAGACCCCCGGCGACCTGCTGCTCTTCGCCGACGAGGGCGGCCTCGGCGACCGCCTGGCGGCCCTGGCCGCCGGGCGCGGCGCCCGCTGCCACCTGGTCCGGCCCGGAGACGAGTACCGGCACGGTGAGGGGCACTCGACCGTCCGGCCCGACTCCGCCGAGGACGTCCGGCGGCTGCTCGCCGACCTCGACCCAGCCTTCGGCACCGTCGTCCACCTCTGGAACCTCGACCAGCCCGCGCTGGCCGCCACCACCGCCGACCGGCTCGGCCCGCTCGCGACCCTCGGCGCCTACTCCCTGATCACCCTCGCCCAGGCCCTGCCCGCCGCCCGCCCGGACGGCCGGCTGCACATCGTCACCCGGGGCACCCAGCCCGCCGCCCCCGGCGACCGGGTCGAACCGCTCGGCGCCCCTGCCTGGGGCATCGGCCGGGTGCTGTGGCAGCAGGAGCTGGTCGCCCAGCGCGGCACCCTGATCGACCTCGACCCGGCCGTCGACGCCGCCGAGCAGGCCGAGGCGCTGCTCGCCGAACTCGCGGCCCGGGACGAGCAGGAGATCGCGCTGCGGGCCGGCGGCCGGCTCACCAGCCGGCTGCGGCAGGCCGAGGGCCTCACCCGCCCGCTGCCGCCGGTCCTCCGCCCCGACGGCAGCTACCTGGTCACCGGCGCCTTCGGCGCGCTCGGCCGATTGCTCTGCCGCACCCTCGTACGGCGCGGCGCCCGGCGGCTGATCCTGGTCGGCCGCACCGCCCTGCCGGAGCGCTCGGAGTGGGCGTACACCGACCCGGACACCCCCGTCGGCGAGCGGATCGCCTTCCTGCGCGAACTCCAGGCGCTCGGCGCCGAACCGCTGCTCGCCCCGGTCGACGTCACCGACGAGGCCGCCCTCGCGGGCTGGCTCGCCGACTACCGGCAGCGCCAACTCCCGCCGATCCGTGGCGTGTTCCACCTCGCCGGGCAGGTCAAGGACACCCTGCTGGCCCAGATGGACCGTCCGGCCTTCGACGCCGGCTACGGCCCCAAGGTGGTCGGCGGCCACCTGCTGCACCGGCTGCTGAGCGACGAACCGCTCGACCACTTCGTGCTGTTCGCCTCCGTCGCCTCGCTGCTCACCACCGCCGGACAGACCAACTACGCGGCGGGCAACGCCTTCCTGGACGCCCTGGCCCACCACCGCAGGGCCGAGGGGCTGCCCGGGCTCAGCCTGGACTGGGGCCCGTGGGCCACCGGCATGATCGAGGAGCTGGGCCTGGTCGCCCACTACCGCGACGCCCGCGGCATGAGCTCGCTGCCGCCGGACGCCGGAACGGCCGTCCTGGAGCGCGTCCTCGGCCAGGACCGCGCCCAGCTGCTGGTCGCCACCGTGGTCGACTGGCCGACCTTCCTCGCCTGGTACCCGGCGCCGCCGCCGCTGGTCGCCGACCTCGCGGCGAGCGCCGCCGAGCAGGCCCCGGCCGAGACCGGCGGCTTCCTGGACGCCTACCGCGCGGCCGACCCGCAGGCCCGCCGGGAGCTGGTGGCAGAGCGGCTGACCGCCGCCGCCGCGGCCGTGCTGCGGATCGCCGCCGAACGGATCGACGCCGACACGAGACTCGGCGCGCACGGCCTGGACTCGCTGCTCGCCATGGAGCTGCGCGCCCGGGTGCACGGCGAACTGGGCGTCGCCCTGCCGGTGGTGGCCCTGCTCAGCAACGGCAGCCTCGGCGACCTGGTCGACCTGCTCACCGAGGGCCTGGCCGAGCGGCTCGCCGCCGCCGGCGGCCCGGCCGAGGCCGAGGTGGAGCTGTACGCCGACGAGTCCCGCTTCCCGCTCACCCACAACCAGCAGGCGCTCTGGTTCCTGCGCCTGCTGCACCCGGACGGCTTCGCGTACAACATCGGCGGCGCCGTGGAGGTCCGCGCGGAGCTCGACCCGGAGCTGATGTTCGGGGCCTTCCGGTTCCTGGTCGCCCGGCACCCCGAGCTGCGCGCCGCCTTCACCGCCGAGGAGGGCCGCCCGGTCCAGCGCATCCGGGAGGAGGTCGAGGCCGACACCGGGCTGTTCGACGTCGAGGGCCGGCCGTGGGAGGAGATCCACGACCTGATCGTCCGCGAGTACCGGCGGCCGTACGACCTCGCCGAGGACCCGCTGGTCCGGCTGCGGCTGTTCCGGCGCGGGCCGGACCGCTGGGTGCTGATGAAGGCCGTCCACCACATCGTCTCGGACGCGATCTCCACCTTCACCTTCATCGAGGAGCTGTTCGAGGTCTACGAGGCGCTGCGCCAGGGCCGTACCCCGGAGCTGCCCCCGGTGCCCGCCCGCTACCTGGACTTCCTCAACCGCCAGAACCGCTTCCTGGCCGGGCCCGAGGCCCGGCGGATGCTCGACTACTGGCGCGGCCACCTGCCGGCCGAGATGCCGGTGCTGGCGCTGCCCACCGACAAGCCGCGCCCGGCCGTGCAGACCCACAACGGCGCCTCCGAGTTCTTCCAGCTGGACGCCGAACTCACCGCCCGGGTACACGAGTTGGCCCGTGTCAACGGCGCCACCCCGTTCATGGTGCTGCTCAGTGCCTATTACCTGCTGCTGCACCGCTGGTCCGGGCAGCCGGACATCGTGGTCGGCAGCCCGGTCACCGGCCGCACCCAGGAGGAGTTCGCCTCGGTCTACGGCTACTTCGTCAACCCGCTGCCGCTGCACGTGAGCCTGGCCGGGGAGCCGACCGTGGCCGACCTGCTGGCCCGGGTGCGGGAGAGCGTGCTCGGCGGGCTGGACAACCAGGAGTACCCCTTCCCGCTGCTGGTCGAGCAGTTGGGGCTCCAGCACGACCCGAGCCGCTCCGCGGTGTTCCAGGCGATGTTCATCCTGCTCACCCACAAGGTCGCCGTGGAGCGCTTCGGCTACCGCCTGGAGTACATCGAACTCCCGGAGGAGGAAGGCCAGTTCGACCTCACGCTGTCCGCTTACGAGGACCGCGCGGACGGCTGCTTCCACTGCGTCTTCAAGTACAACTCCGACCTCTTCGAGCCCGCCACCGTCCAGCGGCTGGCCGCGCACTACCGCAACCTGCTGGACGCCATGACCCGCGCCGCCGAGGGCGAGCCGGTCGGGCGGCTGCGGATGCTGGGCGAGGCCGAACGGCGGGAGATCCTCACCGGCTTCAGCGGCGCCGAGCGCCGGATCGAGCACGACACCCCGGTGCCGGAGCTGATCGCCAAGGCCGCCGCCGAGCGGCCGGAGGCGGTCGCGGTGGTCGCGCCCGGCCGGGACGGCGTCCGCCGGCTGACCTACGGCGAACTGGACCGGCAGTCCCAGCGCACCGCCGTACGGCTGCGCGAACTCGGCGTCGGCGAGGGCTCGGTGGTCGCGGTCTGCCTGGACAAGTCGCCCGAGCTGATCAGCACCCTGCTGGCGATCTGGCGGGCCGGCGCCGCCTACCTGCCGCTCGACCCCGGGCACCCGGCCGACCGGCTCGCCCACCAGGTCACGGACGCCGGAGCGGCGCTGGTGGTGGTCGACCAGCGGCGCCCGCTCCCGGCCGACCTGCCCGCCACACCGGTCACCCTGGAGGAGCTGGACCGGCCCGTGCTGGGGGGCGCCGTACCGCTGCCCGCCGCCGACCCGGACCGGGCCGCCTACCTGATCCACACCTCGGGCTCCACCGGCCGTCCGAAGGGGGTCCGGGTCGACCACCGCAACCTGGCCGCCGTCACCGCCGGCTGGCGCGCCGAGTACCGGCTGGACACCGAGGTCCGGGTGCACCTCCAGATGGCCGGCACCGCCTTCGACGTCTTCTCCGGCGACCTCGCCCGGGCGCTCAGCACCGGCGGCACCCTCGTCCTGGTCGACCGCGAGCTGCTCTTCGACACCGCCCGGCTGTACCGGGTGATGCGCGAGGAGGCCGTGGACGGCGGCGAGTTCGTGCCCGCCGTGGCCCGCGCGCTGCTGGCCCACTGCGAGCGCGAGGGCCTGCCGCTGGACTTCCTGCGGCTGCTGATCGTCGGCTCCGACTCCTGGAAGGCCGCCGAGCACCAGCGGGTGCGCGCCCTGTGCGGCCCGCGGACCCGGCTGGTCAACTCCTACGGGCTGACCGAGGCCAGCGTCGACAGCACCTACTACGAGGGCGCCACCGACCGGCTGGAACCCGGCCGGATGGTGCCGATCGGCCGCCCGTTCCCGAACAGCGCCGTGTACGTCCTGGACCCGTACGGCGAGCCCGTCCCGGTCGGCGTGCCCGGCGAACTGTGGATCGGCGGCGCGGGCGTCGCGGCCGGCTACCCCAACGACCCGGAGCAGACCGCCCGGCGCTTCGTCACCCTGGACCTCGACGGCACGCCCGCGCGGCTCTACCGCACCGGCGACCTCGGCCACTGGGACGCCGCGGGCACGGTGCACCTGCTCGGCCGGATCGACAACCAGGTCAAGGTCCGCGGCCACCGGATCGAGCTGGGCGAGATCGAGGCCCACCTCACCGCCCGCCCGGAACTCGCCCAGGCCTGCGTGGCCGTCCGCCAGGATGCCCGGGGCGAGGCCGTCCTCGCCGCCTACGTGGTGCCCGCCGAGGGCACCGTGCTGGACCGCCGCGAACTGCGCCGCCACCTGGCCGAGCACCTGCCCACCGTGATGATCCCCTCCTACCTCACCGAACTGCCCGCCCTGCCGCTCACCCCGAACGGCAAGGTCGACCTCGCGGCCCTGCCCGAGCCCAAGGCCGACACCGCCGGGGCCCAGCACGAACCGCCCGTCACGCTCTACGAGACCAGCGTCGCCGAGCACTGGCGGAACCTGCTCGGCCTGGACGAAGTCGGCCTCCAGCACGACTTCTTCGAACTCGGCGGCAGCTCGATCCGGCTCATCGAGCTGATCCACCACCTCCAGAGCGAGTTCAACATCAGCATCCCGGTCGGCCTGCTGTTCAAGGTCACCACCCTGCACGGCATGGCCCGCACCGTCGAGCAGATCATCACCGGCGAGGTGGCCGGCGGCGAGCCCTACCTCTGGTTCAACGCCGGGGCGCCCGAGGAGCACACGGTCTTCTGCTTCCCGCCGGCCGGCGGCCACGGGCTGGTCTACCGGCAGCTCGCCGCGCACCTGCCGGAACACCGGATCGCCTCCTTCAACTACCTGACCGGCGACGACAAGATCGCCCGCTACGCGGACCTGGCCGAGGAGCTGCACGCCGCCGGGCCGTACGTCCTGCTCGGCTACTCGCTCGGCGGCAACCTCGCCTTCGAGGTGGCCAAGGAGCTGGAGCGGCGCGGACGCACGGTGGCCTCGGTGCTGATGGTGGACGCCTACCGGGTCACCGAGGCCTTCGACCTCGGCGAGGAGCACCTTGCCGTCTTCGAACGCGAACTCCACGAGCACCTGCACCGCCACACCGGCTCGCGGATCGTCGCCCAGGAGACCCTCGAACAGGCCAGGGACTACCTGGAGTTCAGCAGCCGGACGCCCAACACCGGAACGGTCAGGGCCCAGTTGGACGTGGTCTGCGAGCGCGACCGGCTCTCCGTGCACGTGGGCGGCGAACCGGGCTCCTGGCACGGCGCCTCCACCACGGGCACCGCGGTGTACGTCGGGCACGGCGCCCACGCCGAGATGCTCGACGGGGACTTCGCCGCCCGCAACGCCGAACTGGCGGGCGCCATCCTGGCCGGGGGCACCGCCGATGGCCGCGGCTGACCGCGGGCCGGACTGGTCCGGCAGGGAGCGGGCCGCCGGCGGCCCGCCCCGGGTGATCGTGATCGGGGCCGGCCTGGCCGGCCTCGCCACCGGCTGCTACGCGCAGATGAGCGGCCTGGAGACCCGGATCTTCGAGAAGCACGTGCTGCCCGGCGGCTGCTGCACCGCGTGGTCCCGGCACGGCTATCTGTTCGACTACTGCATCGACTGGCTGATCGGCACCGCCGAGGGCACCGGCGCGCACCAGGTCTGGAGCGAACTCGGCGCCCTGGACGGCAAGTCGGTGACCCGCTTCGACACCTTCAACCGGGTGGTCGACGAACACGGCCGGGCCGTCACCTTCTACGGCGACCCGGACCGGCTCGAGGCCCACCTGCTGGCCCTCGCACCCGGCGACGCCAAGCCGATCCGGGCCTTCTGCCGCGACCTGCGCCGCTACGCCGCGATGGAGCTGCCCTGGGAGCTCACCCCGCCGCCGCTGCGCACCACGGCGGAACGGCTGCGCACCCTGCGCGCTGTCCTGCCCGCGTTCCGGCTGTTCTGGCGCACCGCCACCACCCCGATGAGCGGCTTCGCCGAGCGCTTCCAGGACCCGCTGCTGCGGCGGGCCTTCCCCAACATGTTCCTCCAGGAACCCGAGGGCTTCCCGCTGCTGCCGTACCTCTACACCCTGGCGGCCGCCCACAACGGCAACGCGGGCTTCCCGCAGGGCGGTTCGCTCGGGCTGGCGCGCTCGGTCGAGGAGCGCTACACCTCGCTCGGCGGGGTGATCGGCTACCGCTGCCGGGTCGAGCGCGTCCTGATCGAGGACGGGCGCGCGATCGGGGTGGAACTCAAGGACGGCACCCGGCACTTCGCCGACCACGTGGTGGCCGCCTGCGACGGCCCGACGGTGCTCGAACGGCTGCTGGAGGGCCGCTACTCCAGCCCCGCCACCGAGAAGCTGTACGGCGAACTACTCGACAAGCCGGGCAACCTGTACCCGGCCGTGGTCTCCGCCTTCGTCGGCATCGACGGACCGCTGCCCGAGGGCGAGCCGCACAGCACCACCTACCTGCTGACGCCCGAGGACGGCGAGCGGCTGCCCGGCTCGCTCCAGCGCAGCCTGGTGGTGCAGCTGCGGTCCTCCTACGCGGACGGCTTCGCGCCACCCGGCAAGTCGGTGCTGCACTGCACCTACTTCAGCGACTACCGCTCCTGGAAGGACCTGCGGACCGGCGACCGCCGGGCCTACCGGGCGCGCAAGCAGGAAGTCGCCTCGTTCGTCCGGGAGTTCCTGGAGCGGACGTACCCCGGGCTCGGCGGCCGGATCGAACTCGTGGACGTGGCCTCGCCGGTGACCACCGAGCGGTTCACCGGCAACACCTACGGCAGCATCCTCGCCTGGCAGGCCTTCTCCGAGGCCGAGGACGCCGCCAACCGGCTGGTCAACAAGGACCGGATGCGGCTGCCCGGGCTGAGCGGCTTCTCCATGGCGGGCCAGTGGACCGCGCTCGGCGGGCTGATCCGGGCCGCCACCAGCGGACGGTTCGCCGCGCAGTACCTCTGCCGGGAGCTCGGCCAGCCGTTCCGGGCCTGGCCCAGCGACAACCGGGAACCCTGGCACGCGGGCAAGTGGGGCCGCCTGCCGCAACTCGACCGCGCCACCGTGGGAGCGCCGGACGTGGGAGTGCCGGAGGCAGGCGTGGCGGAAGTGGGTGTGGCGGAGTGAGCGGGACGACGACCGGCGGCCGGCAGAGCATGGTCATCATCGGCGGCGGGCTCGGCGGGCTCTCCACCGGCTGCTTCGCGCAGATGAACGGCTACCGCACCCGGATCCTGGAGATGCACGAGATCCCCGGCGGCTGCTGCACCGGCTGGGACCGGGGCGAGTTCACCTTCGACTGCTGCATCAGCTGGCTGCTGGGCAGCGGGCCGGGCAACGAGATGCACCAGATCTGGCTCGAACTCGGCGCGCTGCAGGGCAAGCGGATGCGCAACTTCGACGTCTTCAACGTGGTGCGCACCCGGGACGGCCGGGCGGTCTACTTCTACTCCGACCCGGACCGACTGGAGGCCCACCTGCTGGACCTGGCCCCGGAGGACGCCCGGCAGATCCGGCAGTTCTGCGCCGGGCTGCGCAAGTTCCGCCTGGCGCTGGCCCGTTACCCCTTCCTCAAGCCGGTCGGGCTGATGGGGCGGTGGGAGCGGACGCGGATGCTGGCCTCCTTCCTGCCGTACTTCAACGTGATCCGGCGCTCGATCACGGTGCTGATGAGCGACTACTCGGCGAAGTTCCGCAGCCCGCTGCTGCGCGAGGCGTTCAACTTCATCCTGTACGAGAAGCACCCCAACTTCCCGGTGCTGCCCAACTACTTCCAACTCGCCTGCCACGCCGGGCAGTCGGCCGGGGTGCCGGAGGGCGGCTCGCTCGGGCTGGCCACCTCGATCGAGCAGCGCTACCGGCGGCTGGGCGGCGAGATCACGTACAACACCAAGGTGACCGGGATCCTGATCGAGGACGACCGGGCGGTGGGGGTGCGGCTGAGCGACGGCCAGGAGGTGCGGGCGGACATCGTGGTGGCCGCCTGCGACGGCCGGACGACCATGATGGACCTGCTCAAGGGCCGCTACCTGAGCGACACCTACCGCCGGCTGTACACCCAGACCATCACCGAGCCGGGCATGGTCTTCCCCGGCTACGTGACCGTCTTCCTCGGCCTGCGCCGGCCCTTCCCGGCCGGGGACCCGTGCACCACCTACCTGCTGGAGGACGAGGTCGCCGAGCGGCTCACCGGCATCCGGCATCCGAGCATCAACGTCCAGTTCCGCAGCCGCCACTACCCGGAGCTGTCGCCCGCCGACACCACCGTGGTGTACGCCAGCTACTTCTGCGACATCGCGCCCTGGCGGGAGCTGAGCACCGGGCCGGAGCAGGAGCCCCGGGTGCGGCGCGGCGAGGAGCTGCACACCCTGCCGGTCGGCCGGGGGCGGGAGTACCAGCGGGCGAAGCGCCGGGTGCGCGACACCATCGTCGAGTACCTGGACGGCCACCACCCCGGGCTGCGGGACGCGGTGGCGGTCAAGGACGTCTCCACCCCGCTCACCCAGGTCCGCTACACCGGCAACTACAACGGGACGGTGCTGGGCTGGCAGCCCTTCGTGGAGAGCGGCGAGACCCTGGAGGAGGAGGTCAAGCGCAACGGCCCGGGGCTGCCCGGCCTCGCGAACTTCTACCTCTCCGGGGTCTGGGCGACGACCGGCGGGCTGATCCGGGCGGCGGCGGCCGGCCGGCACGTCGTCCAGTTCATCTGCCGGGACGACGGCAGGCCCTTCAGGGCCGAGGTGGACGACAGCGCACCGCCGCCCACCCTGCTCATCGAACCGGTCGGCCCCGCCGACCGCCAGTTTGGAGTCACCTCGTGAGGATCGAGAAGTGGGTCGTGCGGGAGCACGTGGACGGCGTGCCGGACGTCGAGCGGATGTACCGGAAGGTCGTGGAGGAGGTGGACGTCCGGCTCGCGGCGGACGAGATGCTGCTGCGCACCCGGTACGTCTCGGTCGACCCGTACCTCCAGGGCATCGCGCTGGACACGCCGATCGGCGACCACATGGGCGCGGACTCGATCATGGAGGTGGTGGAGGCCGGGCCCGCCGCGCGCTTCGGCGTCGGCGACCTGGTGCAGGGCTTCGGCGGCTGGCGCACCCACCTGGTCAGCACCGGCGCGCCGAGCTTCTGGCAGACCGGGACCTTCCCGATGGTCTTCCCGGCCTTCCGCCGGCTGGACCCCGCCGACTACGGCGATGACCTGCCGCTGACCACCGCGCTCGGCATCCTGGGCGGGCCCGGGATGACGGCCTGGGGGACGGTGGAGAAGTTCCTCGACGTGCGCCCCGGGTCGACGGTGCTGGTCAGCGGGGCCTCCGGGGCGGTCGGCTCGTTGGTCGGGCAGCTGGCCAGGCACCGGGGTGCCCGGGTGATCGGCACCACGGCCTCGCCGGAGAAGGCGGAGCGGCTGTGGGAGCTGGGCTTCGAGGGGGTGCTGCTGTACCGCGACGGCGACGCGCCGGAGCGGCTGCGGAAGGAGTTGGCCGAGCTGGCGCCGGAGGGCATCGACCGGTACTTCGACAGCCTCGGCGGGGCGCTCACCGACGTGGTCTTCGGGATGCTCGCGGTGGAGAGCCGGGTGGCCGTCTGCTGGCAGTGGGGGAGCCAGGTCGGCGGGGACTGGGCGGGGCCGCGGCTGCTGCCGATGATCATGTTCCCGCGCACCACGATCCGCGGCATCTTCTCGCTGGAGTGGTTCACCGAGGAGAACTGGGCCGCGCTGCGGCGGGACCTCGGGGCACTGGTCCGTAACGGGGAGCTGGCGTACCAGGAGACGCTGCACCGGGGGTTCGACAGCATCCCGGCGGCCTACCGCGGCCTCTACCTGGACCGTTCGGCCAACCGGGGGAAGGTGCTGGTCGAGCTCTGAGCGGACGGACGTGCGGCAGGGCCCTTCGGCGGATGTGCCGAAGGGCCCTGGCGCGCGGTCAGCCCAGGGGGAACCAGGTGCTGCGGGACTTCTTCCACTCGGGGTGGGTGAGGTCCTTGGCGGCGGTGCCGTCGTTGTAGAGGTCGGCGGAGCCGTCGTCGGTGATCAGCTGGGCGCGGGCGCCGGGGGCGTCCAGGTCCGGGACGTCCGTGACGGCCTCCCAGGCGCCGTAGTCGCTGGTCGGCAGGTCGATCAGCTTGGTCGGCTTGGAACCGGGCTGCCCGTTCCAGCGGTAGAGCGCGTACGGGGCGGAGTTGTCCTCGGCGGACCAGGAGCCGGCCACGATCAGGTACTGGCCGAGGTCGTTGCGGCGGATGTCGCGGACGGACAGCCCGCCGAGGTCCAGCTCGACCGGGTCGCCGAAGGTCGCGTGCGCGGCCGAACCGTTCACCAGGGACGGGAGATTGGTGACCGGGACGAGCAGCGCCCGGCCGCCGGTGACGGCCGGGGTGAGCGGCGCGCGGAAGCCGATGTAGGCGGTGCTGGTGCTGCCGGGGGCGAACTCCAGGCCCTCGACGTTGAAGCCGTCGATCTGCTTGGGCGCCTGGCCGTCGGCGGCACCGGCCGCGAAGCCGTAGCGCTTGCCGTGGGCGTCGTCCCAGGAGATCAGGTCGTCGCGCAGGCCGTGGTACGAACCGGCCAGGGACAGCTGGGTGTCGGCGCCGGAACCGGTGACGGTGGTGGCGAAGACGGTGTGCCGGTCGGGCTTGACCACGCCGTCCTTGTTGTTGCCGAGCGAGCCGGTCCAGTAGATGGTGTTGCCGACCCGGGTGGCGGCCTCGATGTCGATCTCCTTGGAGACGCCGAGGGCCGAGCTGAAGTCCCAGGTGCGGACCGGCGCACCGGAGTTGTTGCGGTCGTACAGGCGCAGGGTGTTGGACTCGTCGTCGCCGACCACGATGAAGCCGCCGCCCGCGTCCACGGCCGCCGAGGCGTCGCTGGAGCCGGTCAGGTAGCGGCTGGTCGCCGAGGACTGGACGGCGGGGGAGGCGGCGTAGTGCAGGGTGCGGGTGGCGCTCTTGCCGCCGAGGCCGGTGACCTTGATGGTGAGGTCGGCGTAGCCGACGCCCTGGGCGGCGACCGCCAGGGTGCGGGCGCCGCCGGTGCCGCTCACCGTCACGTCGCCGGTGCGGGCGACGGCGCTGCGGGTGGTCGCCGAGGCGGCGACGGTCAGCGCCGAGGCCGCGGCGCCGGACTGGGCGACCGTCACCGTCACGGTCGGGTCGCCGGTGGCGCCGACGGCGCCGGACAGGTACCCGGCCGAGAAGGTGATCGTCGGGGTGCCGTACGAGGCGGCGCCCGCCGGGAGGGCGGGCAGGGCGAGCACGGGCACCGCCGCGACGGCGACGGCGAGCGGCAGCAGGCGGCGGAGGGAACGCGACACGGTGGCTACCCTTCGGCAGGAGGCGGGAGTTGACGGAGGGTGCAAGCCTGCTGGCGCTCGGCGAACACCGACCCTACGGCGACCTTACGAGCTGGGACGGGCAGGCGAACAGCACGCCTCGCGGCGGTGAAGCACCGTGCGTTCAGCCGGTGATGCCGGCCGCCCGCAGGCGGCGCTCGACCGCGTCCCAGTCGGGGGCGACCGGCTCGGTCCTGCGGGTGCCGACGCCCTTGTCCTTGAAGCCGCTGGAGGTCGACACGCAGACCACCGGGCCGTCGGAGAGGTCCGGCTCGCCGAGGCTGCGCAGCCCGGCCAGACCGGCCGCCGCGGACAGCTCCGTCCACAGCCCCGCCCGGGCCAGCTCCCGCTGGGCGTCGGCGAGTTGGCCGTCGTCCAGGGTCAGCGCCCGGCCGCCGCTCGAGCGGACCGCGAGCACGCCCCGGTAGCCGCTGACCGGGGAGGTGATCGAATAGGCGTCGCTCGGGCCGACCGTCACATGGGTGGCGGGCAGGCCGTCGGCGATCGCCCGGGCGAGCGGACCGGAGGCGGCCGTCTCACAGGAGTGGATGCGCGGCACCCCGGCGGTCAGGCCCAGCCGGTGCAGTTCGACGAATCCCTTCCAGACGCCGAACAGCAGCTCGCCGTAGCCGGTCGGGACGAACACCGCGCTCGGCAGGCCGACGTCCTGGAAGATCTCGTACGCGACGGTCTTGTAGCCCTCGGGGCCGTACGCGTGCCCGGTGTGGGTGGTGGTCAGGTTGCTGACCGGGTGCAGGCCCAGCCGGTCCACCACCTGGCGCAGCAGCGGCCAGCGGGCCTCCCACGGCACCGGGAGCACCACCGCGCCGTAGGCGTTGAGGAAGGCGTCGACGTTCGGCGGCGTGTCCGGGCCGGTGAACACCACGCAGCGCAGCCCGGCGCGGGCGGCGTAGGCGGCGGCCGAGGCGCCGTGGTTGCCGGAGGAGGCGACCGCGAGGCCCGGCGCGCCGGCGCCCACGGCGGCGCTGGTGGTGCAGCGGTTCAGCCGGTCCTTGTGGCTCCAGGTGGGGTTGCGGGACTCGTCCTTGACGTACACCCCGGGCGAGACCTCCACCAGCGGGGTGGCGCCCTCGCCCAGGCCCGGCGCGAGCAGCGGTGGCAGCAGCGGGGCCCAGCGCTCCAGGCCGCCGCGCACCGGGGCGGGGGCGAACAGGCCCGCCGGGTCGGCCTTGTCGTAGGCGTAGTCGACCTCGACGGGGTAGGAGACGTCCTCGGTGCTGGTGCGCGGGCAGCCGGCGGTGAGCGGGGGCCAGAGCGGGTAGTCGAGGGCGGGGTCGCCGAGGGAGCGCTGGCCGGTCGCGAGGGAGTCTTCTGTTGGCATGCCAGGAGACTAGCCGGGCGGCCGCCCCGCGGTCCGGCGGTTCGGCGGGCCGCGGCGCGAACCCGTTCGTGGGGGACCGGTTCCGGCTGTTCCGGGCGTTCCGGGCCCGTTCCGGGCGGGGCGGGTCCGGATCAGGCGCTCTGGCGGACTGCGGAGATGTCGAACTCCAGGACGACCTTGTCGCCGACCAGGACGCCGCCGCCCTCCAGCGCCGCGTTCCAGGTGACGCCGTACTCCTTGCGGCTGATGGTGACGGAGCCCTCCAGGCCCACCCGGAGGTTGCCGTACGGGTCGACGGCGTTGCCGGTGTACTCGAAGTCGATGGTGACCGGGCGGGTGGTGTCCTTGATGGTGAGGTCGCCGGTGACCCGGAAGTCGCTGTCGGAGCGCGCCTCGACCGCGGTGGAGCGGAAGGTGATGTCGGGGAACGTGGGGGCGTCCAGGAAGTCGTTGGTGCGCAGGTGCTGGTCGCGCTGCTCCACGCCGGTGTCGATGCTCTCGGCCTTGATCACCACCTGGCCGGAGGAGCGGGACGGGTCGGCGCCGTCCAGGTGGGCGGTGCCCTCGAACTGGTGGAACGCGCCCCGGACCTTGGTCACCATGGCGTGGCGGGCGACGAAGCCGATCCGGGTGTGGGTGGGGTCGAGGACGTAGTCGCCGGTGAGTTCGGAGAGGTTGGCGGTCATGGTCGGCATGCCTCCTGGTGCGGGTCCCGGGTCTCGGCCCGGGGCTGGTCGGGCGGTCCCCGGACCACGCTAGGGGCAGTTCCCGCGGGTCGCGCGTCGGGCTGGGCCTAAGTGGGGCATGGGGTGGGAAGGCTCGCGGGGTACGTCGGAGGAACGGGGAGACGAGGGGGCCGGATTGGACAGCGGGATACGGGCGATGGTCGACGCGGTCGGCGAGGCGGAGCGGCAGGTGCGGGAGAACGCGCTGCCGAAGGCGCGGGACAGCGGCCGCGAGAGGGTGCCGGAGAAGGAGGAGGCGGCGCTGCTGGGTGCGCTCGCCGGGCTGGTGGAGAGCATCGGGGAGCTGGCGGGCGCGGTCGGCGGCCGGGTGACGAACCGGGGTACGGCCAGGACGTACACGGTCGCGGGCAGGCGGCTGCGGAGCGAGGCCGGCAACCTGCGGGGCGACGAGGACGAGACCGCGGCGCGGTCCAGGTGACCGGCCGCCGGTGCCCCCGGCCGGGGGCACCGGCGGTGTCGCTCAGCGGTGGCTCGGGAACTGCACCACCTGCTGGTAGGTCGGGCGGTTCTGCCAGGTGGTCTTGGCGTCCGTCACGCCGCCCAGCGGGCGCTGGATGATCGTGTCGGCGCACCACTGGTCGCCGGCCGCGCAGTCCGCGTCGCCCGGGTAGACCTGGGCCGGCGTCCGGGCGGCGGCCTGCTTCAGGGTGGTCAGCAGGACGGTCCGGCAGGCCGCGAGGTCGCCGCCGCCGCAGAACGGCCGGGCCAGCGGGCCGGCCACCCGGTCGCCGAGGACGGCGCGCAGGTCCTTGTCCAGGTAGCTCCACCAGCCGTACTGGAAGGCCGAACCCTTGTGCGGGATGGCCTCGTTGGCGCTCACCGGGCCGCCGCCGGGGCCGGTCTGCCCGCCCGAGGGGGACTCGTTGATCTGGAGGGCGCCGGTCAGCGCGCCGAACAGCGGGTCGCCGAGGCCCGGCCGCATGACGCCCTCGGCGACCAGCGGCCACCAGGCGTCCATCACCCGGATCGCGGTGGCGTCCGCGTAGCCGTGGCTGCCCGGTGAAGTCTCCTTCCGCTGCCCTCCGTTGGCGAGCCAGGCCTCCAGTTGTTGCAGGGCGGTGAGGGTGGCCTGGTCGGTGACGGGCGCGCTGCGCAGTACGCGGATCAGGTCGGGCAGCACGTCCTCGGCTCGCAGGTCGGCCAGGGCGGCGCCCTCCATGGCCTGGGTGAGCGAGACCCGGCTCACCTTGCCGCCGTTCCCGAGCAGGGACTTGACCCGGTCGTCCAGCAGGTTGCCGCGGTGCACCGAGCCGTTGCCGAAGCCGGCCGAGGTGTAGCCGTTCGCCTGCTTGTTGTTCCAGGAGATGTAGTAGTCCTGGTTGACGGACTGCGGGTGCTCGGCCGCCGGGGTGTACCGGGCGGTGTTGGCGACGGGGTCGAAGTCGGCCCACTCGTAGGCGGGTTGGGCCTTCACGGGGAGCCCGGGGTCGACGCCGGGCGCGCGGACCGGGTTGCTGCCGGAGTTGTAGTACGCGATGTCGCGCGAGTCGGCGTAGAACCAGTTGAAGGTGTAGTTGATGTCCTGCGCCGCCTGCTGGAACCCCGCCGCGTCGTGCACCGCGCCGGGGTCGTTCAACTCCTGGAAGCCGATGATGGATTCGGCCTCGTGCCGGTAGGTGGAGCGCAGCGAGGTGAAGGCGACGGGTGCGCCGCCGACCGTGCCGCGGGCGGTGACCAGGCCGTACCGGGAGCGGTTCATCACCAGGGTGTAGGACCCGGCCGGGGTGGAGTCGGCGGTGGTCGGGTTCCAGGCGTTCTTGCGTTCCAGCCGGTCGAAGGGCAGGCACTGGCCGTGCCAGAGGTAGGAGTTGGCGGCGGTGGTGACCGGGGAGCCGTCGGTGGTGCAGAGCGGGACGGCGTAGGTGTCGGTGATGTCCTGCCCGGCCGAGGTGGCGCTCCAGGCGTAGTCCTGGCCGCGGCCGAGCTGCACGTAGAAGCTCAGGCCGGCGAAGGCGGCGCCGCGTGCGCTGATCCCGGGGCCCTGGATCTCCTCCAGCATCAGCAGTTGCGGGGCGAAGTAGCCGGTCTGCGGGCCGAACACGGCCACCGGGTGGCCGTCGTCGGTGCGGGCGCCGGAGACCAGCAGGGCGTTGGACATGCCGTGCCGGGCGGTGAGCAGGTTGCCGGGCAGGACGCCGTTCGCCGCGGTGGTGGCGGAGTCGGCGGAGCCGGTGGCGTCGTAGACGACCCGCTCGGGCACCACCGAGCCGGGGTCGGGCAGTGCCTCGCCCTGCGGGTGGTCGGGGACGGTGGCGTACGGGAAGCTCTGCCCGTCGTGCAGGGTCTGGACGGCCTCCGGGTCGTCCGCCTCGCGCAGTGACGCCCAGACCGCGTCCCCGGCGTCCTTGCCGTACCGGGCCTCGGCGGCGGACTTGACCTGGGCGGAGGCCAGTTCACCGCCGCCGCCGGAGCCGAACAGGGCGCCGACCACGGAGGCGAGGGCGACCAGGTCGGTCAGCTTGAACGGTTCGATCGAGCCGGCGTTGGTGATCGGGTCGATGTGCCCGGTGAGGTCGTACTCGCCCGGGAAGGTGCGGGCGTTGTAGGACTCCTTGGCGTACTGGTTGACGCCGTCGAGGTAGGCGTTGGCGTCGGCGAGGGCCTGGGTGGCCCGGCCGCCGCGGGCGGCGATGGTGTCGATCTGCTGCTGGAGCTCGGCCTCGGTGTACGGGGCGGCCTGCCAGAAGGTCTGCTCCAGCTGGCGGTTGGCGGCGGCGCCGCCCGCGAAGCCGGACAGCTGGCCGCGGCCGACGTGCCGGAAGAGGTCCATCACCCAGAGCCGGTCCTGGGCGGCGGCGTAGCCCGCGCCGAACTCGGTGCCGTAGCGGGTGGTGCCGGTGATGTGCGGGACGCCGGTGGCCTTGTCGCGCACGATGGCGACGTCCGGGCGCGGGCTGGTGGTGCTGGCCACCTGGTCGGCGGGGACGCCGAAGGAGGCGTCGTTGAAGAAGTCGCGCAGCTTGGCCTCGGTCAGGCCGGGGTAGCCGGAGGCGAGGGCGGCGTAGGGGCCGAGCTGGTCGTCGGTGTGCGCGGGGCGGGTGCCGAAGGCCCGGTTGAGCAGGATGTCGGCGAGGGTGGCGTTGCCGTTCTCGCCGGGCGGCAGGATGTCGGCGCAGTGGCCGCCGCAGTAGTCGTTGGCGGCGGCGGTCGCGGGGGCCGGCGCGGCGGCGGTGGGGGTGGTGGTGAGGGCGGCGGTGACGAGCAGGGCCGAGGCGAGGGCGGCGGCCGGGAGTCGGAGGGAGCGGGGGCGGGGGCGTTGGTGTTGGCGTGACCGCAAGGCGGACTCCTCCGTCGAAGTCTCACGGAAGAGTCGACGGTAGGGGTGCTACTGGCCGGTTGGCTAGTGGCGTGCATGCCATTTCCCGTACGGGGGAGCGGAGTTGGCCGTCCGCGGGTCGGTCGGGAAGGAGCGGCGCCGCACCTGCCGGGCTCAGTCCGGAGGTGCGGCGCCGGGTCGCTGGCGCGTCGGGTCAGGGCTTGAGCACCAGGCGGATCGGGTCGCCCTCCTTGTGCTCCAGCGCTTCGACCGCGCGGGCCGCCTCGGCCAGCGGGAAGGTGCCGCTCACCGAGCGGGAGAACTCCAGCCGGCCGCCGCGGACCAGGTTGACCAGGTCGACGACGTCCTGGCCCTCGGAGCCGTAGTGGCCGCGGATCTGCTGGCGCAGGTAGCTGACCAGGGTGCCGTTGGTGACGGTCAGCGGCTTGTTGGTGAGGCCGACCAGCACCAGGCGGCCGTGCTCGCCGAGGGTGGCCATGGCCTGCTCGCGCACCGGGGCGACCCCGGCGAAGTCGAAGGCGACGGACAGCGGGCGGCCGCCGGTGGCCTCGCGCAGCAGCCCGGCGAAGCCCGGGTCGGCCGGGTCGAGGGCGGCGTCGGCGCCGAAGGCCAGGGCGCGCTCGCGGGCGGCCGGCAGCGGGTCGACGGCGACGATCGGGAAGGCGCCGATCGCCCGCAGCAGCTGCACGCCGTGGGCGCCGAGGCCGCCGACGCCCCAGACGCCGACCGCCTCGGCCGGGCGTACGGCGCCGGTGGCGGTGATCGCGGCCCAGGGGGTGGAGACCGCGTCGGGGATGAAGCAGGCCTGCTCGAAGGGGAGTTCGTCCGGTATCGGCACCAGGGTGGTGGCGGTGGCGAGCGCGTACTCGGCCCAGCCGCCGTCGTAGTCCACGCCGCGGGTGTGCACGACGCCGTCGCGGGTCTCGCCGGCCTGCAGCAGCACCCGGTCGCCGACGGCCGTACCGGTCACGCCCTCGCCGAGGGTGTGCACGGTGCCCGCGACCTCGTGGCCGAGGGTGACCTTGTCGCCCTCGAGGTAGAGCGGCTTGAGCATGCCCTCGATCAGGTGGACGTCGGAGAGGCAGACGCCGGCGGCCTCCACCTTGATCAGCACCTCGCCCGGGCCGGGGGCCGGGACGGGGACCTCCTCCACGGCGAAGGCGCCCTTCGCGACGTCGAGCCGGCCGGCGAGCATCGTGGCGGTCATCGGGACTTCCCTTCTCACGGGGGCGGCGGGTCGGGGGAGTGCCCGCCGCTCCGGAAGTTACTTGTTATTCAACAAGCAAGTTCACACTAGCATGGTGGCATGTCTACGCACGATGAGGACCGAACCGGCGGGGCCGGGGCGCTCCGGGAGGCGCCGGCGCGCCGCACCCAGGCCGAGCGGCGCGCCCGCGCCGAGTCCGCGCTGATCGCCGCCGCCGCCCGGCTGATCGCCGAGCACGGCAGCACCGGGGTCACGCTGGCCAGGGTGGGCGAGGAGGCCGGCTTCAGCCGGGGCCTGGCCACCCACTACTTCGGCTCCAAGGCCGCGCTGCTGGCGCGACTGCAGGAGGCGGCGCTGGCCGAGGCGATGGCGTCGGCCGCACCGGCGCGCAGCGGGGCGGGGGCCGCCGAGGAGCTGTGCGGGTTCGCGCGCGGCTGCCTGGAGGGCGTCCGCAACCCGACCGACCTGGGCCGGGCCTTCGTGGTGCTGGGGGCCGAGGCGCTCGCCGGGGCCTCGGAGCTGACCGGCGCGGTGGCGGAGCTGGACGCCCGGACCCGGGCGTGGACGGCCGAGGTGGTCGGGCAGGGGCAGCGGGACGGGGAGGTGCCTCCCGGTGTGGACCCGGTGGCCTTCGCGCCGGCCTTCGTCGGGCTGCTCAAGGGGCTGGTGGTGCAGGCCGCGGCCGCGCCGGAGGCCTTCGACGTGGGGGCGGCGGTCGCGGAGTCCGAGCGCTGGATCCGGCTCGCGCTCACCGCGGGCTGAGGCTGCGGAACGCAGGCGGCCGGGCGGTCCGCGCCGCTGTCGGCCGCTCCGCGCGCAACCCCCGCTGACCTCGCCGATCGCCGCGCGGACCGGATCCGTACGGCCTGGATATCCTGATCCCATGAGCGACAACCTTCCCCCGTGTCCGCAGTGCTCCAGCGAGTACACCTATGAGATGAACGCCCTCATGGTCTGCCCCGAGTGCGGCCACGAGTGGGTGCCCGGCGGGGCCGACGAGGCCGGAGCGCCGGCCGGCGAGCGCGTGATCAAGGACGCCGTCGGCAACGTGCTGAGCGACGGCGACACCGTGACGGTGGTCAAGGCGCTCAAGGTCAAGGGCAGCGTCTCCGGCATCAAGGCCGGCACCAAGGTGCGCAACATCCGCCTGGTGGACGGCGTCGACGGGCACGACATCGACTGCCGCGTCGAGGGTTTCGGTGCGATGCAGCTCAAGTCCAGCGTGGTGAAGAAGGCCTGACCCACGGGCCCGAACGGCCGCGCCCCGCCGGGAGGGACTGACGCTGTTGGTTAATTCGGGGTGGCGTTACTCGGCCCCGCTGAGCATCAGCTCGGCGGGGCCGAGTACTGCGAAGTGGCTGGTGCGGGTGCGGGCTCGTGGTGTTTCGGTGAGGTGGGCGTCGATGCGAGCGAGATTGATCGCAGCGCCGGTACGCTCACTTCCGGCCGCTGGGCCCGGGCGACGGCCGAACGCGCGGCGCAGCGGCTCGCCGCCGAGGAGGCGGCCGAGGAAGCCGAGCGGACGAAGGGGATGGTGGACGCCTGATGGAGCGCCTGGACAGCGGCGGGCACCCAGAGGGGAGCGGGAGCGAGGCCGGAGCGGCGGCCCGGGTCTGGCAGGGGATGAACGCCCTCGTGCTGGAACGCTACGACCGCCGCAAGAGCGTCGCCGAAGCCCTCGGCATGAGCTTCAGCCGGGTCAGGGCGCTGCGCCGGCTCGTCGCCGGCCCGATCACCCTGCGGGAGCTGGCCGAGCGGCTGGGCGCGGACCCGCCGTACACCAGCGTCATCGTGGACGACCTGGTGCGGCGCGGCCTCGCCGAGCGCATCACCAACCCGGTCGACCGGCGGTCCAAGCTGGTCCACCTCACCGAGGAGGGCGAGGCGAAGGCCGCGATCGCCACCGGGATCCTCAGCACCCCGCCCGACGCGCTGCTCGCGCTGCCGCCGGAGGACATCCGCGTGCTCGACCGGGTGGTGGCGAAGCTGCTGGGCTGAGTCGCCCCTGCCGACCCGTTCGGCGGTGCCGAGCCCGCGGCGGAAGGGCCGTCACCGGATCCGCTCCGGTGACGGCCCTTCAGAACTCCGGGGGGGGGGGGGAATTCCCCGGCGGGCGCGGTTACTTCGCGCCGAAGGCCTTCTCGATGTCCTCGACGACCTTCTCCGCCGCGATCGGGCCGGAGCTGCTGCTCCACACCTGGCCGTCGACGCCCATGAGCTGGTTGGTGCCGACGGCCTTGAGGCGGGTGAACGCCTCCTGCTTGCGGGCGGTCTCCAGGGCCTTCTCACCCTCGGCGTTCAGGGTGGCGACGAACACCCGGTCGGCGTCGGCCTTGTTGAGGTTCTCCAGGGACAGCGGGTCCGAGTGGGGCTGGGCGCCCAAGCCGTCGGCGATCGGCATGGTGCCGGCGCCGGCCTTCTTCAGCAGGTCGCCGGGCATGTTGGTGGTGTTCATCACGATCGGCCCGTTGGGCATCCAGCGCATCACCACGGCGCTGCCGCTCTTGCCCTCGCCAGCCTTGGCGGCACGCTTGTCCAGGGCGTCCAGCTTGGCGGCCAGGTCGGCCTTGTGGCCGAGCGCGTCGCCGTACACGGCGAGCACCTCGCGCCAGTCGCCGGCCTTGGGGACGATGGTCGGGGCGACCGCCGAGAGCTTGTCGTACTGGGACTTCTCGATGCCGGAGGAGGCCAGGATGAGGTCCGGGGTGGCCTTCAGGATCGCCTCGAGGTTGGGCTCCTTGACCGTGGCGACCAGCGGGATGCCGTCGGCCTTCAGGTAGGCGGGGGCGGTGGTGCCGCCGCGGCTGGAGCTGGTGCCGACCGGGGTGACGCCGAGCGCGAGGGCGGTGTCCAGCGAGGTGTCGCCGAGGGCGACGACCCGCTTGGCCTCGGCCGGGACCTCCACGGCGCCGAAGGCGGTGTCGATGCTGCGCTTGCCGCCCTTCGCGGCGGCGGTGGACGAGGAGCCGGAGTCACCCGCGGACCCGCCGGACCCCGAGGAGCCGCACGCGGTCAGGCCCAGGGAGAGGGCGCCGACCACGGCCGCGCCGAGCAGGGTCTTGGTAAAGCGGGTGCCAAGCATGGGTGTTCTCCGAGAAATGGTAGTTTACGGGCGAACCGTTTTTCTGAGGTTAGCCTAACCATACGTAAGGCCCTGACGGGGAGGCCCGGTGTGACATTCCGATCACTCCTGCTGCGCGGACTGCTGCCCGCCGGCGCGATACTGCTGCTCGCCGTACTGGCGAGCCTGCTGCTCGGCGCGGGCGACGTGGGACCGTCACGGGCGCTCTCCACCCTGCTCGGTGACGGCGACTCCGACTCCCGGTTCACCGTGTTCCACCTGCGCGCCCCGCGCACCGCGGTGGCCCTCGCGGTGGGACTCGCGCTCGGCGTGGCCGGCACCGTCCTCCAGGCAGCCGCCCGCAACCCGCTGGCCGAGCCCGGCCTGCTCGGGGTCAGCACCGGCGCCTCCTTCGCCGTCGTGATCGCGATCGTGCTCGGCGCCAGCGCCGCCAGCGTCGGCCCGTACGTCGCCGTACTGGGCGCCGGCGCCGGCTGCCTGCTGGCACTCGGCGCGGCCCGGCTGCGCGGCACCGGCGACGACCCCGTCCGGCTGGTGCTCGCCGGCGCGGCGCTGAGCGGGCTGATGAACGCCGGCTCCTCCGTGCTGCTGCTCTCCGACGCCCGGGCCGCCGACGAGATCCGGTTCTGGACCATCGGCTCGGTCGCCGGCCGCGGCACCGACCAACTGCTCGCGGTACTGCCGGTCCTGCTGCTCGGCCTGGTGCTGGCGCTGCTCTCCGGCCCGGCGCTGACCGCGCTCAGCCTCGGCGACGACGTCGCCACCGGCCTCGGCCACAAGCCCCGCCGGGCCCGCGCCCTCGCGGTGACCGCCGTCGCCCTGCTGGTCGGCGCCGCCACCGCGATCGCCGGACCGGTCTCCTTCGTCGGCCTGGTGGTGCCCTTCGCCGCCCGGGCCCTGGTCGGCCCGGACCTGCGCCGGCTGCTCGTCGTCTCCGCCCTGCTCGGGCCGGCCGTCGTGCTGCTCGCCGACGTGGCCTCCCGGCTGGTCGCCCGCCCGTACGAGATGCCGCTCGGCGTGATGACCGCCCTGTGCGGCGCCCCCGTGCTGGTCGCCGTCGTCCGCTCGCACCGAATGCCCGCGCTGTGAAGGCCCCCGTGAAGGCCCCTGTGAAGACCACCGCAGAGAACGACGCAGAGAACGCAGTGGAACCCGACGGCCCCTCGGCCGCGACCCGGCGGCCGGCGCCGCCCGTGCCGCCCGGCACCCGGCTGCTCGCCCTGGGCGGCCGCTCGGTGCTCGTCCCGGTCCGGCCGCTGCTCGGCTGCACCGTCCTGCTGCTCGCCGTGGTCGCGGTGACCGCCGTCTGCCTGGCCGTCGGCGAGACGAACCTCGACCCGGTGACCGCCCTGCGCGCGGCCTTCGGCGACGGCACCGCGCGCGACGTGCTGCTGGTGGAGAAGCTGCGGCTGCCCCGCGTCGAGGCCGCACTGGCCGTCGGCGCGGCCCTCGGCGTCGCCGGCTGCCTGATGCAGACCCTCGCCCAGAACCGGCTGGCCACCCCGGACACCGTCGGCTTCAACGAGGGCGCCACCGCCTTCGCGGTCGCCTCCGTCACCGGCGTCGCCACCCAGCTGCTGCCCTCCGCCGCCGCCCTGGTGGGCGCCGCCACCGCCGCCTCGCTCGCCTTCGCCCTCGGCGGCGGGGCCGGCCGCAACGGCTACCGCTTCCTGGTCGTCGGCCTCGGCATCGGCGCGGTCTTCGGCGCGGTGACCAACCTGATGCTCTCCCGCGCCGCCATCGACTCCGCCAACGCCGCCTACGCCTGGACGGTCGGCACCCTCAACAGCCGGGACGCCGACGCCGTCGGCTACCTCGAACTCGGCCTGCTGGCCTGCCTGCCCGCCGCCGTGCTGCTCGGCCGCCGGCTGTCGCTGCTGCGCTTCTCCGACGCCGTCGCCACCGGGCTGGGCGTCCGGGTGCGCGGCCTGCGGGTCGGCGTCCTGCTGGTCTCGGTGGTCTGCGCGGGCCTGGCGGTGGCCGTCGCCGGACCGCTCGGCATGATCGCGCTCGCCGCGCCCGAGGCCGCTCGCCGGATCGCCGGACCGCGCTGCGTGCCGGTGCTCACCTCGGCCGTCGCCGGAGCCGCCTTCACCCTGCTCGCCGACCTGATCGGCCGCACCCTCCTGTCGCCGCTGGAGGTGCCGGCCGGCCTGGTCACCGCCGTCGTGGGCGGCCCGTACCTGCTCTGGCTGCTGCTCACCACCCGTCCCCGGAGGACCGCATGACCGCCCGCCCCGCGACCGCTGAATCCTCCGGGACCGTGACGGCCACGGTCGGAGCGCCCCGGCTGGCGACCAGCGCGCTCAGCCTTGGCCACGACCGCACCATCGTGGTGCGCGAGCTCGACCTCGAACTGCCGCAGCGGCAGGTCACCGTCATCGTCGGCCCGAACGGCTGCGGCAAGTCCACCCTGCTCGGCGGCCTCGCCCGGACCATCGCCCCGCGCTCCGGCGCCGTGCTGCTCGACGGCAAGCCGCTGACCTCGCTGTCCACCCGCGCCATCGCCCGGATCATCGGCCTGCTGCCGCAGTCCGCCACCGCCCCGGACGGGCTGACCGTCCGCGACCTGGTCCGCTACGGCCGCCAGCCGCACCAGGGCCTGCTGCGGCAGTGGTCCGCCGCCGACGCCGAGGCGGTCGAGCACGCGCTCGCCGCCGCCGACCTGCACGAGCTGGCCGACCGCCCGCTGGACACCCTCTCCGGCGGCCAGCGCCAGCGCGCCTGGATCGCCATGGCCGTCGCCCAGGACACCGACATCCTGATGCTGGACGAGCCGACCTCGGCGCTGGACATGGGCCACGCGCTGGAGGTGCTGGAGATGGTGCGCGGCCTGACGGCCGAGCGCGGCCGCACCGTCGTCCTCGTCCTGCACGACCTGACCACCGCCTGCCGCTACGCCGACCACATGGTGGCCATGCGCGACGGCCGGGTGGCCGCCCAGGGCGCGCCGCGCGACATCGTCACCCCGGAGCTGGTGCGCGAGCTGTACGGGGTGGAGAGCGTGATCCTCACCGACCCGGTGCACGGCACCCCGGTGGTCTGCCCGGTCGGCCTCGCCCCCCGGGGGCGCTGACGCCGGCGGGCCGGTCAGCCGGCCAGGCCCGGCAGCACCAGGGCGCCCGGCAGCTCCGCCAGGGCCCAGCCGGGCAGGATGAGCTTGCCCCGGCGCCGACCGCTGCCGACCAGGACGTACGGGGCCGCGGCCACCGCCTCGTCGATCAGCAGCGGCCAGCCGCCGGGCAGGCCGACGGGGGTGATGCCGCCGTACTCCATGCCGGTCAGCTCGACCGCGGTGTCCATCGGCGCGAAGGACGCCTTGCGCGCCCCCAGCTGGGTGCGCACCGCCTTGTTGACGTCCACCCGGGTGGTGGCCAGGGCCAGGCACCCGGCCAGGGTCACCTCCCCGGCGCGCTTGGCGGCGACCACCACGCAGTTCGCGGAGAGCTCCGGCGGCACGTCGTAGGCCGCGCAGAACACGGCGGTGTCCGCCTGCTCCGGGTCGCTGTCCACGTAGAGCACCGAGGCGGCCGCTCCGGGCGCGTCCCAGTTCTTCAGCGCGTCGGCGACGGGCGCGGCGAGCTCCGCGCCGAGCTCCAGGGCCGGTACGGCGGTGGCGAAGTTCCCGAACGGCGGGGCGGTGGACTCACTCATGGACCGGACTGTAGCGCGCCCGGCCACCCGGTCGGCCCTACCCGGCTGCCGTCGGCCGTACGGGAGGAGCGCGGTCAGCCGTACGGGACGACGGCGACCGGGCAGTGCACGTGGTGGATCGCGGCGTGCGCCACCGGGCCGAGGTGGTGGTGGCGCAGCGGCATCCGCCGGATGCGGCGGCCGACGACCAGCAGCCGGGCCGTCGCGGCGGCGTCCACCAGCTCGACGGCGGCCTTGCCGCGGATCAGGTCGGTGCTCACCGTCACCTCGGGGTGCCGGGCCTGCCAGGGCTCCAGGGCCCGGGCGAGGCCGTCGTGCTCGACGGCCGAGACCTCGCCCTCCAGCCCGCCGATCGCCCCGTAGGACATGTACTCGCTGCCGGCCGGCGGGGACCAGACGTGCACCACGCGCAGCGGCGCCGAACGGAGCGCGGCGGCCTCGAAGGCGAAGGCCAGCACCTCGTCCGCCGGGTGCGCCAGGTCGAGGCCGACCGTCACCGCGCCGTCCGGTTCGTCCCCGCCGGCCCGGATCAGCACCACCGGGCAGTCCGCCCGGCGCAGCACCTCCTGGCTCACCGAGCCGACCAGGAAGCCGCGCAGGGTGCCCAGCCCGCGCGAGCCGAGCACCAGCAGGGCGGCCCCGTGCGCGGCGGCCTCCAGCGCCTCGACGGGATCGCCGGCCACGGAGCCGGCGGTGACCTCGACCTCCGGCGCGAGGGTGCGCAACTCGCGCTCGCGCTCGGCGAGTCGTGCCAGTGCGGAGTGGTCGCCGGGCCTGCTCCCGGGGGCGATCTGCTTCGGCCGGGGCCAGGCCTGGAGGACGTCCAGGCGCAGGCCGCGGCGCTGCGCCTCGTGGGCGGCCCAGGCGGCGGCGGCCAGGCTCTCGGGTGAGCCGTCGAATCCGACGACGACGGGTCCGGTCACGGCGTGCTCCTCGGTTCCGGTGCGGCCCCAGCCCCCGGAGGTCTCGGTGCGGCCAGTATCCGCGCCGGCCCGGACCGGCGCCTCCCGGAGCCGTCTCCGGTCGCGGTGGGTGACGGGACGGGCCCGGTTCCGCCGTCCGGCTGGTCGGCCGGGCGGCGGCGCGGCACGCCCGGGCCGGGCGGGGGCGCCGGGCTAGGGTCGGCCGAACCGCCGCGTGCCGGTCGCGCCGTTCCGACCGCTCCGCCCCAGCCGGTCCTTCTCAGCCCGGGAGAACGATGCCGAGGGTCCCCACGTTCCGCTCGCGGTGGGCGGGCGCCGCCGCCGGACTGGCCGTGCTCGCCGCCGCCCTGGTGGGCTGCGGGGACGGTGGGAGCGGCGGCCCGGTCGCCCTGAACTGGTACAACTTCCCGGACGACTCGGGCGCCCTCCAGCAGGCCGCCGACCGCTGCGGGCAGCAGTCCGGCGGCCGCTACACGATCCGCTACAACAAGCTGCCGCGCGGCGCCGACGGCCAGCGCCAGCAGCTGGTGCGCCGGATGGCGGCGCACGACACCGGCGTGGACGTCCTCGGCCTGGACGTCACCTGGCCCGCCGAGTTCGCCGAGGCCGGCTGGATCCGCGAGTGGACCGGGGCGATGCGCGAGCGGGCCACCGCCGACACCCTCGACGCGGCGGTGCGGACCGCGACCTGGCGGGACCGGCTGTACGCCGTGCCGTACAACTCCAACACCCAGCTGCTCTGGTACCGCGACGACCTGGTGCCGACCCCGCCCGCCACCTGGGCGGAGATGCTCTCCCAGGCCCGGGAGCTGGACCGCGAGGGCAAGCCGCACCTCGTGGAGATCCAGGGCGCCCAGTACGAGGGGCTGACGGTCTGGTTCAACACGCTGGTCACCAGCGCGGGCGGCTCGATCCTCACCCCCGACGCCCAGGGGCCCGCGCTCGGGGCGCCCGCCGTCACGGCCGCCGGGGTGATGCGCGACCTGGCGGCCTCGGTGGCCGCCGACCCCTCGCTGTCGAACCAGATGGAGGACCAGAACCGGCTCGCGATGGAGTCCGGCACGGCCGCCTTCGAACTCAACTACCCCTTCGTCTACCCCTCGATGAAGGCCAACCGGCCGGAGCTGTTCCCGCACTTCCGCTGGGCGCCGTACCCCGCGGTGAGCGCCGACCGCCCCGCCAGCGTCACCATCGGCGGGATCGACCTCGCGGTGGGCGCCTACAGCCGGCACCCCGACCTCGCCGCCGAGGCCACCCTCTGCCTGCGCGACCGCGACAACCAGCTCACCAACGCGCTGAAGGGCGGCCTCCCGCCCTCGCTGCGGAGCCTGTACGAGACGGCCGAGCTGACCGCCAGCTACCCGTTCGCCGCCGACGTGCTGGCCGCCCTCGACTCCGCCAGCGTGCGGCCGCAGACCCCGGCCTACCAGAACGTCTCCATCGCGATCTCGCACACCCTCTCCCCGCCCGCCGGCATCCACCCGGAGAAGGACGTGGCCGACCTCCGCGGGCAGATCCGGGACGCCCTCGGTTCGAAGGGGCTGATTCCGTGACACCGCCCGTTCCCGGGCCACCGCCCGCTCCTGGGACGCCGTCCGTTCCCGGGACACCGCCCGCCGAGGCCGCGGCCGGGGCCGCCGCCGGCCCGGGACCGGCCGGGCCCTCGCGCGGCGCCCGCCAGGAGAGCCGGCTGGGCCTGCTGCTGTGCGCCCCCGCCGTGATCGTGATGCTCGCCGTCACCGCCTACCCGATCGGCTACGCCGTCTACCTGTCCCTACAGCGCTACGACCTGCGCTTCCCGGCCCAGGCGCACTGGGTCGGGCTCGCCAACTACGGCGCGGTGCTGACCTCGCCGTTCTGGTGGCAGGCGCTAGGTGTCACGGTGCTGATCACCGCGGTGTCGGTGGCCGTCGAGCTGGTGCTCGGCCTGGCGCTCGCCCTGGTGATGCACCGCACGGTCTTCGGGCGCGGGACGGTGCGCACCGCGGTGCTGGTGCCGTACGGGATCGTCACCGTCGTCGCGGCCTACTCCTGGCAGTACGCGTGGACCCCGGGCACCGGCTACCTGGCCGCCCTGCTGCCGGAGGGCAGCGCCCCGCTGACGGAGCAGTGGCCGGCCGTCGGTCTGATCATCCTCGCGGAGGTGTGGAAGACCACCCCGTTCATGGCGCTGCTGCTGCTCGCGGGCCTGGCCCTCGTCCCGGACGAGACGGTCCGGGCGGCGATGGTGGACGGCGCGAGCTCCGGGCAGCGGCTGCGGCTGGTGATCCTGCCGCTGATGAAGCCCGCGATCCTGGTCGCGCTGCTCTTCCGGACCCTGGACGCCTTCCGGATCTTCGACAACATCTACGTGCTGACCAGCGGCTCCAACGGCACCGGCTCGGTGTCGATCCTCGGCTACGACAACCTCTTCACCGCGCTCAACCTGGGCATCGGCTCGGCGATCTCGGTGCTGATCTTCGTCTGCGTGGCGCTCATCGCGCTGGTCTTCGTCAAGCTGTTCGGCGCGGCCACGCCCGGCGCGGAACCGGAGCAGCGATGAGCGGCCGGCCCGCCCGGGCCCTGACCGGCTGGGGCATCGCCAACCTGGTGGTCGTGCTCTACGCGCTCTTCCCGGTGTGGTGGATCGTGGCGCTGTCCTTCAAGGACCCGAGCACCCTCTCCGACGGCGCCTTCGTGCCCCGCCGGTGGACCCTGGCCAACTACCGCGGCATCTTCCAGACCTCGGAGTTCACCCGCGCCCTGGTCAACTCGATCGGCATCGCGCTGATCGCCACCACCGTCGCCGTCGCGCTCGGCACCATGGCCGCGTACGCGGTGGCCCGGCTGCGCTTCCCCGGCAAGCGGCTGCTGATCGGGGTGTCCCTGCTGATCGCGATGTTCCCGCCGATCTCGCTCGTCTCGCCACTGTTCGGCATCGAGCGGGCGCTGGGCCTGTTCGACACCTGGCCCGGGCTGATCATCCCGTACATGACCTTCTCGCTGCCGCTGGCGATCTACACGCTCTCGGCGTTCTTCCGGGAGATCCCCTGGGACCTGGAGAAGGCGGCCAAGGTGGACGGCGCCACGCCGTGGCAGGCGTTCCGGCTGGTCATCGCGCCGCTGGCGGCGCCGGGGGTGTTCACCACCGGCATCCTGGTCTTCATCTTCTGCTGGAACGACTTCCTGTTCGCGATCTCGCTGACCTCCACCACCTCGGCCCGGACGGTACCGGCCGCGATCGCCTTCTTCACCGGGAGCTCCCAGTTCGAGCAGCCGACCGGCTCGATCGCGGCGGCCGCGGTGATCATCACGATCCCGATCGTGGTCTTCGTGCTGCTGTTCCAGCGCCGCATCGTCGCCGGGCTCACCGCCGGGGCCGTCAAGGGCTGAGCCCGACATCGAGTTTTCCCAGGATGGGTTTCCCAGGAAGAGCCCGCCCCACCCGGCGGGCCAGGAAGGCGGACCGTGGCCGAGATCGTCCTCGACGGCATCACCAAGCGCTACCCCGACGGCGCCCTCGCCGTCCGCCACGTCGACCTCACCATCGCCGACGGCGAGTTCGTGATCCTGGTCGGCCCCTCCGGCTGCGGCAAGTCCACCACGCTCAACATGATCGCCGGGCTGGAGGACATCACCGAGGGCACCCTGCGGATCGCCGGGGAAGTGGTCAACGACCGCGCGCCCAAGGACCGCGACATCGCCATGGTCTTCCAGAGCTACGCCCTCTACCCGCACATGAGCGTGCGCGACAACATGGGCTTCGCGCTGCGCCTGGCCAAGGTCGACAAGGCGACCATCGCCGCCAAGGTCGAGGAGGCCGCCCGCGTCCTGGACCTCACCCGGCACCTCGACCGCAAGCCCGCCCACCTCTCCGGGGGGCAGCGCCAGCGGGTCGCGATGGGCCGGGCGATCGTCCGCGATCCCAAGGTCTTCCTGATGGACGAGCCGCTGTCCAACCTGGACGCCAAGCTCCGGGTGCAGATGCGCACCCAGATCGCCGCCCTCCAGCGCCGCCTGGGCACCACCACCGTCTACGTCACCCACGACCAGGTCGAGGCGATGACGCTCGGCGACCGGGTGGTGGTGATGCGCTCCGGCGTCGTCCAGCAGGTCGGCTCGCCGCAGCAGCTGTACGACGAGCCGGTGAACCTCTTCGTCGCCGGGTTCATCGGCTCGCCCGGCATGAACTTCCTCGGCGCCGCGCTGGAGCACGGCGCCCTGCGCACCTCGCTGGGCGACCTGCCGCTGGACGACCGCACCCGGCGCGCCCTGGAGGGCGCGGACGCGCCGCGCGAACTGGTGGTCGGCATCCGCCCCGAGGACTTCGAGGACGCCGCCCTGGTCGAGGGGCACGCCGGCGGGGTCACCGTCACCGTGACCGTCGAGGTCCGGGAGTCGGTCGGCTCGGACGTCTACGTCCACTTCGCGGAGGAGGGCGGACCGGCGGCGGCCCGGGGCCCCGGCGGCCTCGCCGGACTGGCGGAACTCGCCGAACTGGCCGAGCTGGCCGAACTCGCCGCCGACTCGGGCCGGGCCGACACCGGCATGCGGGAGCACCGGGTGGTCGCCCGGCTGAACCCCGCCACCCGGGCCGCCGAGGGCGGCCCGCTGGACCTGCGGGTGGACACGGCGCGCATCCACGTCTTCGACCCCCGCACCGGGGCCAATCTGACCCACCCGGAACGTTCGTAGCGTGGTACGGAAGGCCCAACCCCCGGCCGGCGCGCGGTGTGCCTGACCGTTGCCGTACCGGACCCGACTTACATTGCCCGGTTATGGGAGAAAATGTCGGAATCAGTCGCCGATCGGTGCTCAAGGCCGTCCCCGTAGCCGTCCTCGCGGCCGGCTCCGGCGGGATCCTCGCCCGGCCCGCGGTGGCGGCCGCCGCCTTCCCGCAGCCCGTCGTCCGGCGCGCCCGGTCGGCCCCCGGCGGGCCGGCGGCGGTGCTCGACCAGGCGCTCGACGTACGGTTCACGACGCTCTCCGTCCCGGGCTACGGGACGGTCACCACGCGCACCTACAACGGGACCATCCCCGGGCCGACCCTGCGGGCGCGCGGCGGGGACGTGCTGTGGCTGACCCAGGTCAACGGGCTGCCGCCGAACCCGGTCGAGCCGGCCGGGTCGACCGGGATGTCTGGCATGTCGGGGGTGTCAGGCCCGGCGCACCACGGCGGCCACAACCGGCCGCACCGCGTGAACACCTTCAACCTGCACACCCACGGCCTGCACGTCTCGCCGTCCGGGCGTGCCGACAACATCCTGCGGGAGTTCCCGCCGCGCACCGCCGACGAGGCCGCGGCCGGCGCCCCGGAGCCGCGGTACCTGACCACCGTCCAGATCCCGGCCGACCATCCGGCCGGGACGTACTGGTACCACCCGCACGCGCACGGGGCCACCGCCGAACAGATCGCCGGAGGGATGGCCGGGGTCATCGTCATCGAGGGCGACGTCGACGAGGTGCCGCAGATCAAGGCCGCCGCAGACCTGGTCGTCTGCATCAACGAACTCCGGCTCAAGGGCGGCAGGGTCCCCGACTTCACCTCCGGCGACGCCCTGGCCGCCGTCCCGCCCACCTTCACCGTCAACGGCGAGGTCAACCCCGTCCTCGTGCTGCGCCCCGGCGAGGTCCAGCGCTGGCGCCTGGTCGCGGCGACCGCGTTCACCGCCCTCTCGCTCCAGGTCGCCGACGGGGAACGGAAGTTGACGCTGCATCAGATCGCCATGGACGGCGTGACCTTCCCCGCGCCGGTCGCCACCGAGGTGGTCCCGCTGGGTGTGGGCAACCGCGCCGACGTGCTGGTCCGGGGCGGCGAGGCCGGGACGTACGAACTGCGGGCCAAGGGCGTGCCCGTCCCGCTGATGACGATCGAGGTGGCGGGGGAGGCCGTCCAGCCGCCCATGGAGCTGCCGACCTCGCTGCCGCAGGGCATGCCGTTCCTCGACGAGAAGGACATCGCCAACCCCGGCGGCGACCGCAGGGTGGTCTTCCACGTCGACCCGAAGGTCTTCGCCCAGCCGTTCCCCAACGCCTACCGCGTCCTCGGCAGCCACCCGACCCCCGCGGCCGACCCTGGCGGCGACCTCACCCGCGACCCCGCCTACGGCCTGTTCGACCCCGAGTACGTCAACCACACCCTGGAACTCGGCACCGTCGAACGGTGGACCATCCACACCGACGAGACCATGCCGATCTTCCACCACCCCTTCCACCTGCACACCAACCACGTCCTCGTCACCCACCGCAACGGCGAACGGCTCGACCCGCCGGTGTGGCAGGACACCGTCGACCTGACCGGCGGCAAGCCGGGCGACACCGTCACCCTCCTGGTCAAGTACGAGGACTTCACCGGCCGCACCGTCCTGCACTGCCACCAGCTGCAGCACGAGGACCTCGGGATGATGCAGCTGGTCGAGTACGTCCGGCCGCGACGGCCGGAGCCGGCCGGATGGCCGGGGTGGCCCCAGCAGCCCGGGTGGCCGGGGTGGCCTGGCCGGCCTCGTCCGCTCGATCACTGAGCGCTGCCGGCCGCCGGCGGCGGCGGTGCAGGAAAGCTCCTGGAACGTGCGTTCGGAACCGGATCCCGGGGTAGACCAGTCGTACAGCGGCCGTGCGATTCCGGCTGCTCCAGCACCTCGGGCGGTGCCGCCGGGGCCGGTGCCACCGGGGCCGCGCCCGCAGTGGCCGGGCACGGGTCCCGGGGGAGAAGTCCGTGACACGCCGCACGAGGTGCGGGCCGTACGTGGCGCCGGGCGCTCACCCCGGCGCCCAGGAGCGATCACGTGTCCGTCCACCTGGAAACAGCCGGCTGGGAAGCGGCCCCCTCGGGCCTGCCGCCCGACCTCCCGCGACGGCCCACGGCGGCCGAACTCCGCCGCATGGGGAAGTCCGAGGCGCGGGAGCTGAGCGACGCGCTGTTCGAGCGGCTGGCCGGGCTGGTCCGGGAGACCCGCGCCTACAGCTACGTCCGCGGCACGATCATCGAGCTCAACATGCCGCTGGTGCGCTTCATCGCCGCCCGCTTCCGCCACCGGGCCGAGGACATGGAGGACATCCTCCAGGTCGGCACGATCGGCCTGATCAAGGCCGTCGACGGCTACGACCCGCGGCGCGGCGTCGAGTTCGTCACCTACGCGATCCCCACCATCACCGGCGAGATCAAGCGGTTCTTCCGCGACACCTCCTGGCCGGTGCGCGTCCCGCGCAGCATGCAGGAGCTGTACCTGTCCGTCGCCCGCGACTCCGACCGCCTGGAGCAGGAGCTCGGCCGGCTGCCACGGCCCGAGGAGATCGCCGAGGACCTGCACCTCACCGTCGAACAGGCCACCGAGGGGCTGCTGGCGGGCCGGGTCTACCGCCCCAACTCCCTGGACGCGCTGCGCGACCAGGACACCGACGAGACCGGCAGCGCCCTGCTCGACCGGCTCGGCGGCTGCGACCCCGGCATCGAACTCGCCGACTTCCGCACCGCCGTCCGCCCGCTGCTGGCCCGGTTGCCGGAGCGCGAGCAGACCGTCCTCAAGCTGCGGTTCTGGGACGAGTGCACCCAGTCCCGGATAGCGGACCGGATCGGCGTCTCCCAGATGCACGTCTCCCGGCTGCTCAGTGCCACCCTGGCCTGGCTGCGCGAGGAACTGGAGGACCGGGACGCGCCCGGGTGGGGTGATGGGGAGCCGGAGGCCGTCGCTTCCGGGGTCGGGGGCGAGGGCGGTGCCGAGGGTGGGCGCGAGGGCGGCGGCTGAGGCGGTCGGGCGGGCCGACGTGCGGGGTGGGGACCCGGGGTGCGGTTTCGCTGCGTGATCGGCGCATACTTTCCGTAAACACACGGAGGTGCTCATGCCCATGGTGGATGTCGCTGCCCTCGGCCGACTGGTCGCGGAGTACGAGGCCCTGTCCCCGTCGAGCTCGCCGGAGGCCCGGCAGCGGTTGCGCGACGTCTGCTACACGATCGGCATCTACACGGGCGAGGCCGACGCCGTCCGCGCGGTCGCCCGGGCCCGCATGCTGCTGGCCCGTCAGGGCCCGGCCGACGGCGGCGGGGCGGCGGCCGGAGCCCCGGCGACCGACCGGGCCAGGGCGGCGCTCCTCGCCGAACTCGGCGACCTCGCGGCCCGCGAGCGGGTACGGGCCGCGCCCCTCCCCAGCCTGCACGACGTGGTGCAGCTGACCAGGGTCACCGTCCCGGACTGCGTGGGCGCCGCCGTGAGCACCTGGCACGACGACGGCTCGGTCGAGACCTTCGCGGCGACCCCGTCCTACCTGCTGGCCCTCGAACGCGCCCAGAGCGGGGCGGACGCCGGCCCGCTGCCCCGGCTCCGCCGCCAGGGCGAGGGCCAGATCGTCGTCCGGCTCGACCCCGGACGGCCGGACCGGTTCGCCGACCGCGCCCGGCGCTGCGGCGTACGGGCCGTGGCCGGCGCGCACCTGCGCACCCACCCGCACGGCTGCACCGTGTTCAGCGCCTACCTGCGCACCCCGGTCGACCCCGGCACGCCGGCCCTCGGGCTGGTGGAGGTGCTCGCCCTCCAGGCGTCGGCCGCCCTCGACCGCTTCGCGCTGTCCCGGGCCGTGGCCGACCTGCTCGACCGCCGGCACGCCACCGGCCTGGCCATCGGCCTCACCGCCGAGCGGTTCGACGTCACCCCGCACGCCGCGCTGAGCCTGCTGGTCGGAGCCGCCCAGCGACTGGGCACCGACCTCGCCACGGTGGCCCGGCACCTCGCCGACGGCGACCGGCCGCGCACCGCGCCCGGCGAGCGGGGCGGCTCGTAGCGCGGGCGCGGGACGGTTGCGCCGGTGCCGGACGGGCAGGCGTACAGGAAGGGGGGCGGAAGGCGTGCGGACGGGCGCGCGCAGACGGGCGGGAAGGCCCCGGCCGCGCCGTACGAGGAGGTCGTCATGAGCATGGTGAAGGAATCCGTGGACGTGGCCGTCCCCCTGCACGCCGCCTACAACCAGTGGACGCTCGCCGAGGAGTTCCCGCGCTTCATGGAGGGCGTCGACTCGGTGAGCCGGCTCGACAGCCGCCACAACCACTGGCAGACCAGCATCGACGGCGTCACCCGCGAGTTCGACACCGAGATCGTCGACCAGGAACCGGAGGAGCTGATCGCCTGGCGGGGCATGGACGGCGAGGCCGAGCGGAAGGAGGTGGTGACCTTCCGGCGGCTCGACCCGGGCCACACCCGGGTCACCCTCGCCGTCGACCTCCGGCCCGCGGGCCCGGGGGAGCAGGCCTCCGACGTCCGGGGCGAGGTCGACCGGCGGGTGAAAGGGGACCTGAGGCGGTTCAAGGAGTACGTCGAGGAACGCGCGCGGGGGAGGGGCGGGGCGGGGTGAGCCGGCTCCGTCGGCCCGTGCGGCTTCCGTCGGCCCGCGGCGGCCCCGTCAGCCCGCGTCGGCCATCGCGTCGGTTCCCGCGTCGGCCCTCGCGTCGGCTCGGCGGAGGCCGCTCCAGTGCGCGAACGCGGCCACCGAGCCCAGCGCGGGCAGCGCCGCCGCCGCGAAGATCCCGAACAGGTACTCGCCTGACAGCGCGGTGAACGCCAGCAGCAGCACCTGCACCCCGGCCGTCGCCGCCAGGAGCCTCCAGCCGGGCCGCGGGCGCCAGACCCCGCGCACCGCCAACGCGTTGATCCCGGCCATCGCGAACCCGGCGGCCCCCATCACGTACGGCACCCACTGCGGCTTCGGCGCCACCTCGTCCTCGAACCCGATCCCGTTGTAGAACAACGGGACCGCGATGCAGAAGAACATCACCACCGCTACCGTCTCCAGGATCAGCAGCACGGTCGTCGCAGCCCGCGACAGCCAGGAGAGAGCGGTCATGGTGGGGAGCCTTCCGGGAGTTCGGTGTTCTGTACTGCGACGCCCGGGGAGCCCGAACCGCAGCGGTCCATCGCCACTGGAGGCATGGCACGACCGCGCGACGGGCACGTCCCATGACGCCGCCCGACCCGGCGGCCTCGGCACCGCAGCATAGTCAAGAAATGGCAAAGGCTGTAGTGCGGTGCAGGTCGGAGGGCGTCCTCCCCGCAGGCACGGGGGCAGCCACTGAAGGGGACGGTTCGGCCGCCGATGCCGAAATCCGGTCAACTCGGCCGCCCAGGCGCAGGAGTTCGTCCGGATCGCGGGCGTGCGGCGACGGCTGCTCCTAGGCTCGTCCGGACACCGTGGCGTGAGGGGGAGTGCCGTGGCCCGTAGGCCTGTTCGGCGACGTCGGTCGACCGTCGCCCGCCGGTTGAAGCAGAACACGCCGCTGCTGGGGGCGGCCGCGCTGGTCGCGGTCGTGCTGGGCACGATGGTGGTCCAGTGGCTGGCCCAACACCTGCTGCTGGTCGCCGCGTTCCTCATCGTCGGCGCGGGAGCGGGCGCCGCCGTGCTGCGCTCGCGGGTGCGGGCCCGGCAGCGGGAACTGGACGCGCGGACCGCCCGACTGCGGCACATCGGGCCGTTCCTGGCGATGACCCCGAAGGCCTTCGAGCACGCGCTGGCCGACCTGTGCCGCCGGGACGGCTGCACGAAGGTGAAGGTGGTCGGCGGGGCCGGCGACCTCGCGGCGGACGTCCTCGCCACCACCCCCGCCGGGCAGCGCATCCTCATCCAGGCCAAGCGGTACGGGCCGAGGACGTTCGTCGGCTCCCAGGACGTCCAGAAGGTCAACGGCACCTACCGCGATGTGCACCACTGCGACCTGGCCGCCGTGGTGACGACCAGTTCCTTCACCAAGGCCGCCGCCGCGTTCTGCGCCCAGGTCGGCATCCGCGCCGTCGACCAGCGGGCGCTCGCCCTGTGGGCGGACGGGCGGGGCGGGGCACCCTGGGTGTGAGCCACCGGCTCCCGCGTTCGAGGCCTGCCGGGGAGAGCGGGAGGCGGCGGCGCTGCCGGTCGACCTCGCTGACGAGGACCGTGAGTTCGTCACCGACCCGGACCATCCCTGACGGAGCTCCCTCGGGGGGCGAGGCGAGATCCCGCTGAGGGACCAGACGTCGAACTGTGCTCAGAGGTGTCGGCGGCCGCGAGCTTCGATTCAGTCGCGCTTTCCTTGATCAGGCCAAGCCCGTTTCGCCGTTGAGTGGTCCTCAGCGTCGGCGGCGGGCTGGGGGCGGGATGGGGCCAGCCCCACCCCTGGCCGGGGTGCAGGTGGATTCTGCCGTCGCGCCGCCGTCCGTAGCGTTGATCGCGTGCCGTCCGAGGTTGCGGGCGGGCGTGGTGATGCGGGGAGGGCGAGGTGTACGGAACGGTGCGCGCGGAGCGGGGGGTCCGGTGTTGCAGCTGTCGGGGTTGCGCAAGCGGTTCGGGGCGCGGTGGCGCTGGGAGGTCGGTCTTCGCGCCGGCCAATCGGAGCTGGTTCCTGGCCCGGTACCTGCCGGTGGCGGTCGGGTTCGTGCTGGGGGTGTGCCGGCTGACTCGCGGTCAGCGGGGGGTGGTGCCCGGGGGGACGTCCGAGCGGACGGCTGCGATCATGAACGGCCCGTACGACCGAATCCGACCGGAGGCCCCGTGAGCAGCCCGCAGACCCCAGCCGCCCGTGAGCCGGACACCGCCGAACCGGGCCGCGGCGCCGCCCGCGAGCTGCGCGGCGCCGTGCGGGCGCTCGGGCGGCTCGCCGCCTTCACGCTGCTGATACCGGTCGGGGTGGGGCTGACGGCGGCCTTCCTGCTGTCGTTCGTGATCTGGGGCTGCCTCGGGATCTTCCCGTTCTTCCCGACCGCCACCCGGATGGTCCGCTCCGCCGCCGGAGCCGCCCGGTGGGCGGCCGGCCACTGGTCGCAGGTGCCCGTACCGCCGCCGTACCGGCCGCGCCCGGCCCTGGAACGCACCCTCCACGGCTGGTACTGGACCGGCCACGACTACCACCGGAACCGCTGGTTCGCGGGCATGTCCCTCGACGTCCGCTGGCTCTGGACCGACCCGGCGACCTGGCGCGACGTCCTCTGGGTGCTCGCCGACCCGCTGGTCGGCGGCGGCATCGCGGCCGCGCCCGTGCTGCTGGTCGGCGCCGGCCTGTACGGGGTGGTCCAGGCGCCGTTGCCGTACGACCTGCCGTTCGGCGGCCCGGTCGCGCTGCTCCTCGGCCTCCTCGGCCCGGTGTCGATCGCCGCCGGACTCGCCCTCGCCCGGCCCGCGCTGCGCCTGCACGGCCGGTGGACCCGAGCCCTCCTCGGCCCCACCGAACGCTCCCGGCTCGCCCGGCGGGTCGAGCAGCTCACCGAGATCCGGCTGGACGCCACCGAGGCCCAGGCCGCCGAACTGCGCCGGATCGAACGGGACCTGCACGACGGCGCGCAGGCCCGACTGGTCGCGGTGAGCCTGCGCCTCGGCGCGGTCGCGGCACTGGTCGACCGCGATCCGGGCCAGGCGAAGCAGGTGGCGACGGACGCCCAGGAGAACGTCACCCAGGCGCTCCAGGAACTGCGCGACCTGGTCCGCGGCATCCACCCGCCGGTGCTCGCCGAACGCGGCCTCGTCGAAGGCGTACGGGCGCTGGCACTGGACGTCCCGCTGAAGGTCGAGGTCCGGGCCGAACTGCCCGGACGGGCCGAGGCGCCGGTGGAGTCGGCGGTCTACTTCGCCGTCAGCGAGGCGCTCACCAACGCCGTCAAGCACGGCGAAGCCCGGCACGCCACCGTGCACCTCACCCACGCCGCCGGACTGCTCCGCGCCGAAGTCACCGACGACGGCCGCGGCGGCGCCGACCCCGACGGGGGCAGCGGCCTGCGGGGCATCCGGCGCAGACTGGCCGCGTTCGACGGTACGCTCACGCTGACCAGCCCCCCGGGGGGTCCGACCAGGCTGATCATGGAGCTACCGTGCGTGTTGTCCTCGCCGAGGACCTCGTCCTGCTGAGGGACGGCCTCTCCCTGCTGCTCAGTGCCCACGGGCACGAGATCGTCGCAGCGGTGGAGAGCGGCCCCGAACTGGCCGCCGCCATCGCCGAACACCGCCCCGACATCGCGGTGGTCGACGTCCGCCTGCCCCCCACGTACACCGACGAGGGCCTCCAGGTCGCGCTCGCCGCCCGCCGCGAACGGCCCGGCCTGCCGGTCCTCGTCCTCTCCCAGCACGTCGAACAGCTCTACGCCCGGGAGCTGATCGCCGACGGCACCGGTGGCGTCGGCTACCTCCTCAAGGACCGCGTCTCCAAGGCCGACCAGTTCGTCGACGCCGTCCACACCGTCGCCGCCGGCGGCACCGTCATGGACCCCCAGGTCATCTCCCGCCTCCTCGCCCGCAACGCCGACGACCAGCCCCTCGCCCTCCTCACCCCGCGCGAACGCGACGTCCTCGCCATGATGGCCGAAGGCCGCTCCAACGCCGCCATCGCCCAACGGCTGCACTTCAGCGAGGGCGCCGTCAGCAAGCACACCTCCAACATCTTCGCCAAGCTCAACCTCGGCGCCTCCGACGACGACAACCGCCGCGTCCTCGCCGTCCTCGCCTACCTCGACGGGACGCGCACGCCCTGAGGCGACGTGCGACGCCCACGTGCCCGGAGTCTCTGTCGCACAGGGGACCGATGTGCCCGCGATGGTGGTCATTTAGGAGTACATGGCGAATGTACTGAACATTCTCCCGACTCCCCATCAGGTGTAAGATGCGGCAACCATGGTTCCGCGCCGAGAGCAATACCAATGGGGGCAGGCATGGCTCGCCGATGGGAAGCCGACCCTTCCGCTTCGTTGCAGAAACGCCTCGGGAAATCCGCCAAAGAACTGGGATCGTCCGACGGAAAGGACGAATGCCCGGACATCTGGCAGCTCTCGAACGGCGATGTCGCCGTCATCGGTCGCGATCTCACGGAGAGCTACCGCGGGCGGCTCCCCGAAGGCGTCGTCCTGGGCCCGGGTGAGCGGCTCGTCGTCATCCCCGGCCTCATGGTGAGCACGGCGAAGGCGGACATCCCGGATGCCTGATCGGAACGCCCCCGAGCTGCGGCCCGAGTGGGGCGAGCTCCTCGCCCGGGACGACTACAAGCGTGACTTCCGCGAGCGGGACGCGCTGATCCGCGGCCGGGACTCATGGAAGTTGGAGCGACGCCAGTACTTCGAGGAGCAGGGCAGTCCGAGCTGGGAGGCCGCCCGGCGCGGAGACTGGGGCGAGGCGCTGCGACTCCTGGAGGAGCGGCGCCCGGCGCTGCTCGCGATCGGGCGGGAGGACGCGGCGCGGCGGTCCTTCTTCCACCGGGTGCGGGTGGTCGAGCGGCCGTGGACGGACTACCTGCGCTGGCAGCTGCACTCGCTGCGGATCCGAGCCGAATGCGGGGAGCGCGTCCGTATGGTCGATGCCGCGGAACTGGCCGATTCCGAGGAATTCGGACAGCTGCCGGAAATCGTCGTTCTCGGTGGACGTACGCTCTATCAGGTGCGGTATTCGGAGGCGGGAATTCCGGCCGGTGCGATCAGGTACACCGATCCCGATCTCGTCCTCCGGTGGGAGGGATATCTCGCGGATCTCCACCGGGTGGGCGAAGACGTTCTGGCGTACTTCGAACGTGAAGCCGTACACGGCCGCGGGCGGTTCGGGGGTTGGTGAAGGCCGGTGCGGGTCTGGTGTGCGAGCGCCTCGGCGGTGGCTCGGCCGTCAGGCGGCGAAGGCGGCGAGGAGCTTGTCGGTGAGGCGGTCGAGGTAGTCGGGGGCGGTCGCCGTGTGGACGACGGCGAGGCGCCAGTACAGCGGGCCGGCGAGGAGGTCGAGGGCGAGTTCGCGGTCGAGGTCGGCGGGGAGTTCGCCGCGGTCGACCGCTCGTTCCAGTAGGTCCGTGGCCTTGCTGCGGCGGGGGTCGCGGACGGCGGTCAGCAGTACCTGCGCGAGTTCGGGGGTGCGGACGGCTTCGGCGAGCAGGTCGGGGATGATCTTCGCCGGGAGCGGGTGGCGCAGCGCGTCCGCGGTCGCGGCGAGGAAGGCGAGGACGTCGCCGCGCAGGGTGCCGGTGTCCTTGATCTCGGAGGCGTCCACGGCGACGGCGCGGATCAGGGCGACGGTCATGTCGAGCTTGGACGGCCAGCGGCGGTAGATGGCGGCCTTGCCCGCACCGGCCCGCTTGGCGACCGTCTCCAGGGAGAGCCGGGCGTAGCCGACGGCCGCCAGTTCCTCGAAGAAGGCGGCCGCGATCGCCTCGGTCACGGAGTCTTGGAGCACCGGCCCGCCGGGCGTCCGGCGTGCGGGGGGCGTGGCGGCGTCGGGGGCCGCGGAGGTGTCGGAGGCCGGCCGGGGCGCGGGGGTGCTGGGCATGCCCCGAACCTACATCAGGCGGAACGCTTGCGTCTCGACTGGGTGAGGGCTAGCGTCATAGACGAGACGGAACGGTTCCGTCTCGCCAAGACCCCGGGAGTGCACCATGCGATTCCTCTTCGAGGACGAGTCGTTCTCCTTTGAGACGCTTCGGGCGGCCGGATTCGCCGACTACGGCGGCGCCGACCTGGGCGAGGTCGTGGCCACCGCCCGGAACATCGGCGAGGGCGACGAGGAGGCCTGGCTGCGCGAGTGGAAGGCCACCGCGGAGCGCGTCCACGGCATCGGCAGCCGCGCTCTGGCGGCCGGGCACCGGGTCAGCGCCCGCGAGGCCCTGCTGCGCGCGTCGAACTACTACCGCACCGCCGAGTTCTACCGCCGCGACGACCCCGCGAACGACCCCGAGGCCAAGGGCCTGTCCGCCCTCTCCCGGGAGGCCTTCGCCGCGGCGGCGGCCCTGATGGACACCCCCGTCGAGGCCGTGGCCATTCCCTACGAGGGCACGCACCTGCCCGGCTACCTGTTCCTCGTCGACGACTCCGGCGCCCGGCGCCCCACCGTCCTGTTCACCAGCGGCTTCGACTCGACGCTGGAGGAGGCGTACTTCGCCGTCGCCGCGGCCGCGCTGCGCCGCGGCTACAACGTCCTCGCCTACGACGGGCCGGGCCAGGGCGCGGTGCTGCGCGAGCAGCAGCTGGTCTTCCGGCCGGACTGGGAGGCCGTGGTGACCCCGGTGGTCGACTACGCGCTGACCCGCCCCGAGATCGCCGCCGACGGGCTGGTGCTGTTCGGGTACAGCCTCGGCGGCTACCTGGCCGCCCGCGCCGCCGCCCACGAACACCGCCTGGCCGCCCTGGTGTTGGACGACGGCGTCTACAACTACCGGGAGGCCCACGACCGGTTCCTGCCGCCGTTCCTGCGCGAGTGGATCGAGGCCGGCCGGGACGACCTCGTGGAGCCCGTCATGGGCCTGTTCATGCAGGTGAGCACCCAGGTGCGCTGGGCGCTGCGCAACGGGGTGTGGACGTTCGGCGCCGCGTCGGTGGCGGACTATATCCGCCGTACCGCCGACTACACCCTCGACGGCGTCGCCCGGCTCATCGACTGCCCCACCCTCGTCCTGGACGCCGAGAACGACCAGTTCTTCCGTGGCCAGCCCCAGGAGGTCCAGGCCGCGCTGACCTGCCCGCACACGCTCGTCACCCTGCCCGAGGCCGAGGGCGCGGGCGAGCACTGCCACATGGGCGCCATGTTCCGCCTCCACCAGGTGGCCTTCGACTGGCTGGACACCACCCTGGCCGGGGCCGCCCGGCCCGCGAGCTGACGGGGGTCGGGCCGGAGGCTGTCACCGCTGGTGGGCGCTCCGGGCCTGGTCGACCTCGTCGAGGTGGGACTCGCCCCACGTCAGGAGCGGCTGGAGCGCCTGCCTGAGGGACCGTCCGAGGCCGGTGAGCTCGTACTCGACGTGCGGGGGGATGACCGGGAAGACGGTGCGGGTCAGCAGGCCGTCGCTCTCCAGCGAACGGAGGTGCTGGGTAAGGACCTTGGGGGTGATCCCGACCACCGACCGTTGCAGGGCGTTGTAGCGGGCGGTCCCTTCGGACAGGGCGCAGAGGATGGAGAGCATCCACTTGTCCGCGATCAGGTCGAAGACCCGGCGTGTGGTGCAGCCCTGCTCCAACTGCGTCCGTGCGACGCCGTCGACGGCCCGCCCCGGGGTGACACTATCCATCAGGAGAGTATGGCACTTTGTTGTGCATACTTCCGGGCTGGTTCCCCGCTTCGGAGACTTGGCGCATGACGACGATCCGATCCGGGACATCCCCTGCCCACCAGCTCCGCCGGACGGCGCGGGCGCGGAACTCCGGTGCCGTGCTGGCCATCCTGTGCACCGCCCAGGCCCTCGACATCATGAATCTCTCGTCGGTCAACATGGCGCTGCCGGAGATGGCGCGGGACTGGGGCGCGTCCCCGGAGCGGCTCTCCTGGGTGGTGACGGCCTACTCCCTGGTGTTCGCCGGATTCCTGCTGGTGGCCGGGCGGGCCGCCGACTTGTGGGGGCGGCGGCGGGCTCTGCTCTACGGGATGACGGTGTTCGCCCTCGCCTCCGCCGTGGTGTGGACGGCCGCCCCCTTGCTGCTGGTCGTGGCCGCCCGCGCGGTCCAGGGCGCCGGCGCGGCGGTGACGGTGTCGGCCGCGCTCGGGCTGATCGGGGCGCTGTGGCGTGAGGAGCCGGGACGGTCGCGGGCGCTGGGGGCGTTCGGGGCCATGGGCGGCGTCGGCCTCGCCTTCGGGCTGGTCGTCGGTGGCGCGCTCGCGGGGTCGATCGGCTGGCGGGCGATGTTCGCCCTGAACGTCCTGGTCGTGGCTGTGCTCGTCGTCGGGGTGCTGCTCCTCATCCCGGCCGACGACCCGGCGGACCGCGCCCGCGGAGGCCTCGACATGCCCGGCGCGGCCCTGGTCACCGTCGGACTGCTGGGGCTCTCCTTCGCCCTGACGCGGCTCGGCGGGGACGCGGCGGACGGCACCGGCTGGGCGAGCGCCGTCGTGGCGGTGGGCAGCCTCGGCGGTTTCGCGCGCTGGCAGCGGCGCGCGGCCGAGCCGCTGGTCCCGCCGACGGCCTGGAAGCGGCCCGACCTGGCCGCGGCCCTGACGGTGGCCGTGCTCATGTACGCGGGATGGGTCGGGGTGAACTACTTCGCCGCATTGCTGCTGCAGAACGTCCTCGGCTACAGCCCGCTCGGTACGGGCGTGGCCTTCCTCCCGCTGGCTGTCGGCGGAACGCTCCTGCCGCTGGTCGCTGGACGCCTGGTCCCACGGGTCGGCGCGCGCCGGCTCATGCTGTTCGGCCTGAGCTGCTACACGACCGGCCTGGCGCTGTTCTCCCTGGTGGGCCCGGGAGCGGGCTACTGGACCGTCGTCCTCCCGCTCCTGCTCGTCCTCATCGTCGGCCTTTCGCAAACCTTCGTGTCGGCGAACATCACCGCACTCTCCGGAGTCGGAGCCGACGAACAGGCCCTGGCCGGCGCCATGTTCAACACTGCTCTGCAGATCGGCGGCGGCCTCGGCCTCGCCGTCCTCTCCACCGTCGCCGGCACGGCCGGCGACGACCTGCCGGCCGGCTACCGGTACGCGTTCCTCGCCGCTGCGGGCATGGCGCTCGCGGGGCTGGTCACCGTCTTGGTCGGTGTTCGCCACTCTGGCGGGCGAGGCGCAGAGAATTGACTGATTGTCAGTGGCCGCTGCTGTACTTGCCCATGAGCGGAGAGCATCCACACAACCCTCCTGGGGGCTACATGGTCAAGACAGTTCCGGTTCGCGGCCACTACCGTGCCGATGGGACGTTCGTGCGGCCCCACAGCCGACGGATCCGGGGTGCGTCGCCGCATGCCCGACCTGGCGGGGGTGTGGCGGCGCCATCCGCGGCAGCGGTGGTAGGAGGTGGTGGGGGTGCTTTGGTGGCGATGCTGGGGATCCTGGTGCTGATCGCCCTGTCATCGACGGGTAGTCCAGGTCCCTCGGTCAGTACAACCAACTCGTCGCCGACGACTTCCGCAACACAAACCGCCCAGCCTGGTGTGTCGCAGGCGCGTTGACCGCCTGAGGCGGCGGTCCCGTAGGGCGGGTGCGGATGTCCCGGGTCGCCCGGGACATCCGGCTGCCCCCGCCGGTGGCGGGGAGAAGTGGTCCAACCTGCAGCGTTCAAGCGCCAGTAGTCGGGTAACCCCGCGAATGCGCGGGAAACGAGTCGGCATGGGCTTCCCATGAGTGGTTCGCCTCGGCGACGGCTGATTCTATGGGAAAGCCATATTGAGTGAGATGCTGCTATTGCAGTATCAAATGATGATCTGAAGCTCTCGCGCGACATCGTCAATCTGTGCGGCAGCAGATGGGTGAGTGCGGTGGAGCAGGATTGACTGCGGCGGAGAAATGATCTCAGAGTCCAGAACGCCTGTAGTCATCATGCATGGCAAGCATTGCGAGGATGGCAAGGGGAACAACTGTCGTGCGAGTGCGATCTGATGGTTTCCATGGCTGGTCGGCGCGGAGATTTTCGCCCGCTGCCGTACTCCCAGGGGGCTGATTGATCATCAAGCGCTTTGGGAGTGCGGACCAGAGGCTTCGCTGGCCCAGTGGTGATCTTCCAAGGCCTATAGGGTGAATCTCGAAACAACGCCCTTCTCCCGCCGGGCGGACTTGCGAGACGTCCGGAGGGTCCGGGATCAGCGTCTCGGGGAAGGGAGGTCCGCTTGAACACTCGCCACAACAGTGAGGGTCGGGCGGAATGCAGTGGGATGGACCGGCGGTTCGATCCCCTCGCCGATGCGGTTCGCGATCTCGTGACCGAGGCCAGGGCCAGGACCGAGTTGGAGCAGGCTCGGGAGCGCCACAGCTTCATCACGGGTCTCGTGAAGGCCGCGCTCGCATTCGGTGCGAGCGTGGCGACCCGGGTGATCGGTGGGGTGATGGGGGGGGGGGGGGGGGGGGGGGGGGGGGGGGGGCCGCGGGCCCCCCCCCCCCCCCCCTCCGGGGTCGCGGCCCCCCGGTCAGGAGGTGGGGGCCGTCAGGTCGTAGA
>NZ_JBLRWA010000010.1:0-233287 GCF_048159585.1 Kitasatospora sp. SC0581 | reverse complement strand
GGGGGGGGGGGGGGGCTTCGGGGGGGGCGGGGGCCCCCCCCCGGGGGGGGGGGGGGGGGGTGCTGGGCCCCCCGCCGCCCCCCCCCCCCCACGGCCCGGCACGGTCAGCGCCGCCTCGAACGCCCCGAACGCCCCGAACGCCTCGTCCACTGCCGGGTCCGCCACCGTCCCGGCGGCGACACCCCCGCCCCGCTCGTGGATCGGGCCGCAGACGCCGAGGCGTCACTTACTGTAGGCACATGAGTGCAGATAGGCGTGTCCGGGCGGATATGACCCGGTTCGACACGGATCGCCCCGGCGGGTGAGGGCGTCATGACCGCACCCCGGATCCCCCTCACCATCGACAACACCGCGCTGGTCCTGATCGACCACCAGGTCGGCACGATCGGGTGGGCCGGCGAGCTGGCCGGCGAGGACGAACGCGACCAGCTGACGATGTGGGTGCGCACGATCGTGCGCTTCGCGGCGGCGGTCGGCGTCCCCGTCGTCCTGACCAGCAGCCTCGAGGACCGCCAGCAGGGCCCGCTGCTGCCCGACCTCGAGACCCTCGTGCCCGCCGCGTACGCCGCCCGGGTGCGGCGCGCGGGCGTCATCAACGCGTGGGACGACCCGGCGTTCGTCGAGGCCGTCCGTGCGACCGGTCGGGAGAACCTCCTCGTCGGCGGCCTGACCACCGAGGTGTGCCTGGTGCCGCCGGTCCTGTCCGCGATCGAGGACGGCTTCGGCGTCGCCGTCCTGCTCGACGTGTCGGCGGCCGGCACGCGCACCTCCGCCGCCAACAGCCGCGACACCCTGCGGGCCGCCGGGGCGGAGCTGCTCACCGTCGTCCCGGCGCTGACGCGGCTGCTCGGCAGCTGGCAGAGCGAGCACGCCGCCGCGTTCTTCGACGCCATGGGCGGCGAGGGCGTCTTCGCCGCCTTCGCCCGCGGAAACCTCAGGTAGACCCCGCACCGGCCTCGAACCGGTCCCGCACCGGCCTCGAACCAACCTCGCACCAACGTCGAACCGACCTCGGACAGACCTCGGATAGGGAGCACCCGCATGTCCGGCATCACCGCAGCCGACCGCTTCGAGATCCACGAACTGCTGGCCCGCTACTGGAAGACCGTCGACGAGGGTGACCTCAAGGGCTTCGCCGACACCTTCACCGAGGACGGCAGCCTCACCAACTACACGGGGACGACGACCGGCCGCGAGGCGCTCGCCCAGTGGCTCGACGACTACGGCCCGAGCCGCGCCGGCAACCGGCACATGAGCACCAACACGACCGTCACCGAGGTCGACGCGGACACCGCGACGGTCTGGAGCTACATGGTCGTCATCGCCGCCTTCGAGCCGCGGACCCAGACGCCGCACGTCGCGGCCTACGGCCGGTTCAACGACACGGTGGTCCGCGTCGACGGCGGGTGGCTCTTCAGGGAGCGCCTGATGGACGACCTCGCCCTGAACGCCATCGACTACCCGGGCTGAACCACCGCGGGCGGCGGCCCCTACCCGGTGGCGCCGTCCTGCGCGATGACGGCCCGGGCCCGCTGCGTCCGCGCGCTCAGCTGCTGGGCGAAGCTCCGCAGGGAGTCGGCGTTCCTCGCGATGTACTGGTTGTCGTAGGCGGTCTCCACCGCGACGAGCCGGCCGACCGTGTTCAGGGAGATCTTGCAGGCGATGTCGGCCTCGGCCGTCGGCACCTCGTCGGGGCTGCGCGGGGGCGGCGTCCCGGCGGCGGGGGTGGTGCCCGCCGCGGGGGTGGTGCCCGCCGCGCCCCACTTGCGGTCGCTGTAGGCGTCCGCCGGGTTGGCGTAGCTGTAGCCCTTCCCCTTCATGCACGCGCTCCACTGCGCGTACGCGGCGGTCAGGCGCGGGTCGGTGAGGGGGATCCGGGGGCCCTTGTCGGGCAGGCCCTGCGCGGTGCCCGGCACCGGCGGCGGCCCGCCGAGCGCGTCCGCGCCGGCCTGCCAGCAGCCGCCCTTGGGCACCGGCCTGCCGTTGAAGCCCGTGACCGGCTTCCCCGAGGGGTCCGCTCCGTAGAGCACCGAGGTGACGTCCGGGGAGAGGGTGGAATCGGGGATGACCTGGTTGCGGTCGTACCCCTTCTCGGCCGCCTTCGCCGGGGCGAAGTACCCGTAGAGCTGGGTCCGTTCCCTGGCCGCCGTCGCCGCCTGGGTGAAGGCGTCGTAGGTCTCCTCCGGGGCCTGGAGGCCGAAGTCCTTCATGCAGCGGGCCGCGACGAGGTGCGAGGCCCGACTGATCGTCACCGCCTGTTCGGCGGTCGGCTTGTAGCCGTCGAGGGGCAGGGTGATCTGCTCCGGCCGGTCGATGACCGGCACCTGCCCTGTCGGCGGCGGGCCGGAATTCGCCTGACCTCCACCGGAACAGGCGGAAAGGGAACTCACGGCCACGGCCAGAACGGTGAGCGCGAGCGGGGCGCGTCCCCGCGGTGGCATCGCCATCGGAATTCTTCTCCTCCCTGGAGAAAGACGGAGAAAAGCGGGCGGCGGGCATCCGGAGGACGCCCGCCGCCGCCGGCGGAATCACACGATCTGCACTTCGGAAACGTGCGCGCTGGTGAAGCTGAGGCTTCCGCCGGCGTAGAGGCTGTAGTTCGAGCCGTTCGCCGTGATGATGCCGTTGTTCCACTGCGAGGTCACCAGGTTCACGCCGTCGACGTTGGGGTAGATGGCCCCCACGCTGCCCGCGTAGCAGAGCTGCCAGCCCGACATCCACAGCTCGATGCCGTAGGCCTTCGCCCCGCCGCCGGGGCACTGCACCGGACCGATGGCGCTGGCGGGCGAGGCGGCGACGACGCCTCCGCCGACCACGGTGGCGGCGGCGAGTGTCACCGCGGCAATTCGCTTGCTGATACGAAGATTCATGGAAGTACCGCTCTCCCTGTCCCATTCGACTGACGGATCGTTGCGACCTGGCGATGCGAAATGACCGGCCCGCGCCGGGCTGTTTTCCACGGCCCTCGCGGCCCCGTATCGCCGACAACGGAAGAGAGTGTCACTCGCCGCCGGGATCGACCAGCCCTTGCCGAGGGCCGACGGAATAAAGCGGACAAAGGCGCCCTGGCGGATGGCGGGGAGTAATCCCGAAGACGATCGTCCGATTCGCTTCTGCCTGCGGATATGCCGGGAATTCACGGCCGCCGGAAACAGGTTGATGTACGTACATCGTCAAGTGGCCTTCGGGCCGCCCTCCGGCCGCCGTCTAGCGCAGGAGCCGCAGGGCGAGGACGTCGCGGCGGACCGGGCTCACCCGGGTGCACCCGCTCGACCTCGAAGGCGAACACGCCCAGCACCTCGTTACGGGGCGGGAAGATGGCGCGGATCGCTTCGAACTGTTCGGCCTCGGCGGCACGGTGGTTGACGGCCGCCACGCGCTCGCTGCCGAACGTCTCCTCGAAGGTGCGTACGTCCCGATCCGGGTGACCCGGGCCAGGGAACTCGACTCACGGCAGGTGAAGTTGATCATGTCTCCAGGCTTGATCCGCTTCATCGACTCGTAGGCGACGCGGGCCTCGACGGTCTTCTCCCCGGAGGCGATCAGGTCGAAGTACTGCCGGTAGATCGGCATATCGCGGGGGCGCTCCGTCTGGGAGTCATACGTGGCGGGCCGGCGGTTACTCATCAGCGCCTTCCGTGCGGTCGTGGTGCACGAATGGAAGAAGTGCCTGGGACCGCTCGGTACGAGTTCGCCGCCTCGCTCCTCATTAGCCGTTCTGGAGTGAAGAGCGAGTGCGCGCGACGGCGTGTGCGGCCCGGCCCGCACGGGATGCGGGCGGGGCCGGTGACCTCATTTAAATTTTGGCCACCCAGAGAAGCGCGACGGCTATGCGCCTATGCCCGATAAAATTGGCTAATTCCATACCTAACTTCATCAGGAAACTCGTCGACACAAACTCCTCCCACAAGGCCAGAGGACAGCAGAAGCCCAATTGATTTGCCAATCTCCTCCCCTGCGGCATCGACGAGTTCCTCATCCAGGGCTACATGAATCAATGCATCTAGCGCCCTATGGTCTCGCCATCTTGCAAGGTCGATCGCGGCTTCACAGCGAATAGACACGCTCTCTGATTCATTCAGCAGCACCTCAGAGAGGCGCGCCGCCCTCCAGTCCCAACTCAGACGACCCGATTTCCGCAGGTGCTCCAAAAATACCCTCGGTGGCTTATATCCGTGACTCTCCATATAATGAATGATCATCATTGGAGCAGAGTACACCTCGCCATCTTGAAGGTAATATCGATATTCACCATTCCCTTCAAATATTGAGCCTCCGGGGCAAAATTCACAGTCATGCGTTCCCAGCATGAGCCTTCCCAGGTGCCGCGAGGAACTTCTAACAAGCTCCAAATCCGCAGCTGCCACAGGAGAAGCCCCATTGGACTGCATTCCTCGCTCTCTACCAAGCCATCCAACACAACGCATCGGGATCGGAAATCTTGTATATTCATAAACCGAAAGATCGAGATATTCCACAGTTCCTCCAGATACAGCAAGCTGGGGGGCAGTATAGCCGCCCCCCAGCTTGCGCAACGATCAATTTGCTAGTGCTTCTAGCTGCAGTCTAGCTAGCGCCGCGGATCCTTGGGCCCTCTACAGGCTGCCCAGTGGCAGTTCCCCTTATTGGGCTCAAGCAGTTCACTCAGCAACTTCCTCTCGTCCACGACATCCGTTCCATCTCGGAAGCGGAAGCCAGGCCCGAGCGGCGCCAGGGTATAGTTCGGAATCTCAGAGCCCGGCCCAAAAACCTCCAATGGCTTCTTATTGGGCCCCCAGGGGCCAGAAATAGTCAACCCCTCCACTTGCTCGATAGTAAAACCATGTTCTCCATAGAATGAAAGCCAAGTACCTTCGGGAATAATTACAGTTCCATTCTCCGGCTGCCATGACCCGTGACCATGATAGACAACCTCTCCATCATTTCGGAAAGGAGAAAAGATGCGGCGTGCGCCACCAGACGTTGGCCCTCCGGAATCCGAAAGAGTTTTGCGCGGCGACTTACTTTTAGAGAAAGCCGCTTTCAGTGCCTTTTTTACCCCCCCAGCTTCTTTGATCGCCGCCCTGGCGAACTTGAATGCCTTGATTCCGCCCTTTACTACCCCGACGCCATCAAAGGCCGTCTCCGCGGCAAATTCGGAGAATCTGCCGGCCTGATAGAATCTGTCGTTGGTGGGAACTCCAAAAAGTTCCGCCATCGGGTGATCGGTCGGCTGCATCGGAGAGATTCCAGGGAATACTGGGCCGACGCCGGTCTGTGCACTGATAGATCCGTTGACCGACGACATGGCGTTGTTCATCGCCGAGTACGGGCCCGGGCTGTGCTCTGTCAACCATCCGATGCCCTCATCCACCACACCCGTGACCCACTTTTCGGCCGACTTGAGCGCGGTTTTGCACCAACCGCAACTCCAAAGGCCGTCGGGATCGCTGAGGTTGACGGGGTTGTTGTTGCTGTAGGCGTAGCCGTTGATCTGCTGCGGGTCGCTGAGGTCAAGGATGGGGTCGACGGAGATGAAGCGTCCGTTAACCGCGTCGTACTCACGGGCACCGAGGTGGGTGAGGCCGGTGGTGGAGTCGTTGGTGCCGCCGACGAAGCCGCGTTCGGTGGGCCAGGAGGCCGGCTTCTTGCCTCGGGGGGTACCGAAGGGCGTGGTGTCGCCTCGGGTGTAGAGGTTGTCGGCGCTGATGGTGAGTTGGGCGGTTCCCTGCTGGTCGTTGATGAGGTAGTTGAGACTGCCGTCGGAGGCCTTGACAACGGTGGCGTTGGCGACAGCGATGTAGCGGGTGCCGGTGACCTTGTTGGCGGTCTTGTCGAGTTTGAGCTCCTGGCCGTCCAGGTAGAGGGTCACCGCGTCGGGCTCACGGCGCAGGAGGCGGTTGCCGTTGGCGTCGTAGAGGAAGGTCGTGCTCTTGCCCGCGGTGGTGGACTTGGCGAGGTGGCCCTCGGTGTCCCAGTCCAGCGTCTGGTCGCCGTCGGCGGTGACGCGGCGGACGGTGTTGCCGGCCTCGTCGTAGGTGAAGGTGTCGGTCCGGGCACCGGTCCCGGTGATGTCGACCCGGGACAGGGCGTGGGGTCGAGTGCCTCCCGCAGCGGGGTAGGTGGAGGTGCGCTGGGTCTGGTCGCTCAGCGGGTTCTCGGGGATCTGGGTGAGCTGCGCCCAGGGCAGCCAGCTGCCGGTGGCGTAGGCCCGCTTGCTGTAGTTGATCGCCCCGCCGGCGACCGTGATGAGCTTCAGGTCACCGCCGGAGCTGACGACCGCCGCGGACGTGGGCTGGTTGAGCTGGCCGACGACCTGGCTGACGTTGCCCCAGCCCGCCCAGGTGGCGTCGGGCTTGCGGATGGTGTGCCAGATGTTTCCGCCCGCGATGACGGCGACTTCGAGGCCGGCGCCGGTCGCGGTGGCGGTGAGATTGGCGGGCGAGGTGAGCGCACCAGTAGCACCGTAGACGTCACCCCACTTCTGCCATATCCCGTTGCCGAAGCGCACGGTGTGCCAGAGCCTGTCGCCCGCGATCACGATGACCTCAAGGCCGGAGCCGGTGGCCGCGCTGGTGACGCGGGTGGCACTGGTGAGGCTGCCGGTCTCGCCGTAGACGTTGCCCCAGCCCCCCCATTCGCCCTTGGAATTGCGCAGGGTGTGCTTGAGCGTCCCGTCGGACAGGGCGAGGACCTCCAGACCGGAGGCGGTGGCGGACAGCGAGAGCTGGCTCGGGTTGGCGATGGGCCCGACCACGTTGGTGACGTCACCCCACCCTCCCCACTTGCCGTTGGCGTCGCGCAGGGTGTGCCACACCCTGCCGCCGGCGACGGCCATGATCTGCAGGGTGTTGTCGGCCCAGGCCGCCGCGACGTACTCGACGGCGGCGGGCAGAGGCCCGGCCTGGGTCTTGTGCAGGTTCTCGAAGTTGGCCCACGTGCCGTCGGCGCGCTGCTGGGCGAGGTAGACCTGGCCGTCGGCGATCGCGACGGAGGCGGTCTGCCCGTCACCGGCGATGGCGACGGAGGTCACCTTGCCGGTGTCCATCAGCGGACCGGGGGCGGCACCGAAGCTGCGGTTGGTCGCTTGGGTACGGTTGCCGGCTGCGTCGTAGGTGTAGCTGCTCCAGTACGGGTCGACTCCGCCGACATGGGGGCCGTTGGTCGGGGTCGGCTCCGCGACACAGCTGTCGGTCGCCGACCAGGCGTTGGTCAGGCGCTGGGCGAAGTCGTACGTGTAGCACTGGGTGTCCGTGACAACGGGGTTGCCACGGTCGTCGCGAACCCGGGTGATATTGCCGACCGGGTTGTAGGTGTAGGTCTTGTTGTTGAGGACCTGCGGTGTGGAGTAGCCATCGGTCCGGGCCTGCGCTAGGCGCTGGGTGGCGTCCTCGTAGACGTAAGTCTGAACGGCACCGGAGCCGAAGCGGCCGACGATGCTCTGCGTGAGCTGACCGTACGCGCTGTACGAGTTGCCCTGGGAGTAGACCTGGTTGCCGCCGTCACTGACGGTGGTGGGCAGGCCCAGCAGGGTGTAGTTGCGGTGGATGCCCTCCTGCGGGAGTCCGCCGCCGGCCGGGTAGGTCGTGGTGTCGGCCAGGCCGGTGTTGGGCGTGTAGGTCTGGGAGGTGCTGTAGGTTCCGGCGAGGAGTCCTTCGCTGTCCGGGACGGTGACGGTGGTTCCGGTGGGCCGGGCCGCACCGTCGAACCCGGTGATGCCGGTGGTGTAGGCCTTGCCGTTCTCCCAGCGGGTGCTGCCAGTGGCCATACCGTTGCTGCCAGGCAGGGTGTCAAAGGCCCATTCGGCCAGCTTGGTTCCGCTCGTGGAGCCGTCGAACATCGCCGTCTTGCGGCCAAGGACGTCGTAGGCGTAGGCGAGCGTCTTGCCGCGGGCGTCCGTGACAGTGGCGAGTGTGCCGTCGGTGTTGTAGGTGCTGGTGGTGGTGCCCTTGTCCGGGTCGACGGCCTTGGTCTGGCGGCCGAGCAGGTCGTACTCCCAGGTCCAGGCGTTGCCCGCGGCATCGGTGAACCGGGTGAGCTTGCCGGCCGGGTTGTAGGAGTACCTCAGGGTCTCGTAGGCCGACGCGGGGGCGTCGAAGTCCGGGCTCCCGCTCTTGTACTGCCGCACCTCGGAGGTACGCCCGTGGGCGTCGGTGATGGTGAGCGTGGGTGTTCCGCCGGCGGGCGGGGTGGTCGCGCCCCAGTTCACCCCGTAGCGGGTGGTGGTACGCCACTTCTCCATGTTCAGGGACTTGAAGATGCTGGCGGTGGGCCGGTCAAGGCCGTCGAACTCGGTCTCCGTCTGGGACGGGACCTTGTTGTCCAGACCGATCCACAGCGCCGCTGCCGGGGCCCCGTCGGCGTGGTACGCCGCGTTGGCGCGGTAGACCCGGCCGTGGCTGTCGTAGAAGCTGTCGGTGATGTTGCGGCCGCCGTCGACGTCGTATGCCTGCTCCTGGACCTGGCGCGGGCGCAGGAGACCGTCGTACAGGGAGATGCTGGTGCGGTAGTCGCCGTTCTCCAGCAGGGTCTTGGTCGTGAGGGCGGGCTGCTTGCCCGGCTCGATCGTGTATGTGTACGTTGCGTTGGCCGACGCACTCTTGTCCCGACCCGGGTTCCACACGGCGGTGGTGCGGCCCATGGCGTCGTAGTCGACGTGGGTGGTGCGGTTGTTGGCGTCGACGACCTTCACCGGCAGGGCGCGCAGGCCGTCGTAGGTGGTGGTGGTCGTGAACTTCTTGGGGTTGGTGGACTGGACGACGGTGGCCTGGGAGCCGCTCGCCGGGGTGTAGGACGTCGTGGTTTCCGCGTTGTTGACGTCCTTGACGGAGATGGCTCGCCCGTACTGGTCGTACGCGGTGGTACTGACCGTCACGTAGTGCGGGGTGGCGCCGTCGTATCGGTCCAGAGCTTCCGTCGTGGTGGCGTAGCCCTTACCCGCCTCCGGTGCCAACCCGAAGGCCTTGCCATCGTAGACCGTCCTGGCTTCGCTCGTGACGGTCGTTGGCGTGGCATTCGCCGAGCAGAGCGTGCTGGTGGTCTGGACAGACAGCGGGTAGGAGATGAGCCAGTTGGCGGTGTCCGGGGTGACGTAGGCGGTGCGGGTGCACTGCTCGTCGCCGGTGACGTTCGTGTCGCCCTCATCGGAGACGGTCGTGACCTGGCCGTAGTCGTTGAAGGTGCTGCTCGACCTCACGGTACGGGCGGTGCTGCCGTCCGGCTGGAGTGCCTTGGTGGTGGTGCTCTCGGTGCGGACCATCGCGGCGGTCACCGGGGGCAGGGCCGTGGCCTCGGGCCGGCCGGTCTCGTGCGGCAGGGACGCGGTGGGCTTGCCGTCCTTGCTGGGCAGGGCCTTCACCGCCCGGCTCGCGGTACTGCGGACCCAGGGGTTGTTCACCACGCTGGTGATCGGCTTGCCACCGTCACCGTCGTCCTTGTCATAGCCGATGGTCTCGCGGGCGTAGCCGGCGAGTTCGTTGCTGTCCTTGACGCCCTGGAGGGGGCTGACCGGCCTCGGTTGGCCGTTGGCGAGGGTGTCGCCGTCCATGCCGCGGAAGTAGACGGTCTCGGTCAGGCTCTTGCCGGAGTCGCCGACGCGGGTGCGGACCCGCTGGTAGCCGCGGAAGTCGTTCCAGGTGCGCTGCTTGTCGGGGGTGAACTCGGAGTTGTCGCGCCGCCAGGCGGCCCCGTCGAGGTACTCGTAGCCGGTGACCTTGTCGGGGGATCCGGATCCGGCGACCAGGTCGTGCTCGGTGACCTTCTCCACGAGGTACTTGTGGAACCAGTCCAGGACCGGATCGACCGCGCCTTCGGGGGTCCACCAGGAGGGGTAGCAGCGCCTGGTGTTGCCGTCCGGGGCGGGCAGGGAGCCGGCGACGCAGTCGATGGCGGTGTACGTGATGTCGGTGTTGGAACCGGTCTCGGAGGTGATCCGGTTGATCCGGAACCGGTTCATCGGCGGACGGCCCTCGGCGGAGTCGACCCGGTTGGGAAGCGGGTCCCCGTGACCGAACACGACGGGCTGGAGCGTCTGCTGGGTGGCGCCGGCCTTGGCCGTGCGGGTGATGGACTTCAGCCACAGGGCCCGGCCGCCGCTGTCACCGGTGGGCGGGAAGCCCTGGTCCAGGCTCCAGGCGTCGATGTCCTTGTAGCCGCCGTCACCCTGCAGAGCCTGCGTACTGATGCCCGTCAGTCGCTTCTTCGACCAGAAGGTCGGGGCGCCGTTGCGGCAGTCCTGATCCTTGTCGCAGGACTGGTCGACCGGAGTGTCGTACCAGTTCGCGGCGTTGGCCTTGGTGAAGGAGCAGTCACCCTCCATGCACCGGTCGGCAGTGGAGAAGGCGACCCTGCCGGCCGGCGAGGCACTGTAGACCTGCCCGGCCCGGTGACCGTACTCGATGCGGTTCAACGTGGCGGCACGAGTGTAGACCGCATCGGCCTTGGGGACGCTGGTCGCGGCGCCACTGTTCTTGGCGTAGGCGTTCTTCTCCTGGTCGTAGAAGTACGCCACCGCGTTCCCGTGCGGGTCCACGACGTAGTCCAGCTGCCAGCGCCAGGCCCGCTCCCGCGAGGAGTCCTTGAACGCCGCGGCGTAGCCGGGCTCGCCGGGCTGGTTGCCGAACACGGGGACGGTCAGGGCCGCACCGGTCTCGGGCTTGCCGGCGCTCCAGCCGGGCAGGCGGTTCTTGCCGAAGAAGTACTGGGTGCCGTCGGTCGTGGTGACCTTCCAGTACTCGTTGTCGGTGTCACCGTTGGCGGTGTCCGTGGCGTTGCCGTTGAGCTTCTCCACCCGCGAGCCGTCGTCGTTCGACAGCTTCCACGTACCGCTCGCGTCATCGCGCACCAGCGCGGAGGCATTGCCGTTGAGCGAGATGGTGGCGTTGTCGGACTTCCAGCACAGGTCACCACCCTTGTCGGGAGCGTTGCTGCCCGAACCCTTGTCATCTGCGCACGCGGTGTAGCTGCGCTCGACGAAGCCGGGGTTGTAGTCCCAGCCGTCACCGATCCACGAGGACTGGTTGTTGGTGGACGCGGTACGCCCGTCGATGGCCCCAGAGGAGTAGCCGAGAGCGACCTTGGGGGTCAGGTCGCCGGGCACCGGCGGCACTGAAATGGGGTAGGACCAGTCGAAGGAGCCGGTGTTGCCGGTCACCGACCAGGTGCTGGACGGGGACAGCGAGGTCGCCTTGTAGTCGCCCTCCGGGCCCGATGCCCCGGCCGTGGCGGCCAGAACCGTCCCTCCGCCAGCCGACGCGCTGGCCGTCTGGACGAACGATGCCTTGACGGCGCCGTCACCGGAGACCTGGCCAGCAGGTGCGGTCACCGCGACGTCCGCCGTCAGGGTGCCGGCCTTGGCGTCGTTCGACGCGGCCAGCGGCGTGGCCGTACGGCACTGCGGCTGGTCCGGCGTCGTCAGCGCACACGCGGGCAGCTGAACGAAAGTCAGGCGCGAACCCCAGTCGGCCCCGAACGACTCCCGGAAGGCCTTGTAGTCCAACTCGACCCGGGCCTTGTCCGGCGTAGCACTGCCCGCCACCGGCTCCAGGTCGACCAGGACACCGTCGAGACCCACAGTGGCCGCCGCAGCCCGGTCGGACAGGCCAACCCGGACCTTGGACTGCCCACCCGTCGCCGGGTCCGACCCAACGGAGGTAACAATCAGCGGCAGGCCGGGCGCCTTCCCCTGGGGTGAGAACTTCGGCGCCGAGGCCGCCGGCACGTCGACCTCGGCCTTCCCCGGCTTGGGCCACGCCGCAGCCGGAGGCGCGGTCGGAGGCTGGGCCGCCTTCGAGTCGGGGCGTTCCACCTCGACCTTGGAGAGCGGGACAGACTCGGTGTGCTGGACGGGCGGCAGCTTGAACTCGTTGCCGGCCGCTACCGCGATGGCCGGAATCTGCATGGCGGCGGCCATCAGAGCCGTTACGGCTATGGGCGCAACTTTACGGAGTACTGGGCGTGTTATTGCCTCGGACCGTCGCTTTCGCGGTCCGGGCAATGCGCCCGCTTCGGATGGATGCATCCGTTTCTTTCCTCTTGGTCGTCTTGTGCGGGTGCGATCACACCCGGCGAGACGCTACCAAGGGCTTCTGACGAGATGCTCGTTGATGATTCGTCACGCACTCGACTCAGAGTCATTTATCTCTCTTTTATAACTCCTTTGCATACTCAGTGGAACTCCCCTGCCTTGGCGGCGTGACGTATAGGGATGGTTTGTCTCATAAAGTCCTCTATCCTTGCTCACTCTCCGCACTGCGTGATCACAATGTGGCATCAGATTTCCCCCTCCCTCCAGAACCAGCCGCCTCACACTCCACCGGATCGTCACCACTCGCTTGCATGATGGGGGCGCCCTCGAATCGAACAGAAAGTGAAGTGGATGCACCATCACAACGCCCACCGAATAGGGCGAACGGCTCAGAAGTCGGCGGCCGCGCTGATCGCAGCGGCCGCCGTCGGAATCGCAGCGATGGGACCAATTCCCGCCCGCGCGGATACCGGACGTACATCCACCACTTCCCAGCCGAACGCCCCCGAACAAGATGCCTTGTTGAAGGCTCATCAGGTCGGAAAGCCTGTCGAGGTCGCGGGTCGGCAGGACGAGACGACCGACCTCCTGGCGAACCCGGACGGCAGCTTCACCCTGCGCCGGCACGCACGGCCGGTCCGCGCGAAGGTCGGTGGGCAGTGGCAGCCGGCCGACGCCACGCTGGAGCGCCGCAGCGATGGGACGATCGCGCCGAAGGCCTCCGTCTTCCCGATGACGTTCTCCGCAGGCGGCAGCACTGCACTGGCGACCATGCAGAAGGACGGCAAGTCCCTCGCCATCACCTGGTCGACGCCGCTGCCGCAGCCCGAGCTGAACGGCAGCACGGCCCTGTACCGCGACGTACTGCCCGGCGTGGACCTGAAGGTCCTCGCCGAGGCCGACGGCTTCGCCCACCAGCTGATCGTCAAGACCCGCCAGGCCGCGAACGATCCCCGCCTGGCCCAGGTCACCTACGGCCTGAAGACCTCGGGCATCACCCTCAACGCCGACAAGGACGGCCGGATCGCCGCGACCGACGCCGCCGGCGGCACGGTCTTCACGGCGGAGGCCCCGCGGATGTGGGACTCCCACGCCCCAGCCGCCACCGTCGCCCAACAGCAGCAGCCCACCGCCGCAGCCTCCCCGTTGAAGGCCAAAGCCGCACTGGCAGCTGCCCCAGCCGCCGACAGCACCACGCCGTCGGCCCCGGCCACCCCCGACGGTGCCGAGCACGCACCGAAGACGATGGCCACCGAGATCACCGCGGACACCCTGCGGGTCACCCCGGACGCCGACCTGCTGCACGGCCCGGACACCGTCTTCCCGGTCGTCATCGACCCGACGTTCACCGACGGCTGGCGCAACCGCTGGGCGGTCGTCTACTCCGCCACGCCCAACGACGCCTACCCGGACGGCAACGGCTGGCACTCCGACAACCCGGCGGACGAGCCCCGCGTCGGCTACAACGGCAGCGGCAACACCCGCTCCTACTTCGAGATGAACACCCGCGGCCTGGCCGGGTCCACCATCATGTCGGCGACCTTCCACGTCGAGGAGACCCACTCCTGGGGCTGCGACCCGGCCGCGGCGGGCAACACCGAGCTCTGGGCCACCGGCCCCATCGACACCACCACGCCGACCTGGAACAACCAGGCACCCTGGCTGTGGCAGCTCGACGCCAAGGCCTTCGCCCATGGCAACCCCACCTACTGCCCCGGCGTGCAGGGCGCGGACTTCAGCACCGAGAACCTGCGCCAGGTCGTCCAGGGCGTCGCCGACCGGGGCGACAACAGCGTCACCTTCGGACTGCGCACCCCCGACAACTACCTCGGCAACAAGAACAGCTACAAGCGGTTCAAGAACAACCCCTGGCTGGAGATCACCTACAACCGGCCCCCCATCCTCAACGACTACGCGGCCTGGGAGGGGCAGTGGACGCCGGGCAGCAGCAGCAACGTCAACGTACCGTGCGTCAGCGACCCGGCCGCCTGGCCCACCGTCGGCCGGAACGACGTCGTCCTGACCGCCAGGATCTCCGACCCTGACAGCGACGTCGGCCTGAGTGCCAAGTTCGAGGCCTGGGACCACGACACAGGGCAGTACATCCTGGTCGATCGCGCCTCTGCCCCCGGTGGGACCTGGGCCATCACGAGGCTCGGCTGGGCCAAGATGCGTGACGGCGGCCGCTACAAGTGGCGCGTCCAGGCCGAGGACGGCATCGCCGGCTCGGGCTTCGGCCGCGACTGCGGCTTCAACGTGGACAGCACTCCGCCGTCCAAGCCGACCGTCACCGCCGCGGACGGCCACAGCATCGACGTCGAGGACGTGCCCGCCCGCACCCCGCGCACAGTCAAGTTCGCCTCCAGCGACCAGTTCGGCCTGAAGGGCTTCTGCTACTCCCTCAACAAGCCCCTGCCCGTGGTCAACCAGGGCTGCGGCGGCACCTGGGTGGACGCCGGCCCGGACGGAACCGCGACCGTCTCGTTCACACCCACCATGTGGCCGACCAACCGGCTCACCGTCCAGGCCATGGACAAGGCCGGCAACCTCTCCCCGTACGACGGTTCGGACGGCGGCCCCAACTCCAGCACCAGGCTGATCACGACCGCGTTCCCCGAGTTCGTCCGCGACGCCACCGACCCGACCCTTCTGCGCGATCGCCTCGGCGACCTGACCGGTGACGGGCACGCCGACCTAGTGGCCGCCACCAGCACCGGCGAACTCGTCCTCTACCCCGGTCGCGGCGACGGCACCTTCGACCAGCCCCGGACCGTCGCCAACCCCGGCTGGTCCGGTGCTCTGATCACCCATCGGGGCAACTTCACCAACCAGAACCCGGGCCAGACCGAGGACGGCTACGAGGATTTCCTCGTCAAGCAGGGCACCCGGCTCTACCTCTACCCCGGCAACGGCCTGGGCGCTCCCGACGAGTCCAAGCGCACCGAGCTGGTCCACCCCAGCGGGGGCGACTGGTCCGGCACCAGCCAGATCGTCGCCACCGGCAACCTCGACGGTCGTGCCGGGAACGACCTGATCGCCAAGGACGGCGACGCTCTCGTCCTCTACAGCGGCACCGTGGAAGGCCCCCTCGCCGCCGATACCGGCACCAACAAGCTGAAGCCCGGCACCGTCGTCTCCGCCTCCGGCTGGAGCGACTACGACGTCCTCGCCCCCGGCGACGTCAACGGCGACGGAATCCCCGACCTGCTCGCCCGACGCAGCACCACCGACCCGAACGACGCCGAGTACGGACGCGTCCGCCTCGTCCTAGGCGGCCGCAACGCCGACGGCCGCGGCTACCAGGTCGGCGCCCCCGCCGACGGCACGGTCTACGCCACCGGCTTCGACCCCCAGCACCGGCCCCTGATCACGACCCCGGGCAACCTGCACGGCAGCGTCGCCGACAGCGGCAAGGGCTACCGGCTGTTCACCCCGACCCCGGGCCAGACCACCGGCGACATCCTCGCCACCACCCCGGCCGATCCCGCCACCCCGGTGACCTACTACACCGCCGACGGGACCGCCCAGACCACCACCTGCCCCACCGGCTGCCTGCTGATGTACCCGGGCACGCCCACCGGGCTCGGGCAGCCGCGCCTGGCAGCCCAGGGCAACCTGCACACCGTCACGGCGCTGGACGGCGGGCAGAGCCTGCGCAGCCCGGCGACGGCGATGACACGCGCCGCCGACGGCACCCTCGTCGCGGTCAAGACCAACGCCGACGGAAGCCTGTGGGCGACCAACCAGACGAGCACCACCGGTGGCTTCCGCAGCTGGTACGCGCTCAGCGGCCCGGGCGTCCACACTGGTGACCCCGCGCCGATCCTGTCGCCGGCCGCCGGTAGCACCGTGCACGTCTTCGCCCGCACCCGTACCGGCCAGATCGTCGACTACGCCCAGACCGGGCCCACCTCGGCCTTCAGCCCCGCCGCGGTGGTCGGCAGTTCCGCGCCGGTGTTCGCTCAGGACCCCGCCGTCAACCTCGCCGCCAACGGCAGCATGATCGTCACCGCCGTCGACACGGCCGGCGACCTGTGGGCGACCAACCAGCCCGCGCCCGGCGCCGCGTTCGGTGCCTGGTTCAAGGTCAGCGCCAGCGGCGGCCTCACGGGTCGCTCCGCGGCCGTCCTGTCGCCCGCGGGAGGCGGGACCGCCAATCTGTTCGCCCGCACGACGAACGGGCACATCGGCTACTTCGGCCAGGGCAGCCCCACCAGCGGATACAGCCCGGGTGCCTACCTCGGCACCACCTCGCCCGTCTTCGCCGGGGATCCGAGCGTCACCACGGCCTCCAACGGCACCATGATCGTGGCCGCCATCGACGTCAACGGCGACGTCTGGGCCATCGACCAGGCCGCGCCGGGGACGGCGTTCCGCGAGTGGTACAGGATCAGCGTCAGCGGCGGTACCGGCGGCGCCACCAGCATCGTGCTGTCCGCCGGAGCCGGAGGTACCGTCAACATCGTCGCCCGCACGAGCAACGGGCACATCGCCCTGTTCGGCCAGGGCGGCCCGACCACCGGGTTCAGCACCGGCGCCTACCTCGGCAACCCGAACATGACCTTCGCCGGAGACCCGCGCGTCACACTCCTCGACAACGGGGCCATGATCGTCATGACCACCGACGTCGCAGGAGCCACCTGGGCGATCGACCAGCCCACTCCTGGATCCGACTTCCGCTCCTGGTACCAGGTCTGAGCACCGACAAGGTAGGACAGCCAGGCCGCCCTCCGCGCGAGGGATCGCGCGGAGGGCGGCTACCGGGCTTCGGCGAGGAGCGGTGCGAGGACCGGAACGCCGTCGAACGGGCCGTCGACAAGCTCGGGCACGCCGGAGCAGTCGCGGCCCGCTACGACGAACGCGGGTGCGTCTACCTCGGCACGGTCACCACGGCCGCCCTCGCCTTCCGGCTCCGCACATGACCGACCGGATGGGTCCCAGCCGCCGTGGCCCGGCGTGGGAACTCCCGGCCGGGTGCGGGCGGCAGCCCGATCCGGGCCGGGTCGGTGCGTTCGGCGGCGGGTGTGTCGGGGGACTTCGCGCGTTTGGCCTCGTCGACGGAACCGGGGCCGTGGATGGTGAGTTCGAAGTCCTGGTGCGCCTTGGCGTCCGGCGCGAACGGCAGGCGGATCCGGCCGTCCGCGACCAGGCGGCGCACCTCGGCCCGGCTCAGGCCGAGACCGAGCTGGAGCAGCCGCTCCACCCGGACCGGCGCGGGCAGCTCGAAGCGCACCCGCACCGGGAGCGGGTTCGGGTCGTCGAGCGCGTACAGCGGCATGCGGGCCTCCAGCTCCCACGTCCCGGTCCAGTCGAGCCGGTACCGGTTCTTCGCCGCGAGCGACGCGCTCATCACCAACTCCCGTACCGCTGCCGGGTCGTTGGTCTCGTACGCCACCAGCCGGGCCGGCTCCAGCGTCGAGACGTGGGCGCGCTCGTGGACGGGCGCCTTCGAGGTCCGGTCGCACGTCGCGCAGCTCAGCAGCAGCCAGACGTCGAGCAGCTTGCCGTTCGCGTTGACGCGGATCTTCCCCGAGGCGCGGTGCCGCGTGCCGGGGCAGTCCGGGCAAGGCCGGACGACGGTGGGCAGGGCGGACTGACGCACGGCCCACAGGGCCTTGCGGTCGGTATTCATGTGTTGGGTGCTTTCAGGACTCAGCAGGAGGGCATGCCGAACTCACTCGGCTGCTCCCGCTCTCTGACGGATGCTCACGAGGGGCGCGACCGATCGCCCCGGGGCCGGTTCGTCAGGCTCCGAGGTCGATCGCGCGACAGGTACGTACTACGTGGCAGTCATCAAAAGTCCATGCGGGAGATCATGATCGGGACGGCGCCCCGCGGCAACCGGATTTCCCCCCGCCCTCGGCCGGCGCTCGCGCGCAGCCCCGCCCACCTCCCGGCACCGCCGGGGCCACGGACCCGACCCCCGCGCCCGGCGCACCCGGGCGCTGGGGTCGGGTCCGTGGTGCGGTGGTCCCGGCCGGGCCGGGACCACCGCAACCAGCCCGGTCCGTGCGAGTCGCTGCCGGGGTGGCAGGGGCTGATGCCGGGACGGCCATGGACGGTCGGTCGGTCAGGCGGGACGGTAGTCCGCGTGCGGCGTCGCCCGTTCCCATGCGACCTCGTAGGCCGCCAGGTACCGCTGGGCCAGGTCCGGATCGGTCCGGACCTCCATACCGGCCTCGGCCCACTGCCCGTTCCCGGCGAAGTGGTGCAGGATCACCACCTCGTCGTCCATGACCCAGCCGTCCAGGCCGGGCAGGAGCAGGTCGCCGGCGCGGGAACGCGGCAGCCACCACGCGTCCTCCCCCGCCGCGATGTTCGGGAACGTCACGGCGTACTCGTACCGGATGTAGTCGGTCACCGGCTCGGAGACGACACGCAGTCGGCGCATGGCGACCCCACGGCCGGTCGCCTCGGCCACCACGTCCAGCCGCGACCGCCACCAGGACTCGCGGTCCGCCGGATCGAGCCACCTGCCCTGCTGCCAGGCGATGAACTCGGGGTCGTCCAGCGTGCAGCCGTCGCGCATCTCCGGATGCACCGCCGAGCACCGCGCCCTGGCCGACTGCTCACGAACCGCCGTTGACCTCACTGTCCGGCCGGGGGGATGAACTGGATCACGGCCCTCCGGTGAAGGGCCGCCAAGGGCGTGAAGGAAGCAGTGCCGCAGCCCCCGGCGCGTGGGCGGCGGGGGCTGGCGGGTCAGGCGTCCTCGTCGGGCGGGGCCGCGCGGAGGGTGGTGACGACGCCCAGGGCGACGATGGCGGTCGCGAGGGCGAGGAGGACGGCGAAGGCCGTCCCGATCAGGTATCGCACGAGGTCCTGCGCTCGGCGTCGAGGAGCAGGGTGAGGAGGTTCAGGAGAGTTGAGGCCGGCGCCGTGTTGAAGCGGACGAGGACGCGGCCGTCCATGGTCCGGTCGGTGCCGATCGAGGGGAAGATCAGGCCGAACTCCCGTCCCCGCTCCACGACTTCGTCCAGGAGGGCGCTGATGTGGTCCTCGGTGTAGTAGCGGATCCGGGGGTCGGTCGGCAGCATCGGGTGACGGCCGGGGCGGTAGATCATCAGACGGCGCCCTTCCGCAGCTCAAACCAGACGGATTTGGCACGCTCGTGCGGGTCGACACCCCAGCCGTGGGTGAGGGCGGCGACGAGCTGGAGGCCCCGGCCGGACTCGGCGAGCAGGGACAGCGGCGGGGCGGAGGGCAGCACCGGGCTCTCGTCCGTGACGGAGACCCGGAGGACGTCCCCCTCGGAGATGATCTCGACCAGCGGCGCGGGGGTTTCGGTGTGCCGCCACGCGTTGACGAGGAGCTCGCAGAGCGCGAGCTGCGCGTCGAAGATCGGCGAGGCAGGCCAGCCGACGCGGGTCATGGTGTTGCGGAGCGTCTGCCGCGCGACCGCGATGGTGGGGGTGTTGATGTGACGCATGGGAGTTCTCCCGAGGCGTGAGTGAGGGGGAACCGGCGGAACATGTGTCGCCGTGAGCCAGGCCGGTGGAGAAGGACATGGCTGCTCTGCGGTGCTTGCTAGCAGGCGTTACTGACGATCCGTCGGATCGATGTGAGATCGACCCTAGCGCAGGCCAGTATCCAATTTTCCACTCCTTGGGGAAGTTCACCCTAGGGTGGCAACTGGTGGACCGCCGATCGACACGCGCGGCACACTGGCCACACGCACGCCTGGAAGGAAGCTATGCCGCCACGATCGAACCCAACGCTCCGTCAGCGCAGGCTTGGCACTGAGCTGCGAAGAATTCGCGAGCAGGCCGGGTTCGGTGGCTCGCAGCTCGGTCGTTCCGTAGGCATGAGTCCAGCCCAGGTGACTCAGATGGAATCAGGCCGGATCGGCATCAGTGTCGAACGGCTCCACACCATCGCGGCTGCATGCAACTGCGCCAATCGACCCTTGATCGATGCGCTCGCCGCCATAATCACGGAGAGGGGAAAGGGTTGGTGGGAGGAGTACAGCGAGGTCCTCACATCGGACTACCTTGAGGTCGCCGAGATCGAGGGCCACGCGGAGAAGCTCTCCATGTGCACCACCACGTACATCCCTGGGCCCCTTCAGACCGCCAGCTACGCCTCGGCTGTTTTCAAGAGGATCTATCCACCGCTCCCCCGCAAGGATGTCGACATCCGAACCGCGTTCCGCATCCAGAGGCAGCAGGTCATCCGATCGGGCCGAACACCGTTCCGGGCATTCATCCACGAAGCCGCGCTAAGGATGCAGTTCGGTTGGCCGAAGGTACTCGTGGACCAGCTTGATGCCCTACTCGAAGACTCCCAACAGCCCGGCATCTCCGTTCGAGTCGTCCCCTTCGCGGTCGACACGTTCCCCGGCGCCGGAGAGAACCTGACGTTCGCGGAAGGATCGGTCCCCGAACTCGACACGATCCAGTTGGACGTCTCGCAGGGAGCCCTGTTCTTCGACTCTCCAGCAGACCTTGCCAGGTATCGGGTGATCTTCGCACGTCTTGACACCACAGCTCTCCCTGAAGATGGGTCTCGAAACTTCATCCGATCCATCAAGAAGGAACTGGAAGATACGTATGCCTGAGTCGGCATGGCAGAAGTCCAGATACAGCGCCTCAAGCAATGAGTGCGTGGAGGTCCGCACGGTCAACAGCACGGTCGAACTCCGCGAGTCCGACGAGGGCCACCTCATCCTCCGCACCACCCCAACCGCCCTCGCCGCCCTCCTCCACGGCATCAAGGCCGGCGAGTTCGACCACCACGCCTGAACCCTGTGCGCAGGAAGTCGGCCCGCCCGACTTCCTGCGCAGACACCCCACCGAACCGCTCCGACACCGTCGTCCCCGGAACCGGAGACCGTTGTCCGCCACCCGGCGGGTTCTTGCGCTCCGCAAGGACCCGCCGACAGAGGGACCCTGCTTCCTCAGTGATCATCACGCGGCACCCGCCAGGACCTGACGATCACCCGGTGTGCCGCCGGACCGTACACGGCGCTCTCCGCCAGCGCGTCCCATGCCCGGATGTGGAGCGCGACGTCCGCCGGATCGTCCAGCCACATCTCCGCGTGCCAGGACTCGGTGATCACCAACGTGCCGTCATGGATCGAGAACCCGACTCCCGCAGGCACGTGCAGATCGGCTTCGAAAGGAACGATTCCCAACCGGACGTTCCCACCCGCCAGCCACGGCATCAAAGCCTTCATCTGGGCGGCCATCACGGCCGGCGAGCAGAGACGGGACAGGAGCGCCCCTTCCCACACCAGGAAGTGGAACGAACGCGAGCGATCGGCGAGCACCCTCTGGCGCTCCATCCGAGCCGCCACCGCCGCCTCGACATCACTGATCGAGGGATGAACCCTGGTGTATCGGGCAAGGACCGCCCGAGCGTACGCAGCCGTCTGCAGCAGGCCGGGAATGAGAGTCGGATCGAACGACTGACGATGCCCGGTCTTCTTTCCCAGTGCGGCATGCGCCTCCTGCACCGGTCGCGCGCCACCCGCGAGTTGGCGCCTCCACGACCGGTACTGCGTCTCCAGCGTCCGTAGTCGGCCCACGAGTTCGGCAGCGGCGTCAGGCTTGCCGACGGCCTCCGCCCACGCGACAAGATCCGCCGTGCCGGGCGACTGCCTTCCGTTCTCCAACGTGCTGACCTTGGACTGCGGCCAACCCAACAACGCGGCCAGGGCGCGGCCGGACAAGCCGCTCTCGGCGCGGAGTTCACGCATCCGGGCACCGAGGGCAACCCGTTCCTGCTGAAAGTCGGTGCTCACATGACGGAAACTACCTGAGCCCGGAACTCCGCGTAGCGCACCGCGTGGTGCCAGGCGGCGTCACGGGCCTGGCAGGCGCGAGAGAGCACCACACCAACCGCCCACCGCAGGAGAATATTCGAGAATCATCACTCACTCCACGTGATCCTCCGGGCATCCTGAGTCAGCCTGATCGACTTCGAGGGGAGTGGCCATGAGCCGACGACTGCGGTACATCGGGAGCACCTCGGACAACAGTGGATGCCCGACGCTCTACGAGGACGCGGAGACCGGGGAGGTGATCGTGCAGGGAGACCTGGTGACCGACCCCGACGAGATCGCCCAGCTCCGCGCCGTCAAGCCCGGCGAGGGATTCGTGACCGTGCCGCGCACGCTGCTCGCCGACTTCGCGCCGCGCGACGTGGACCGCGAACGCGTGCTGGTCGACTACGACGAGTTCGAGGAGATGTTCACGACCTTCCAGCACACGGCCTTCCGGCTGGAGACCCGCCGCCGCTACCGGTCGGACGAGGAGTCCGAGACCTACCGGCAGTTCGTGGCCGGACAGGCCCCCGCATGGGACCTGGACCACCCCTGGTGCCGCACGCGCCGCGAACAGTCGGACCTGGGCAAGCGGTTCGAGCGGGTGCGCATCATGGACAACCCGCCCACCGTCGGGCAGCGGTACCTGCTCAACAACTCCGAGCGGAACGGCCTGGTCGGCGAGGACATCCGCTACCTCTGGCGTGCCGACGCCGAGCGGCTCGGCCTCCCGGCGGAGGACGCCTGGCTGTTCGACTCGCGCTACCTCGCCCTGCTGCACTTCGACGCCGAGGACGACATCACCGAGATCGAGGTGATCACCGACCCGGTGAAGGTGGCCCGCGCCTGCCAGGAACGGGACGCCGCCTGGCACTACGCCACCCCGCACCGCGAGTTCGCCGCTGGGGTACCGTCCGGCATGTGAGCACCGACTTCCAGCACGCCAGAACCGCCCTCGGCCTGCGGCTCCGTGAGCTGCGCGCCGGGGGCGGTCTCACCGGCCGGCAACTGGCCGACCGGCTGGGCTGGACGCAGTCCAAGGTCAGCAAGCTGGAGACCGGCCGGCAGACGGCCACCCACGACGACCTCAAGGCGTGGGCCGAAGGCGTCGGGCAGCCCGGGGCGGCGGCCGAGCTGTCGGCGAGGCTGCGCGCCTTCGAATCGGGAACCCGCTCCTGGCGGCGGCAGTTGGCCGCCGGGCACAAGCCGGTGCAGGACACGCTGACCGCCGAACACGACCGCTCGACGGTCATGCGCGCATGGCAGAACTCCACGATCGTCGGCATGCTCCAGACGCCCGACTACGCCCGGCATGTCTTCAGCGCCTTCGTCGACCTCCACCGGTCACCGCGCGACGTCGAGGAAGCCGTACGCGCCCGCGTCCAGAGGCAGGAGAGCCTGTACCGGCCGGGCCGGAAGTACCACATCGTCATGTGGGAATCCGCGCTGCGCGGTCTGATCTGCCCCCCGGCCGTGATGGCCGCCCAACTCGACCGGCTCAGCGGCGTGATCGGGCTGGACACCGTCTCCCTGGGCATCGTCCCGTTCGAGGCCTCGCTCACCTTGCCGCCGGCCAACGGCTTCTGGATCCACGACGACCGGCTCGTCGTCGTCGAGGACTGGCACGCCGAACTCTGGCTCGACCAGCCGGACAACGTGGCGCTGTACCGGCGCGTCTGGGACACGCTGGCCGACTCCGCCGTCTACGGCGCCGACGCCCACCGGGTCATCGCGCGGTGCCGCCGGGCTCTCGGGGGCGGGTGAGGAATCCCCGCGAACTCCGCTCCCAGCGGCTCGAATACCCGAGAATCACGCGCCCGCCCTCGCATCGGACACGCCTAACGTGCTCACTGACACCCGTGAGCGGCACGGGAGTCGACCGACAGCAAAAAGGGGAAGCGCATGCCCGAGTTCGACGGTGGCAAGCACGGTGGCGGCCAGGGCAACGGCCAGGGCGGCGGTCAGCAGGACGACTCCAGCAGCGGCAACAAGCACGGTGGCGGCGGCAGCGACGAGGGCGGGAACACCTCGGACGGCAGCGGCCCGGCGTCCGGGCACTGAGGCATGAGCGACCGGCACGAAGCGGAGGCCGGCCGGGCCAGGCTGGCCTCCGCGCTCATCGCGAACGGGTCCCTCGCCCCCGACTGGCTGGCGTCGTACCACGCCGTTCCGCGCCACTGGTTCGTCCCTGACCTGATCTGGCCGGGCCGGGCGGACGGGGTGCGCCAAGGCGAGTCCGTGCACCGCTTCGCCGATCCGGACGGGTGGTTGGGCGCCGTCTACTCCGACGCGCCGCTCACCACGCAGTGGGACGACGGCGAGCACAGCGGGTTCGACCGCGGCACCGTGCCCACCTCGTCCAGCTCCATGCCGACGATGGTGTTCTCCATGCTCGCCGCCCTGGGCATGGCGGACGGCGACCGGGTGCTGGAGATCGGCACCGGCACCGGGTGGAACGCCGCTCTGCTCTCCCACCGCGCGGGGGCCGGGAACGTCGTCTCGGTCGAGGTGGACGAGGACAGCGCGGCCGCCGCACGGCACCGGCTCGCCCGCGCCGGGTACCGGCCCCGGCTCGTGGTGGGCGACGGCTCGGAGGGCTTCGCCGACGGCCCGCCGTTCGACCGGGTGATCGCCACCTGTTCGGTCCACCGGATTCCGTACGCCTGGATCGAGCAGTCCCGGCCCGGCGCCGTGATCGTCGCCCCGTGGGCGCCCGAGTACGGCGGGGAGGCCGTCGTCCGGCTCACGGTCGGCGACGACGGCACGGCGAGCGGCCGGTTCGTCAGGTCGTCCGCCTTCATGCGGCTGCGCCGGCAGCGGACCGTTCGGCCCGGCAGCCTGGAGTACCTGTCCGGGCCGTGGCCGGCCGACGGGGCGGTCTCGTCGACGGCCCTCTCCCCCGACGCCGTCGGCGGGTGGCCGGCCATGTTCGCCATCGGCGTGCAGGTGCCCGGCGCGTTCCCGCTGACCGAGCGGTACGCCGACGGCACGTACACGCTGTGGCTCCACGACACGGCCGTCACGTCCTGGGCCACCGCCGACTGGGAGCCCGGCCGGACCGCCTACGCGGTGGTGCAGTCCGGCCCCCGCGGCCTGTGGGACGAGGTGGAGGCGGCCTGGCGCTGGTGGCGTCGCCGGGGGCAGCCCGGCTTCGAGCGGTTCGGGCTCACCGCCACGCCCGAGGGGCAGACGGTGTGGCTGGACAGGCCGGACAACCCCGTACCGGCGCCGCACTGACCGGAGTGGGAAGTCGGCCCGGCCGACTTCCCACTCCGCACCCCTCGCCCTCCCCCGGGCGGGGCGCGACCGGGCGGGGGCGCGACCGGGCGTACGTCTACACGGCTCCCCCCAACCGCTGGTAGAGGACGTGCCGGGACTGCCGCGTCCGGGTCACGAGGCCGGCCCGGTGGAGGATCTGTAAGTGGTACGAGGCCGTGGCCGGGCTCAGGTACAGCCGCTGCGCGAGCTCCGTCGTGGAACGCGGCTGGCTCAGCTCCGCCAGCAGCCTGCGCCGCATCGCGCCGATCAGCGGGTGGTCCCGCTCCGGTGCCAGGCAGTCCGCCGGCCCGGCCGGGTAGACGATCAGCGGGGTGCGCGGCGCCGGCACACCGGGCGGCTCGCCCGCGCAGAACAGCGCCCAGTCGACGAAGACGCTCGGCGTCAGGATCACCCCGTCCGCGTCCACCGTCAGCCGGTGGATGCTGCCCGTCCGCAGGTGCACGATCAGCTCGCCCTCGCGCCACTCCAGGTTCGGCGCCAGGTGGTTGAGCGCCTCGGCGAGCCCGGACCGGGCGATCTCCGACGCCCGCGCGGTGACGTCGGCCTCCAGTCTGGCCCGGATCCCCGGCCACGACGTCGCCAGTGCCCCGTGCCAGAACCGCGCCATCTCGTCGGCGAGGCGGCGCGCGACGTACTCCTCCCCCCGCTCCAGGGCCCGCAGCAGCTGCCGCGGCGGCGGGTGGCCGGAACCCCGGTCCCACGCGTGCCCGTTGACGGCTCCCGCCAGTTCGTAGTGGACCCGTTCCCGCGGGGTCGTCGCGATCTGGTGCAGCGCCGTGTCGATGTCGGTCAGGAACGCCGGGGGCTCCGGCCGGATGAAGTCCGGCGCGTACCCGAGCGGACCGCCGCCGCCGACCACGGCCAGCAGCCCCAGCCGGTTGCGGGACAGCGCCTCCGTCGCCCTGGCCCGCCACTGCGGGGTGAGCGTGCCCGGGCTGAAGCCGACGAGGCGCAGCAGGTCCTTCGCCGCGCCCACCGGTGAGACCGCGAACCTGACGCCCCCCAACCCCCGGGCCCCCAGGCGGATCCGGATCACGCGCGTTCCCCCTTCGCCAGCCCCTTCGAAAGAAATCGAATCATTCGATCGGTCGATCGGCTTGGCGTTTGCTGGATTCACCGCACAGTCCAGCCCCGAGAGGAACAGGACCCGTGATCGTTCACAAGAAGCTGGCCGCCGTCGTGGCCGCCACGGCGGCCCTCGTCGTCGGCGCCACGGGCGCGGCGTCCGCCCAGGGCGCCGAGTCCGCCGGTGGTACCGGTGGTGCCGGTCACGTGGCCTGGAGCCAGGGCCAGGCGCCCGGCACCCAGGCGGGCACCCAGGCCGGCGCACTCACCGCCGGCCTCTACGTCCGGATCTACAGCCTGTACCGGGGGACCACCGGCCAGTGCCTGGACGCCGACGCCACCAACGGCGGCAACGGCACCCGGGTGCAGGTGTGGGGGTGCAACGGCACCACCCAGCAGGAGTGGTTCCTGTCCACCGACGGCAGCCTGGAGAACGTGCGGTTCCCGGGCATGTGCCTGGACGCCGACACCAACGGCGGCGGCGGCAACGGCACCCGGGTGCAGCTGTGGCAGTGCAACGGCACCACCCAGCAGAAGTGGTACCACCCGTCCGGGGACCTGGCCATCTACAACGTCCGCTACAACAACGGCAACAACACCGTGCTGGACCGCGACATCAACGTCGCCGGCAACGGCGCCCAGACCCAGCTGTGGGTCAAGAACTTCCAGTCCCAGCAGTGGTGGGACATCCGCACCGCGTGACGCCGACCCGGAGGAGACCACCCATGCCAACCACCGGCCACAGCACAGCGGCCCGCCCCCGGACGAGGCTCGGCACGGGGGCCCTCGGGCTCCTCGCCGCGCTCGCGTTCGCCGTCGGGGCGACGCCGGCCTCGGCGTCGGCGCCGACCACGACGCAGCGGGGCGGCGCGGCCTCGTCCCCCTCGGTCAGGGACGGGGAGATCGTGGAGCTCTGGAACTACAACAGCCAGCACTGCCTGTCGGTCGGGGCCGGGAGCACGGCGGGCGGGGCCGGGATCATCCAGTGGTCCTGCTACGGCGGCGCCGAGCAGTACTGGGGCCTCTACCCGATGCCGAACTCCGGTGGCGGCTACGAGATCGTGAACAAGAACAGCGGCAAGTGCCTGGCCGATCCGGCGAGTTCACCGAACGCCGGCGTCCAGCTGATCCAGTACGGCTGCGACAAGGGGCCGGAGCAGACCTGGTACTTCGGCTCGAACCCGGACACGGGCTTCGCGCAGATCAGCAACCGGGCGAGCGGCCTGTGCGCCGCGGTCGGCGGTTCGAGCACGACGCCGGGCGCCCCGGTCGTCCAGTGGCCCTGCACCGGCGGCTCCGAGCAGCGGTGGACGACGTCCGGTTGACGGCCGGACGACCGGACGGCCGCCGGTGACCGGGTCTCGCGGCTTCTCCCCCACGAAGCCGCGAGACCCTGCCCGACGCGGCCCGGCCCGACGTAGCCCCGGCGGGCGGCTGCCCGTCCGTCAGAGGCGGTCGGCGTCCAGGACGGCCCGGGCGAAGGCCTCGGGTGCCTCCTGGGGGACGTTGTGGCCGACGTCGGGCAGGGTGCGGTGGAGGTACGGCCCGGTGAAGAGCTCGCGGTAGGAGGCGCCGTCGCCGGGGGCGGTGAAGGGGTCGCGGCCGGGGTCGAGGGTGACGGTGGGCACGGCGATCCGGGGGCGGGCGGCGAGCCGGTGCTCCAGCTCGTCGTAGCGGCGCTCGCCGTCGGCCAGGCCCAGGCGCCAGCGGTAGTTGTGGATGACGATCGCCGCGTAGTCGGGGTTGTCGAAGGCGGCGGCGGTGCGCTCGAAGACGGCGTCGTCGAAGGCCCAGGTCGGCGAGACCTGCCGCCACACCAGGCGGCACAGCTCGCGGCGCCTGTCCCGGTCCTCCATGGCGAGGCGCCCGCGTTCGGTGGCGAAGTAGAACTGGTACCACCAGGTGTGCTCGGCGGCGGGTGCCAGCGGCTCCTTCTGCGCCTCGACGTCGGTGATCAGGTAGCCGCCGACCGAGACCAGGGCCCTGACCCGCTCGGGCCACAGCGCGGCGATGATGTCGGCGGTGCGCGAGCCCCAGTCGAAGCCGGCCAGCACGGCCCGCCGGATGCCCAGCGCGTCCATCAGGGCGAGCACGTCGAGGGCGACGGCGGACTGCTGGGCGTTGCGCACCGTGCGCTCGGACAGGAAGCGGGTGCTGCCGTGGCCGCGCAGGTAGGGGACGATCACGCGGTAGCCCCGGGCGGCGAGCAGCGGGGCGACGTCGATGTAGGGCCTGTCTTCAAACTCCCGTCGTCCGCCCGGAGGGCGGGCGGGGCGGCGTTGGGGTGCGTGCATCGCAAGGCGGAGGAGGGAGCCACTGCGGTGGGGGCACCTCCCGGCCGAAGGCTGGGGGCCATTGGCGACCGACGACAACGCGGCGAGGTGCGCTTGTGCCCTGGGGGTACCTCCCGGCCGAAGGCTGGGGGAGCGTCGCCCCGCAGACGCGAGTGTGAAGACAGGCCCTAACTGTGGATGTCGTACGGCCAGCCGTGCAGGCAGATCACGGCGGGGCCGTCGGCCGGCCCGTCCTCGGCGTAGCCGACATCGAGCACGCCTGCCCGGACCCGGGCCAGGCGGGAGAAACCGGTCCGGCCGGGCACGGGGGACCCGGCCGGACCAGCGGCCCCGGCAACCCCGGCGGCCCCGGCGGCCGGTGGCAGGGCGGCCAGGGACAGCGCGGTGGTGCCCGCGCCGAGTCCGACGGCCCTGGTGAAGGTGCGCCTGTCGATCATTCCGGTTCCTCCGCCTTCGCGAACATGCCGCCCGGGAGCATGAACTGACGGTTCGTCAACGTACCGGACCGCCGCCGGGTGCCGTGGGCAGCACCCCGGGACGGCCGGGGCACGGGTGGCGCCCGGGGCCCCGCCGGAGCGGGCCGGACAGGACCGGGTGGGGGCGAGGGGGCCCGGGTTGCGGGTGGGGGCCGGGGTGGGAGGCAGGCGGCGGCGACGGCGCCCCGGCGGCGAGCCCCGGGCGCGGCCACGGCATGATGTGCCCATGGCCTTCGCACCCCTCCTCGGCGAGCGCCGCGCACGTGAACTCGCCGGACGGCCGTGAGCCGGCCGGTCGAGCCGGGATCGCCCGGCGCCGGATTCGCGTTCGTGGGACGTCAACCTGAACTGGACCGTCTCACCGACTCCATGCTCCGCCCGCCCGCCGTCGTCCTGATCGAGGGCGAGGCCGGCCTGGGCAAGTCCCGCCTGGTGGCCGAGGCCGCGGCCCGGGCCGCCGCCGCGGGCCGCCGGGTGCTGACCGGCTTCTGCCACCCGCTGCGCGAGCCGCTGCCCTTCGGCCCGGTGGTGGACGCGCTGCGCGGCGTCGGCCCGTTCCTGCCGCCCGCGGACCGCATCCCGGCCAGTGCCGGGGCGCTGCGCCCGCTGCTGCCGGACCTCGCCGACCGGCTCCCGCCCCCTCCCCCGGGCGCCCCCGGCGAGGGCCCGCCGGGGCTGCGGCTGCTGGTCCAGGCGGTGCGGGCGCTGCTGGGCGCGCTCGGCGAGACCGTCCTGGTCGTCGAGGACCTGCACTGGGTGGACGACGCGACCCGCGAGCTGCTCCTGCTGCTGGCCCGGGACGTGCCGCCCGGCCTGGCCCTGGTGCTCACCTACCGGGCCGAGGACCTGCCGCCGGACACCCCCGTCCTCGGCGCCGCCTACCGGCGCCCGGCCGGGGTGGGCGGCGCGCTGCTGCGGCTGTCCCCGCTCGCCGAGGCCGAGGTGCACGAGCTGGCCCGGGCCGCGCTCGGCCCGCGCGCGACCGCGGCCCTCACCCGGGTGCTGTTCGAGCGCAGCGAGGGCCTGCCGCTGGTCGCCGAGGAGGACCTGATCACGCTGGGCGAGCGGCGCGGCGCGGACGCGCTGACCACCGCCGCGGACCTGGCCGCCGACCTGGAGCAGTCCGAGGTGCCGCGCGGCCTGCGCGACGCCGTCACCGAGCGGCTGGCCGTGCTGTCCCCGGACGCGGCCGCGATCGCCTGCGCGGCCGCGGTGCTCGGCGTGCCGGCCGGGGAGGAGCTGCTCGCCGCCGTGGCCGGCCTCGACGCGCAGGCCGCGGCGGACGGCCTGACCGAGGCGCTGCGGGCGGCGGTGCTCAACGAGAAGCCGCTGGCCCGGTACGGCTTCCGGCACGTCCTGGCGCAGCAGGTGGCCTACCGGCGGCTGCCGGGGCCGCGGCGCGGCGCCCTGCACCGGCGCGCGGTGGCGGCGCTGGGCGCGCGCGAGCCGAGGCCGCTGGTGCAGATCGCCCATCACACCCTGGCGCTGGGCGACCGGGCGGCCTGGCAGGAGGTGGCGGAGGCCGCCGCCGACCAGGCGGTGGCGCTCGGGGACAGCGGCAGTGCCGGGCCGCTGCTGCGCCGGCTGCTGGACGAGCCGGACCTGGACCCGCGCCGGCGCGGGCGGGCGGCGCTGGCGCTGGCGCGGATCGCCGCCGACGGGGTGGACTCGCTGGCGAGCGCCGCGACGCTGACCGCGATCATCGCCGATCCGCGGCTGCCGGTGCCCGACCGGGGCGAGATCCGGCTGTCGCTGGGCTTCCTGATGGCCGTGCACGGCGGGGACCGGGCCGGTTTCGACCGGATCGAGGAGTCCCTGGAGGAGCTGGAGCAGCGCCCGGACCGGGCGGCCCGGGCGATGGTGGCGCTGGCCATGAACGAGCGCGACGGCGCCGGCGAGCGCGCCTGGCAGTGGCTGGAGCGGGCCGAGCGGGTCCTGGCGGCGAGCCCGGACGAGGAGGTCGCGGCGGCCGTACGGGCCACCCGGCTGACCTTCCTGGCCCGCGAGGGCGACCCGTCGGTGTGGGAGCGGCTGGAGGCGCTGCCGCGCAGCTCGGAGCGGCCGGAGATCGTCCGGCAGACCACCCGGGCGCTGTACAACGTGGGCGAGATCGCCGTCGAGCTGGGCCACGACCGGCGGGCCGCGCGGCTGTTGGAGGAGAGCCGGCGGCTGGCCCGACAGGCGGCGATCCCGTACCTGGAGTGCTACAGCCGGATCGCGCTGGCGCGGCTGGACGGGCTGGCCGGGCGGTGGGAGGGGCTGGAGGAACGGCTGGCCGCGCTGGGCGCCGAGTTCCCCGACCTCGCGATGGCCGGCATCGAGCAGGCGCTGCTGCTGGGCCGGCTGGCGGCCGCGCGCGGGCAGCTCGCGGTGGCGTACGCCCGGTTCGCGGAGGCGGAGCCGTACGGGGAGCGGGAGTCGCAGGTGACCGGGGCGCTGCGGGTGGCGGCCGGGCCGGCGGCGCTGCTGCTGGCGGAGGGCGACGTCGCGCGGGCGGCGGCGGTGGTCGCGCCGGCGCTGGACACCCTGCGCGCGGCGGGGGCCTGGCCGCGGGCGGCGGAGCTGCTGCCGGTGGCGGTGGAGGTGCTGCTGGCCGGGGGCGACCGGGCGGGCGCGGCGGAGCTGGCCGGGCAGGCGGGGGCGGGCCTGGAGGGCCGGGACGCGCCGGCCCCCCTGGCGGCGCTGGCCTTCGCCCGGGGCCTGCTGCTGGCCGACGGGGGCGACCCGGCGGGCGCGGGCGCGGAGTTCGTGCGCTGCGCCGGGCTGTGGCGGGAGATCGGGCGACCGTACGAGGCGGCGCGGGCCGAGGAGCGGGGCGCCGCGGTGTCGGCGGGGGTCGACCGGGCGGTGGCCGGGGAGCTGATCGGCGCCGCCGAGCGGGCCTACCTGGCGCTGGGCGCGGCCTGGGACGCGGCCCGCTGCCAGCGGCTGCGGCGCGAGCTGGGCCTGGGGCGGGCGGCCTCGCCGGGGCGGCGCGGCTACGGCGAGCGGCTGTCGCCGCGCGAGCGGCAGGTCGCGGCGCTGGCGGCGCAGGGTGCGGCGAACCAGGACATCGCCCGGGCGCTGTTCCTGTCGACCCGTACGGTCGAGCACCACGTGGCGAGCGCGCTGCGCAAGCTGGGGGTGGGCCGGGCGGGGCTGGGCGAGGCGCTGGCCGCGGAGGACGGGGCCTCCTGAGGAAAAGGGGTCCCGCCCGCTCCCTCAAGAGGCGGGACCCTGTCCGTGGTGTCGGCCGGGCCGGTGGGTGGACGGTCGGCCGTGCCGGTGGTGGGTGGGTGGCCGGTCAGCCGTGCCGGTGGTGGCCGGCGCGCTCGACGAGCCGGGAGAGCCGGGCCAGGCGGGCCAGGCCCGGGCGGCGCAGGCCGCTGCCGCTGCGGCGGGCGGGCAGGACCAGTCCGGGGTCCGGGGCGGTGAAGTGCGCGTCGGCGTAGAGCCGCAGGCGTTCGCGACGGGTCATGGGGGCGACCTCCGGGGGGTGAGGGGTCGTCGGCTTGGGCGGGTTCCAGGAAACCGGCTGGGCCGGGGCGGGAACAATGCGTACCGCTACCCAATCCCCCGTACCGAATCCTGGGTACCCACCGCTCCCCCGGACCGGCGGACGGCACACCCCGGGCCGTCCGGCCACCGGTGCTGACCCGGGCGGGTGAAGAAACCACCCGTCAGGCTTCGATTCCCGCCGGCGCAGGTACGAGGTTCTGCTGTCCGTGTCGCCTCCCGACAGCGAGGTTCCCGTGTCACCTGTCCGACGGCTGCGGCCGCGTCCACCGCACGTCCTGTCCGCGCTGCTGGCGGTGGTGCTCGGTGCGGGCGCCGCGGCCCTGGCGCCGCCGCTCGCCGCGGGGGCGCCGCACACCGGGCACGCCCGGGCGGCCGCGAAACCGGCGGCCAGGGCCGCCGAGGCCGCCGCGCCGAAGCCGCGCGGGGCCGGGACGCAGCGTCCGATCGGCCCGGACCCGGTGGTCGACCTGCTGGCGCACGGCAACCTCACGATGGCCTCCAACTCGGTGCTGACCTGCGACGACAGCGACGGCACGGTCTGCTCGGACACCGAGGGCTCGAACAACGGCCGGACCAAGTTCATCAAGGTCGACCCGAACGCCCCGGGCCCCAACGCCGCCTCCGCGCAGCTGCTGCTGCCGGCCGGGGCGAACGTGCTGTCCGCCCGGCTGTACTGGCAGTTCAACCCGACCAACACCAGTACCGCGGGCGGCACCTCCGGGGACATCAACAAGGGCAACCAGGTGTCCTGGAAGGTCCCGGGCGCGAGCGGCTACCAGCAGGTGACCGCGGACACCTACGACTGGTTCGACCAGAAGGTCGGCGGGAACCCGCCGGAGCCCCTGCTGGCCGGCGGGGCGGTCAAGGACGTGACGGCCGAGGTCCGGGCCGCCGGCCCGGGCAGCTACACCGTCGCCGACATCCAGGCGTGCGCCGGCCGCTCCTCCGCGCAGAACTACGGCGGCAACAACGTCGGCTGCTGGGGCGGCTGGTCGCTGGTCGTCGCGTACGAGGACCAGGCCGAGCCGCTGCGCTACCTCCAGGTCTGGGACGGCTACCAGCTGCTGCGCGACCCCGACAACTCGACCACGCTGACGCTCGGCGGCATCCGCACCCCCGCCACCACGGCCCCGCGGGCCACCATGGGGATCACCGTGGGCGACGGCGACGCGCCGATCGCCGGGGACACCCTGGCGGTCGGCTCCACGCCGGAGAACCTGACCCTCCTGCCGATGCCCGGCCCCAACGGGGTCGGCACCGACAACGCGTTCACCAGCCGGATCGACCACGTCGCCGCGGACGGCACCGGCACCAACATCACCACCCGCGACCCCGACCCGGTCAACAACTACGGCTACGACGCCCGGATGATCGACGTCACCGGCAAGATCCCGGCCGGCAGCGAGCAGGCCCTGGTCCGGATCAGCGGCGCCGGCGACGCCCTGGAGCCGCAGGCCGCCTGGCTGGCCCTCGACGCCCTCGAACCCGACCTGCGGATCACCAAGGCCAACACCCCGCCGGGCAGCCCCGACGACAACCCGCCCGGCCTGGTCGGCCCCGGCGAGACCATCACCTACACCTTCTCGGTGGCCAACCGCCGCCAGGACGGCAGCAGCACGGACCTCGACACCGCCACCGGCGTCACCCTGACCGACACGATCCCGGCCGGCACCACCTTCGTCCCCGCCTCCAACCCGGCCTGCCAGGCCAGTGGGCAGACCGTCACCTGCACCGTCCCCGACCTGCCCCCGGGCGCCGAGGCCAACGTCGCCTTCCAGGTGACCGTCGACGCCTCCACCGCCGTCGGCACCCACCTCGACGACACCGCCACCCTGCGCTTCGAGGGCAGCCAGACCCGGCGGGCCCAGGAGCGCACCAGCAACACCGTGCGCAACACCGTGGCCGCGGTGCCCGGCTACACCGTCCTCAAGACGGCCACCCCCACCACCGCCAAGCCCGGTGACACCGTCCGCTACCGGATCCAGGTCACCAACACCAGCCAGGTCGACGCCCCCGGCGTCACGCTCACCGACGACCTGGCCGGCGTGCTGAACTCCGCCGCCTACGACAACGACGCCGCCGCCGACCGCGGCCAGGTCCAGGTCACCGGCACCACGCTGACCTGGAGCGGGGACCTGCCGGTCGGGGCCACCGCGACCATCACCTACTCCGTCACCGTGCGCTCCACGCTGACCGCCGACGCCGTGCTGCGCAACGCCGTCACCTCCACCACCTACGCGAACAACTGCGCGCAGGGCTCGACCGACGCGCGCTGCCGCACCGAGGTCCCGGTCACCGTGCCCAGCCCGAGCCCGTCGCCGAGCCCGTCGCCCAGCCCGAGCCCGACGTCCTCGCCGAGCCCCGGCCCGACGACCTCGCCGCAGCCGAGCCCGAGCCCGAGCCACACTCCGCCGCCCGGCCACGGCGGCCAGCTGCCCGAGACCGGGAGCAACGCGGCCACGGTCCTGCCCTTCGTCGGCCTCGCCGCGCTCGGCGCCGTCGCGACGGGCCTGCTCCTGCTGCGCAGGAGCCGCCGCACCCGCTGAGCCCCGCACCCGCACGACCCCACGGCCGCGCCCACGCCCCCCGCGTGGGCGCGGCCCCGTGCTGTCGTCCGCCACCGGGCACGCCGCGGCCCCGCACCGCCGACGGGGGCGCTGCGGGGCCGGGGCGGTACGGGGCCGGGGCGCCGGTCAGCCGCGCGGGGCGCTGTCCAGGGCGCGGGCGTCGGCGGCGATCAGGCCGGCCCGGTCGGCGACGACGCCGCGGCCGGCCTGGTCCTCGGCCCAGGCGGCGAGCGGCCGGTACTGGCCCTGGCCGAGCATCGTGGTCAGGGTGGCGACGGCGTTGGGGTCGGCGCCGGAGGTGAGCACCAGGGAGGCCAGGCCGGTGGGGGTGGCGGCGACGGTGAACCCGGTGGTGGTCTCGGCGCGGCCGCCGGGGCCGGTGGCCTCGGCGCGCAGGGTGTGCCCGCCGAGCGGGAGGGCGGTGGTGTCCAGGGCGGTGCCGGGCGCCAGCTCCTTGCCGTCCAGGGTGAGGCGGACGGTGTCGGCGCCGGTGGACTGGACGGCGGTCACCGGCCGCGCGGCGCGGTCCAGGGTGGCGCCGGCGGCCGGGGAGGTGATCGCCACGGTGGGCGCGGCGGGCCGGACGGGGGTGCCGCCCTGGAGCCAGGCGCTGTTCCAACCGGCGAGCTCCGCCGGGCGGTTGGTGATGACGCCGTCGACGCCGGCGGCGTCCAGGGCCTTCCAGCGGGCGGCCGAGTCGACCGTCCAGACGTTGACCGCGACGCCGGCCGCGTGCAGGTCCTTCACCACGTTCGGGCGCGCGGCGAGGCCGGCGTCGGACGGGTTGTAGGCGGACAGGCCGAGGTCCCTGGCGACCGCCACCGGGTCGGCGTCGAAGTCGCCGCGCAGCAGGCCGAGCGGCAGCTCGGGGGCCAGCTCGCGGGTGTAGCGCAGGGCGTCGACCTCGAAGCTCTGGACGAAGACCCGGCCGGTCATGCCGTGGTCGCGCACCTCCTTGACGATCCGGGCGACCTCGTCGCGGCTGTGCTGGCCCTTGATCTCCAGCAGCAGGCTGCCGCCGCGGGTGCGCAGGTCCTCCAGCTGGGCGGCCAGGGTGGGGACGCGGGCGCCGGCGTAGGCGGGGCCGAACCAGGAGCCGGCGTCCAGGGAGTCGATCTGGGCGGCGGTCAGGTCGCGGACGCGGCCCTTGCCGTTGGTGGTGCGGTCGACGGTGTCGTCGTGCAGGACGTAGGGGACGCCGTCCTTGCTGGGCTGGACGTCGTTCTCGATCCACTCGGCGCCGCCGCGGCGGGCGATCTCGTCGGAGAGCAGGGTGTTCTCGGGGGCGGCGGAGGAGGCGCCGCGGTGGGCGAAGACGGTCAGCGGCGCGCCGGCCGGGCGCAGCCAGCCGCCGGGGGCGAGCGCGGTGACCTTGAGGTCGTCGAAGGAGACCGTGGAGCCGTTGACCACCAGGGCCTGGCCGCCGTCGGCGCTGCGGGCGACCAGGGTGGTGCGCAGGGCCTCCTTGCCGTCGAATATCCAGAGGGCGGTGGTGCCGTGGACCTCGACGGCGATGCGCACGTCGCGGCCGGTACCGGCTGCGGTGGGGGCCGCGGCGGTGTTGGTGACGTTCCAGACGTTGGCGGGGGTGCGCTGGGCGAATTCCAGGCCGTTGGCGGCGGTGGTGCCGGTGCGCATGGTGGCGATCGACCAGGGGGTGACGCCGGACGCGGGGACGTCCAGGCCGAGGGCGGTCCAGCGGGCGCTGTCCTGGACGCTCTCGAAGCGGGCGGTGGCCTCGATGCGGAAGTCGTCCAGGTGGCGGCCGAAGGTGATCCGGCTCTGCTGCCCGGAGTTGGCGGAGGTGCCGACCAGGCGGCCGCCCTCGACCTTCCAGTCGCCCTCGACGGCGGTGAAGCCGGCCGGCAGGGCGGGGCCGGAGAAGTGCTCGTCGAGGACGACCTCGCCGGGGGCCGGGGCGGCGCCGGCCGCGGCGGCCGCGGGGGCGGCTTCGGCGGAGACGGCGCTGGGGACGTTCAGGGCGACGGCGGCGAGGCCGAGCGAGGCGGCGACGGCGGCGGCGAGCAGGCCGGTGCGGCGGGCCGAGCGGGGGCGGTGACTCTGTGTCATGCGCCGCAGGTTAGGGGCGATTGCCGAACCGGGCGCCACGATTCCGGGAACCGTTCGTGGCCGTTGCACGTGCGGTGCGCGAAGATGGCGGATTCCGTGCGCCGGTTGGCCGGTTCGTTTCCGTACGAGCGTGGCGGACGCGCGGCGGGCCGGGTGCGCCGCAGCCGCCCGTCGGGGTGGTGACCGGACGGGCGGCTGCGGTGGCGGGGCGCTTCGGGGGCGGGTCAGTAGCGCAGGACGGCGGCGATCCGGCCGGCGTCGGCGAGGGTGTCGTCGGGGACGAAGCCGACCTTTCCGCCGGTGTCCAGGGCGCGCTCGATCACCTCGTCGACGATGTCCTCGCGGGCCCCGCTCTCGCCGGCCTCGGCGGGCACGAGGTGCTCGCCGTCGTCGCGCACGGTGGCGCGGAAGTTCTCCTCGACCACCAGGCGGGCGATCCGGCCCTGGCCGACGGCCTGCCAGACCTCGTCCAGTCCGGCCGCGAACTGCTGGGCGCCGCGGGCCTTGTCGAGCTGGGCGAGGTGCTCGGCGACCTCCTGGTCGGCGTGGGCGCGCACGGCGGGCTCGACCACCTTGCGGACGGTCTCGGCGTCGGCCTGGGCCAGGCCGCCGTGCGGCAGCTGGGCGGCGGCCTCCTTGGCGATCGGGCCGACGGCGTCCAGCAGGGCGAGCGCGGCGGCCTCGCCGACCACGTACAGCGGGCGGGGGGCGGCGGCCAGCAGCCTGCCGACCTCGGTGTCGGCCTGGCGCAGGAAGGTCTTGGTCGCCTCGTCGCGGAAGGTGCTGGGGGTGTCGCCGATCTGCTCCTGCCGCTCGGGGTCGGGGTTGTCGAAGACGCGCGTCAGCGGGAAGCCGTGCCCCTTGTCCTCGGTGACCCGCTCCTCGGTGCCGCCCCACAGCACCACCTTGTCGGCGGCCACCGCGAGCACCCAGTGCGGGCGCTCGGCGGCGTGCGAGGCGACCAGGTTGCGGGTGAGGAAGGTGTCGGACAGGACCACCCGGGCGGGGGCGGTGCGCCCGAGTGACCAGACCTGGTGCTCGCCGGGCGCGGCGAAGACCGCCAGGCCGTCCTCGGCGTGCACCAGGTCGACCTCCGTCAGGGCCCGGTCGAGCTGCTCCAGCACGTCGATCCGGTCGGCGCGGGAGACCTCCGGGTCGGCCTGGACGCGTTCCTTCGCCTCGGCCAGCAGGTTGCGCAGCCGGACCGGGTCCTGGGTGTTGTCCGGCTCGCGGCGGTGGGTGGGCATCAGGATCGACACCGCCGGGTAGGGCCGCGGCCGGCGCAGCTCGGCGAGGACGGCGGGGCTGAGGTCGGGGCGCATGGAGACCCTTTCCGAAGGCGGTCGGCCTTCTTGCGTGGACGCGCGGAGCCTTGGCACTGCTGCCAAATGTCGCCAATGTACCTATTTGCGGCTTCTGCGGCGCGCGAGCACGGACGGGGAGGGGCCTTCAGCACGGGGGCGGGCACGCGACGGCCGGGGCCGTCGGGACGGGCGGGGAGCGGTCAGAACTGGACGTCGGTGCAGGAGTAGAAGGCGTTGCCGGTGTCGGCGACGTCCCAGACGGCGACGACCACCTGGTGGCCGGTGCGGCCGGTGGGCAGGGTCGCGGTGTGGGTGGTGGTGGCGGCGGGCTGGCGGCCGTTGTAGGGGACGGTCAGGAACGGGGTCAGGTCCAGGGAGGCCCGGGTGATCGGCTGGCTGGCGTCGTAGCCGGGCTTGGTCAGGAAGTACCTGAAGCTGCTGGTGGAGTGCCGGGCCTCGATCTCCCAGGTGAAGGTGAGCTGCTGGCCCGCCGTCACCTTGGTGGTGGGCCAGCTGCCGCCCCGGGGGTTGTCCAGCGGGGCCCAGCGGGCGTCCGCGCCGGCGCAGATGGTGCCGTCCGCCGGGCCGCGGGTCGGGAAGCCCTTGGGGCCCTCGACACTCTGCGGCTCCCACTGGATGTCGCCGCAGTCCCACGGGACGGCGTTGGCCCCGCAGAGCGCGGAGCGGCTCGGCGGCAGGTTGATGAAGCCGTGCGACTGGGCCGGCAGGGCCGCCGCGATCGGCAGGGCGATCGCGGCCGCGGCGGCGGCGATCAGGTGGCGCTTGCGCATGGTGCTCCTCCGTGGGGGTGGATGGAGTGTGCGCCCGGCGCGGGGCGTGCGCGTGCGCGTGGGGGTGCGCACGGCGGTCTGCCCGAGACATGGCATGCCCGCGCCAGACCGGTTGCCCGACACCGTAGGATCTGCCTTCCCTCCGCGTCAATGGTCTGAACCATTTGCGCCAAAGCCGCGTGATGACTGGGCTCCGACCGGCATCCCGCGGCCCCACCCGCGCCCGAATCGCACGGGAGATTATTTGCACAAGCGCTATACAAGCTCTGGCCGATATTTCTGTTCATGGCTTATCCTGGACCCAGCCATACCCGGAAGGAGGGGCCCATGACCGCCACGGACCCCGCGCTCACCGCGCTCGCCAACGGCTGGGGCGCCCTGTCCCTCCTGCACGGCAGGATCGAGTCCCACATCGAACGCGCCCTGCAGGCGAAGCACGACCTGAGCGTGCGCGAGTACTCGCTGCTCGACGTGCTCAGCCGCCAGCACGACGACGAGGGCGGGCACCTGCAGATGAAGCAGGTCGCCGACGCGGTCGTGCTCAGCCAGAGCGCCACCACCCGCCTGGTCACCCGACTGGAGGACCGCGGGCTGCTGTCGCGCTACCTGTGTCCGACCGACCGCCGCGGCATCTACACCAACGTGAGCGAGGACGGCCTGAGGCTCCTGGAGCAGGCCCGGCCGACCAACGACGCCGCGCTGCGCGAGGCGCTCGACGAGGCCGCCCGCACCCCCGCGCTGGCCTCGCTGGTCCAGGCGGTCGAGGCCGTGGACGCCGCCGCGCCCACCCGCTGACCCCGGCCGGCCCCGCGCCGCCACTCCCCCGGGCCCGGCCGCGTTTCCGGCCCCCCGACCCCGACCCCATGGCGCGTGCCACCTATCCGCGTTTGCACTTATCGCGCGTCTGCAACTATTGTTAGGGCACGCAAGGCGCTAGCTCAAGCAATCACAGAAGGGTTCGGGCCCATGCCTCTCGCTCTCATCGCCCTGGCCATCGGCGCATTCGGGATCGGGACCACCGAGTTCGTGATCATGGGACTCCTGCCCCAGATCGCCGGCGACTACGGCGTCTCCATCCCCAACGCGGGCCTGCTGGTCACCGGCTACGCCCTCGGCGTCGTCATCGGCGCGCCGCTGATGACCGTCCTCGGCACCAGGATCAGCCGCAAGACCATGCTCATGCTGCTGATGGGCCTGTTCGTGGCCGGCAACCTCCTCTCCGCGTTCGCCCCGTCCTTCCCCGTGATGCTCGCCGGGCGCATCGTGACCTCCCTCGCCCACGGCGCCTTCTTCGGCATCGGCTCCGTCGTCGCCGCCGACCTCGTCGCCCCGCAGAAGAAGGCCGGCGCCATCGCCACCATGTTCACCGGGCTGACCGTCGCCAACATCGTCGGCGTCCCGCTGGGCACCTACATCGGCCAGGCCGTCGGCTGGCGCACCACCTTCGCCGGCGTCGCCGCGCTCGGCGTGGTCGGCCTGCTCGGCATCGCCAAGCTCGTGCCCGCCATGCCCCGCGCCGAGGGCGCCCACCTGCGCCGCGAGCTGACCGCCTTCCGCAACCCCCAGGTGCTGCTCGCCATGGCGATGACCGTGCTCGGCTTCGGCGGGGTCTTCGCCGCGATCACCTACATCGCCCCGATGATGACCAACGTCGCCGGCTACGCCGACGGCTCCGTCACCTGGCTGCTGGTCCTGTTCGGCGTCGGCATGTTCCTCGGCAACCTGCTCGGCGGGCGCTACGCCGACCGCAAGCTGATGCCGATGCTCTACACCACCCTCGGCGGCCTCGCCGTGGTGCTCGCCCTGTTCACCCTCACCGCCCACAACAAGGTCGCCGCCGCCGTCACCGTCCTGCTGGTCGGCGCCCTCGGCTTCGCCACCGTCCCCCCGCTGCAGAAGCGGGTCCTGGACCAGGCCCACGGCGCCCCCACCCTGGCCTCCGCCGTCAACATCGGCGCCTTCAACCTCGGCAACGCGCTGGCCGCCTGGCTCGGCGGCATGGTGATCAGCGCCGGCCTCGGCTACACCGCCCCGAACTGGGTCGGCGCCGTCCTCGCCGCGGCCGCCCTGCTGCTGGCCTTCTGGTCCGCCGCCCTGGAGCGCCGCGACCGCACCCGGGAGACCGCCACCACGAGCGCGGCTCCCCGCCACGCGGCCCTGCAGCACTGACCATCGACACCACCGGCACACCACCGGCCACCGCCCCGACCGGAACCCACCCCACCCCGGGAGAAGCACCACCATGAGCACCACCACCGCAGTCGCCCCGCTGACCACCGCCGACGCCGAGCTCCTGGTCGACGCGGCCCGCAGCGCCGCCGAGGCCGCGGGCGTGCCGGTCAGCGTCACCGTCCTGGACGCCGGCGGCCACCTGCTCGCCTTCCGCCGCGACGACCGCGCCGTGCTGATCTCCGGCGAGACCAGCACCCGCAAGGCCTACACCGCCCTCCAGCTGAACGCCCCCACCGCCGACCTGGTCGACCTGGTCAAGCCCGACGGGCCGTTCCACACCCTGCCCACCGCGCTGGACCGCCCGCTGCTGTTCATCGCCGGCGGCATCCCCGTCCACCGCGACGGCCGGCTGGTCGGCGCCCTCGGCGTCGGCGGCGGCGCCCCCGCGCAGGACCACTCCTTCGCCACCGCCGCCCTCGACCGGCTCGCCCGGCTCGCCCGGTGAGCACCGCCGCCCGCAGCCCCCGGGAGGTCTTCGCCGACCACGGCGAACGCCTGGGCACCGGCGACCTCGACCTGGTCAGCGGCAACTACACCGAGGACGCCGTCGCCATCACCCCGGCCGGGACCTTCCACGGCCGGGCCGGCGTCCGCCAGGCCATCGGCCGCCTGCTGGCCGACCTGCCGGACGCCGACTGGCAGCTCACCCCGAGCTTCGCCGGCGAGGTCCTGCTCCTGCGCTGGAGCGCCCGCACCGCCGAGCACGAGGTCGCCGACGGCGTCGACACCTTCGTCTTCCGCGACGGCCTCATCAGCGCCCAGACCGTCCACTACACCCTCACCGACCGCACCGCCTGAAGGAGACAGCACATGACCACCCCCACCGTCCCCACCGTGAAGCTGAACAACGGCGTCGAGATCCCCCAGCTCGGCTTCGGCGTCTTCCAGGTCCCCGACGACCAGACCACCGCCGCCGTCGCCGCCGCCCTGGAGGCCGGCTACCGCAGCATCGACACCGCCGCCATCTACGGCAACGAGACCGGCGTCGGCCGCGCCCTGGCCGCCTCCGGCGTGGCCCGCGAGGACCTGTTCGTCACCACCAAGCTGTGGAACGCCGACCAGGGCTACGACGCCACCCTGCGCGCCTTCGACGCCAGCCTCGCCAAGCTCGGCCTGGACCACGTCGACCTCTACCTCATCCACTGGCCCACCCCGGCCCGCGACCTCTACCTCGACACCTGGCGCGCCCTGGAGCGCCTCGTCGAGGAGGGCCGCATCCGCGCCGCCGGCGTGTCCAACTTCCAGCCCGCCCACCTCCAGCGCCTGCTGGACACCAGCGCGCTGGTGCCCGCCGTCAACCAGGTCGAGCTGCACCCCGGCCTCCAGCAGGCCGAGCTGCGCGCCTTCCACGCCGAGCACGGCATCGCCACCGAGGCCTGGAGCCCGCTCGCCCAGGGCGCCGTCCTGGACGACCCGGCGATCACCGCGATCGCCGCCCGCACCGGCAAGTCCCCCGCCCAGGTCGTCCTGCGCTGGCACCTGCAGCTCGGCAACATCGTCATCCCCAAGTCGGTCACCCCGGCCCGCATCCGGCAGAACCTCGACGTCTTCGACTTCGAGCTGACCGAGCAGGACATGGCCGCGATCGCCGCCGGCGACCGCGACCTGCGCACCGGCCCGCACCCGGACCAGTTCAACGCGAGCTGACCCCGCCCCACTCTCCCGTCCCGGGCGGTCGCACCGCCGCCCGGGGCGGGATCTTTTGTGAAGGACCCGCCATGGCCCCGTCCCACCCCGCACTCGCCCGACTGGCCCCCGCCAACGGCCGGCTGACCATCGGCCTGGAACTGCCCCTGGACAACGACTGGGGCCAGGACCGCGGCCGGGCCGACCGCGCGGCCGGCCGCCCCTTCGGCGTCCCCGACCTCGCCGGGCACGCCCGCCTCGCCGCCCTCGCCGACCGCCTCGGCTTCGCCGCCCTGTGGGTGCGCGACGTCCCGCTCTACGACCCCGTCCGGTTCGGCGACGCCGGCAGCGTCTTCGAGACCTTCACCCACCTCGGCCACCTCGCCGCCCTCACCCGCGACGCGGTCCTCGCCACCGGCGCGGTCGTCCTGCCGCTGCGCGAGCCGCTGCTCGTCGCCAAGGCCGCCGCCACCGTCGACGTGCTCTCCGGCGGGCGCCTGCTGCTCGGCCTGGCCAGCGGCGACCGCCCCGTCGAGTACCCGCTGTTCGACCGCGACTTCCACGGCCGTGGCGCCGCCTTCCGCACCGGCGTCGAGACGCTGCGCGCCGCCTGGCGCCCCGGCCCGCTGGAACTGCCCGCCGCGGGCCTCGGCGCCGAGCAGCAGCTGGAGGTCCTGCCCCGGCCCGTCCACCCCGGGGGCATCCCGATCGCCGTCGCCGGCGGCGCCCAGCAGAGCCCCGAGTGGATCGCCGAGCACGCCGACGCCTCCCTCAACTACCCCCGCGACCCGGACGCGCTGCGCACGCGGCTGCGCCAGTGGCGCGACCTCGCCGGCGACAAGCCCTACCTGACGCCGATGGTCCTCACCCTCGCCGAGGACCCGGCCGCCGCGCCACGCCCCATCCGGCTCGGCCTCAGCACCGGACGCACCGCCCTGATCGAGCACCTGGAGCTGATGGCCGAACTCGGCGTCGCCCACGTCTCCTTCAACCTGCGCCCCAACGACCGCCCCGTCGACGAGCTGCTCCAGGAGCTCGCCGAGGAGGTCCTGCCCCGCTTCGCCGCCCCCGCCGCCGTCCCCTCCGCCCCGGCGGCCGGCCGGCGCGGCTGAGCCGGGGACGGGCCCCGCGCCGGCTCGCCCGTACCGGGCAATTTCCGCCGCGTCCCGCCGCCGGATGCGCCCGGGCGGCCGGCCGGTGTGGCAGGTAGGGGGACGAACCGCCGTTCGTCCCCCTACCGCCGAAACGGAGCCCCCATGCGCCGACGCCGCGGCGTCCTGCTGACCGCCGCCCTCCTGGCCCAGCTCGCCGCCGGACCCTCCCACGCCACGGCCGCCGCCCCCACCGGCCAGTGCGGGGTGGTGCGCAGCGGCGACACCCCGCTGGGCGGCGCCGAGGTGACGCTCTACCAGGCCGGGGACGGCGCGGGCGCCGCGCCCCGGGTGCTGGCCCGCACCCGCAGCGCGCGGGACGGGCGCTTCGTCCTGGACTACCGCCGCCCCGAGGACCCGCGCGCCGTGCTGTACGTGCTGGCCGGCCTGCCCGGGCCCGGGGGCGCGCGCGGCGCCGGCGGGCCGGCGGTGCTCGCCGCCGTCCTGAGCGGGGCCGGGGCGCCGCCCGAACTCGTCGTCAACGAGCGCACCACCGTGGCCGTCGCCTACGCCCTGGCCCGCTTCACCGGCCCGGACGGCGTGGCCGGCCCCGACCCCGGGCTGCGCAACGCCGCCGCCGTCGCCCACAATCTGGCCGACACCGGCACCGGAGGCATCGCCGCCCCGCTCGCCGCCCCGCCCAACGGCGCGCTCACCTCGACCCTGGCCGAGTTCAACACCCTCGCCAACCTGCTCGCCGCCTGCGTCGACGGCGTCAGCGGCGACTCCTGCGACCGGCTGCTGGACCTGGCCCGGCGCCCCGGCCGGGAGCGGCCCCGCGACACCCTGCGGGCCGCCGTGGACATCGCCCACGACCCGGGCCACAACGCCGCCGAGCTGTTCGCCCTCGCCGCCACCGCCCCCCGCTACCGGCCCGCCCTGCCCGCCGCCCCCGAGGCCTGGACCGTGGCCCTGCGCTACGACGGCAACGGCCACGAGCTCGACGGCCCCGGCAACATCGCCTTCGACGCCGACGGCAACGCCTGGGTCAGCAACAACTACCGCTACGGCGCCGACCCCACCGTGCCGGTCTGCGGCGGCGACACCGTCCTGAAGTTCACCCCGGACGGCCGGGACGCCCCCGGCGCCCCCTACCGGGGCGGCGGCCTGTACGGCGCCGGGTTCGGCGTCACCGTCGACGCCCGGGGCTCCGCCTGGGTCGCCAACTTCGGCTTCCAGGGCCGGGGTTGCCCGATCGACCCGGCCCCGCTGGAGCGCAGCCTCTCGCAGTTCGCCCCGGACGGCACCCCGCTCTCCCCGCCCGAGGGCTGGCGCGCCGACGGCATCGTCCAGCCCCAGGGCCTGGCCGCCGACCGCTCCGGCACCGTGTGGGCGGCCGGCTGCGGCGCGGACAGCGTGACCCGCGTCCCCGACGGCGACGCCACCCGCGCCCGGGAGGTCCCCACCCCCGCGCTGCACAAGCCCTTCGGCGCCGCCGTCGACCCGGCGGGGCGGCTGTGGGTCAGCGGCAACGGCAGCGACAGCGTGCAGGTCCTGGGCCCCGACGGCACCCTGGAGCGGGCGGTGACCGGCGGCGGGCTGCGCCGCCCGCTCGGCATCGCCACCGACAGCCGGGGCAACGCCTGGGTCGCCAACAGCGGCATCCTGCCGGTGCCCTGCGGCGACACCACCCCCGGGGACCTCGCGGACGCCGCCGTCGCGGGCGACACGGGCCCGCGCCCGGGCGCCTCCGTCACCCTGATCCGCTCCGACGGCACCCCGGCCCCCGAACCCTTCACCGGCGGCGGCCTGTTCCTGCCCTGGGGCGTCGCCGTCGACGGCGAGGACACCGTCTGGATCGCCAACTTCGGCGGCCACCGCGTCGCCCGGCTGTGCGGCGTCGACCTCACCGCCTGCCCGCCCGGCTTCACCACCGGCCAGCCGCTGTCCCCGCCCGACACCGGCTACCCGAGCGACGGGCTGGAGCGCAACACCGGCCTGCGGATCGACCCGTCCGGCAACGTCTGGCTCGCCAACAACTGGCGCACCCTACCCCTGCAGACCAACCCGGGCGGCCACGAACTCGTCGTCCTGGTCGGCGCCGCCGCGCCCGTGCCGGCCCCGGGGCTCGGCGGGGCCGCCGCCCGGCCCTGACCAGGGGCCGGCCGCCCCTACGCCCGGCGGCGCGGTCCCACGGGCCGACGCCGTCGGGGGTTTCGGGTTGGGGCCGCAGGTCGCGGGACCGTCGGGCCGTCGGCCCCGGGCCCCCGGGGCCGTAGGGGCGACTACCCGCCGGTACCCGTGGCGGGCCGCGGGCCGTCGGGGACACTGCGCCGAATCGGCGCACCGCCGTGCAGGAGACCCGGGAGCCTTCCATGCCGCCGTCCGCCCGCCCCGCCCCCTCGGCCGCCGCGCCACCGGCCCGGCGCTCGGCGCTGCGCCGCCTGGGCGAGTGGTGCGCGCGCCACTGGCTGACCGTCGTCCTGCTGTGGCTCGTCGCCCTGGCCGGCGTCCAGGCCGCCAACCGGGCCGTCGGCGGCTCCTACTCGGACGACTTCTCGCTGCCCGGCACCCAGGCGCAGCAGGGCCGGAGCGTGTTGCAGGCGCACGAGCCGGCCGCGGCGGGCACCAGTTCCCAGGTGGTGCTGCACGACGCGGCGCAGCTGACGGGCTTCCAGCCGCAGATCGCCGAGGCGGTGGCGGCGCTGCAGCAGCTGCCGCACGTGCTGTCGGTGCAGAGTCCGCTGCCGCCGCCGGGGCAGGGCCCGGTGCCGGGCGGGCCGCTGTCCGCCGACGGGCTGACCGGGTACCTGACCGTGCGGTTCGACACCAATCCGACGCTGCTGGGCAAGGACTACCTGCCGGGGGTGGACGCGGCGGTGGCGCCGCTGCGGGCGGCCGGGGTGCAGGTGGAGTACGGGGGGCCGCTGGGCGAGCTGGCCCGGCCGGCGGCGGACGACCGGTCCAGTGAGGTGATCGGTTTCGCGGTGGCGGTGGTGGTGCTGCTGGTGGGGTTCGGCAGTGCGATCGCGGCGGGGCTGCCGCTGCTGACGGCGCTGGTCGCGGTGGTGGTCGGGCTGGGGGTGCTGGGGCTGGTGGCGGCGCTGTCGACGTTCGCGACCGTGGCGCCGACGCTGGCGACGATGATCGGCATCGGGGTGGGGATCGACTACGCGCTGTTCCTGCTGACCCGTCACCGGCAGAACCTGATGGACGGGGTGGATCCGGTGGCCTCGGCCGGGCAGGCGGTGGCCACCAGTGGGCGGGCGGTGCTGGTCTCCGGCTGCACGGTGGTCATCGCGCTGTCCGGGCTGTCGGTGTCGGGGATCTCCTTCATCGCCAAGCTGGGGGCGGCGGCGGCTGTCACGGTGGTGTCGGCGGTGCTGGGGGCGCTGACCCTGCTGCCGGCGCTGATGGGGCTGATCGGGCGCCGGATGGACCGGTTCGCGGTGCGCCGTCCGGTCGCCGAGGCGGGCGGGGACGGGCAGGGCGGGGACGGGCGGGGCGGGGCGTGGCACCGCTACGCCCGGCGGGTGGAGGCGCGGCCGTGGTGGTACCTGGTGGCCGGGGTGGTGGTGCTGGCGGTGCTGTCCGTCCCGCTGTTCTCCATCCAGCTGGGCCACATCGGCGACGGCGCGGACTCCACGGACTTCACCGACCGGCGGGCCTACGACCTGATGTCGCAGGCCTTCGGGCCGGGTTCGAACGCGCCGCTGACGGTGGTGGTCGACCAGGGCGCGGTGCCCGCCGACGCGCGGGCGGGGGTGCAGGCCTCGGTGCAGCGGGCGCTCACCGGCCTGCCCGGCGCCGCGAGCAGCACCCCTCTTCAGACCAGCCCGGACGGGGCGGTGCTGTTCGCCACCGTCGTCCCGGCGGGCGCCCCGCAGGACCGGGCGACCACCGACCTGGTGAACCGGCTGGCGGACACGGTGCTGCCCGGCGCGGTGGCCGGCAGCGGCGCGCGGACGTACGTGACCGGCAACACCGCGGCGCAGGTCGACTTCCTGGACATCGTGTCGAGCCGGCTGGTGCCGATCATCGCGGTGGTGGTCGGGCTGGCCTTCCTGATCATCCTGCTGGTCTTCCGCGGCGTGCTGGTCGCGGTCAAGGCGGCGGTGCTCAACCTGCTGTCGATCGCGGCCTCGTACGGGGTGGTGGTGGCGGTGTTCCAGTGGGGCTGGGGCGGGCCGGCGCTGGGGGTGGCGGGGAAGGTCCCGATCGAGAGCTACGTGCCGATGATGATGTTCGCGATCGTCTTCGGGCTGAGCATGGACTACGAGATCTTCCTGCTCTCCCGGGTGCACGAGGCCTGGCTGCGCACCGGGCACAGCCGGGACGCGGTGGCGCACGCGCTGGAGATCACCGCGCGGGTGATCACCTGCGCGGCGCTGATCATGGTGAGCGTGTTCGCGGCGTTCGTCGTCAGCGACAACGTGGTCATCAAGATGATGGGGCTGGGCCTGGCGGTGAGCGTGCTGGTGGACGCGACGGTGGTGCGGCTGCTGCTGGTGCCGGCGGTGATGACGCTGCTGGGCTCGGCGGCCTGGTGGACGCCGCGGTTCCTGGACCGGGTGCTGCCGCACATCGACACCGAGGGCACCAACGCCTAACTCGCCGGGTGGCGCAGGGCGACGGCGGCGCGGACGGTGGCGGCCTGGTGGGCGGCCTGGCGGGCGACGGGGAGCCAGACGGGCTGGAAGGTCCGCTGGTACTGGGCGCACCAGTCGCGCAGGAGGTGGTCGAGGCGGGCGGCCTGGGGTGCGGCGGGGGCGCCGGCGACGCGGACGGCGCGGCGCAGCAGGGCGGCGGCGCGGACCGGGACGCGGTGGGCCCACAGGTCGATGCCGGTGAGGCGGGCGCGGGTGATCGGGGTCTGCAGGAGCTCCTGTCCGTGGCCGTCCGGGTCCCATGCGTCGGCGAGTTGACGCAGGGCGGTGAGCGGGGTGCGGGCGGCGCGCAGCAGGGGGGTGTCGGGGTTTCGCACGTAGGGCAGGGCGGCGTCGAGGAGTGCGGTGAGGAGTGTGCCGCGGTGGCGCAGGCGGTCGGCGCAGGTGCGCAGGTACAGGCGGACGCCGGTGGCGGGGCGGCTGTCGCCGAGGTGGGCGCTGGTGAAGGCGGGGACTTCAACGAGGACGGTCTGGCCGCCGTGGCGCTGGGGGGCGAACCAGGTGCCGGCCCGGGCTTCGTCGGCGCCGTGGTGGGGGGTGAGGACGCCGGTGGTGGTCTCCTGCCGGTCGATGTGGTGGGGGGTCATGAGGTAGACGCCGGGGCCGGATTCGTGCAGGCGGAAGGTGTCGAAGTTGCCGGTCTCGACGGGGATGCCGTGGTGGGCGGCGGAGCGGGCGAAGGGGTGGGCGAGGGCGGCGGGGTCGCTGGTGGCCTGGAGGAAGGTGCCGCCGACGTCGGTGCTGTGGAGGGAGAACTGGAGGGTGGGGCGCAGTTCGTCGATGAGGTCGAGGAGGGTGCGGCTCTCGGGGAGGTCGGCGCCGGCGGCGGGGGCCCATTCGGGCTGTTCCTCGGCGGCGGGGCGGTAGTAGTGGTCGAAGTAGTCGGGCAGGGTGCGGGCGTGGCGGCTGCCGTCGGCGAGGTGGGCGCCGTCGGGGTCGAGGCAGAGCAGGAAGTGCCAGGCGAGGTACGGGTGTTGGGCCGTGAGGGCGTGGTGGGCGAGGTCGTCGACGGCGGCGCGGGCGGCGAACTCGTCGGCGTGGGCGCCGGCGACGACGAGGAGGTTGTGCGGGGCGCGGCCGGTTCCGTGCGGGGCGGGGCCGACGGTCAGCAGGGTCAGGGGGCGTCCGGCGCGGGAGGTGCCGACGGTGCGCACCTGGCAGCGGTCGGGCCGGTGGGCGGCCAACTGGTGGGCGGTGGCGGTGAGTTCGTCGAGGCTCGGGTAGCGGTCGTGGAGTCGGGCGGCCCGGCCGGCCGGGGTCGTCGTGTCGGTCACCTTCGGTTTCCTCCCCTGGGGTCGTGGCAGTAGTTCTACCTGGCACGCGGGGCCGCCGGTACGGGTCGGGCCCGCCCGGGCGCGGTGGCTCGGGCGGGCCCGGTAGGGCTGGAGGGGCCGGCGGGGTCAGTCGGTGACGGGGCGGGTGTCGAGGCGGATGTGGTCGACGGCCCAGTACCAGTTGTTGCCGGCGTCGTACATGCGGAACCTGAGGGTCACCGAGCGGGCTCCGGCGGGGACGGCGAGGCTGCGGGTGATCCGGGTGTTCTGGACGTCCTTGCCGGCGTTGTCGTTGCCGGTGGCGTCGGAGCTGTAGGCGAGCAGGCGGGTCTCGGTGCCGTTGTCGAAGACGGCGGTGACGGAGGCCTTCTGCGGGGCCTCCTGGCGGTAGTGGGAGTCGAAGGCGAGGTGGAGGGTGTCGGTGCCGGCCGGGATGGCGACGGCGGGCGAGACCAGGGTGGAGTCGAAGACGCCCTTGCGGGAGGGCGAGCCGGTGTCGTCCCAGTCGTCGGGGTCGGCGACGGCGACGACGCCCAGGGCGCGGGTGAAGTTGCCGCGGTCCTGGGCGCCGAGGGCGGCCCATTCGCGCTTGGTGTGGAAGGTCCAGCCCTGGAGGCGGACGGTGCCCTGGGGCATGGCGGGGGCGTTGACCACCGTCCAGCCCTTGGGGGCCTGGGCGGTCCAGCCGAGCAGGCCGGACTCCGGCTTGAGGGCGCCGGCGAGGGATTCGAAGTCCTCGTCGAGGAGGTGGCCGGTCATCGCCGGGGCGGGGCGGGCGGCGAGTTCGCCGTCGGCGAGGGCGAGGCGGCCGTCGGCCTGGGCGCGGGCGGTGACCAGCAGGCGGTGGGTGGCGCCGGCGGGCAGTTGGGCGGGCGGGGTGACCTGCCAGACGGCGGTGGCGGTGGCGCCGGCGGCGAGCTTGTCGGGTGCGGCGGTGACGGTGGTGGCCGTCCAGCCGGGCGGGAGCAGCGGCTGGGTCTCCAGGCGGGTGAGGGCGGTGGTGGCGGTGAGGGTGGCGGTGACGGTGGCGGGGCGGCCGGGCAGCAGGACGGGTTCGTCGATGGTGGTGGAGGCGGCGCCGAGGGCGAGGTCGACGGTGAGGGGGTCGGCCAGGCCGAGGGCGGGGTCGGTGACGGTGCGGTCGTCCCAGGGGAAGCGGCCGGCGATGCGGCGGCGGAAGGCGAGGTCGCCCTGGACGGCGACGGCGACGTCGTACCAGCCCTCGGGGCCGACCTTGAGGTTGACGGTGCGGTCGTCGCCGGCCGCGACCCGGACCTCGCGCAGGCCGTCGCCGTAGGCGAGGTCGCCGACGAGGAAGGTCTGGGCGGTGCGCGAGCGGTTGATGACGTCGACCTCCAGGACCTTGCCGCCGCCCTCCTCGGAGAGCGAGACCTCGTAGCCGGAGGCGGTGTCGCCGCGCAGGTGCCACAGGGCGCCGTCGGGGCCGTGGACGCGCAGGTCGTAGCCGGCCGGGCCGACCTTCCAGACGTCGGACAGGCGGCTCCTGGCGGCGACGGTGTAGTGCTTGGGGGCCTCGCCGGGGGCGGGGTAGACGGCGAAGACGGCGCCCTGGCGGCCCTGGTTGACGAAGTCGAGGGTGAGTTCGTCGCCCTTGAGGCGGGGCTTGACCAGCAGGTTGTAGGGGGCGGGGCGGGAGGAGCGGGTGCCGCGCTGCTGCAGGGGGAAGGTCTGCGGGCTGGGCACGGTGGGGGCGGGGAGCTTGCCGGTGTCGTCGACCTTCCGGCGGTTGCCGCTGGTGTCGGGCAGCTGCGGCCAGGCGGGGTTGCGGCCGGAGAAGTCGAAGACGTTGGTGAGGTCGCCGCAGACGGCGCGCCGCCAGGGGCTGATGTTGGGTTCCTGCACGCCGAAGCGCTGTTCCAGGAAGCGCAGGACGGAGGTGTGGTCGTAGACGGTGGAGTCGACGACGCCGCCGCGGGTCCACGGGGAGACGACGACCATCGGCACCCGGACGCCCAGGCCCATCGGGTAGGGGCCGGAGACCAGGGTCTCGCCGGCGGGGAGGGTGGCGGACCAGCCGAGGGTGCCGTCGGCGGCCTTGACCCGGTACTTCCCGTCCTGGCCCACCACCCGGTGGTAGGTGGAGCCGCCCTTGGCGACGCGGACGACGACCTCGCCGTCGACCGGGACGTTGGACTTGCCGCGGCCGTCGGCCAGCGGCGGGACGGGCGGCAGCTGGTGGTCGAAGAAGCCGCCGTGCTCGTCGTAGTTGAGGATGAAGACGGTCTTCTGGAACACCTCGGGCTTGGCGGCGAGCGCGGAGAGCAGCCGGGCGGTGAGGTGTTCGCCGTTCGGCGGCGCGTAGTTGGCGTGCTCGGACAGGGCGGCGGGGGCGACGATCCAGGAGACCTGCGGGAGGCGGTCGGCCTGGACGTCGGCGGTGAAGGCCTCGACGAGGGCGTCGCCCATGGCGAACGGGTCCTTCGCCTTGGCCGGGTCGCCGACGGCGCGCATGCCGCGCTCGTACAGCGGCTCGCCGGGCTTGGCCTTGACGAAGGGGGTGAACCAGGCGAGGGCGTTGTCGTCGAAGTTGTCGAGGGCCTGGTAGGTCCTCCAGCTGACGCCGGCCTTCTCCAGGCGCTCGGCGTAGGTGGTCCACTCGTAGCCGCCGGGGATCTCGGTGTTGTCGGTCACCGGGGTGTCCCGCACGGTGCCGCCGCTGGTGCCGGTCATCGCGTGGTCGCGGTTGGTGTTGGTGTTGCACTGCGTCGAGGAGTAGTAGGCGTCGCAGACCGTGAACACCGAGGCGAGGGCGTGGTAGAAGGGCATGTCGGCGGGCTCGTAGTAGCCCTGGCCGAGCCAGCCGGAGGAGCGGCGGGTGACGGAGCCGTCGGCGCGCCCGTCGTTCCAGGCGCTCATCGAGTCGCCGTAGCCGAAGGACGGCGCGCCCTGCTGGTAGGCGCTGGTGTGGGCGGCGTTCATCGCGAAGGGCAGCAGGTAGCCCTCCTTGCGGCCGGGGTCGGGCTGGTGGAACACCGAGCGGCCGTCGACGCCGCGTACGGCGGTGCGGTCGCCGAAGCCGCGCACGCCCGCCAGGGTGCCGAAGTAGTGGTCGAAGGCGCGGTTCTCCTGCATGAACACCACGACGTGCTGGATGTCCGCCAGCCGTCCGGGCCGGGCCGGTGCGGCGAGGGCCTGCTGGACGCTGATGGGGAGGGCGGACAGCACCGCGGCCGCCGCCGCGCCGCCGAGGACGCTGCGGCGCGACAGTTCGGGCTTCGGACTCATGGGGGTGGGGCTCCTTGCTGACGGACCGCGAGTGTTCGGTACGGGGGCCGGCCGCGCGGTTCGGACCGGACCCGTTATGTGTACGAGACCGAAGTGGACGCGGCCGTGGTGTCCGATGACCGGCCGATGACCGTCAGGAGGCTCCGAGCTGTACAGACAACTTGACGTCATTTGATCAAGGAAGGCGGCCGGTGCGGGGAAAACCGCCGGACCGCCGCGCCGTCCGATGGATCATGGAACCCCTGATGTCCCGTCAACACGAGAGCGGTGCCCCCTGGTGATCCCCGCCGTGCCCGACCCGACCGTGCTGCACCCCTTCCCCGAACAGCCGCGGGTGGTGCTCCTCAAGCCGCTGCTCACCTCGCCGCTGATCGAGGTCGGCGAGTACTCGTACTACGACGACCCGGACGACCCGACGGCCTTCCAGACCCGCAACGTGCTCTACCACTACGGGCCGGAGAAGCTCGTCATCGGGAGGTTCTGCGCCTTCGCCACCGGGGTGCGGTTCGTCATGAACGGCGCCAACCACCGGATGGACGGGCCCTCCACCTTCCCCTTCCCCATCATGGGCGGCTCCTGGGCCGAGCACCTCGACCTGATCACCGGCCTGCCCGGGCGCGGCGACACCGTCGTCGGCCACGACGTGTGGCTCGGCTACCGCGTCACCGTCATGCCCGGGGTGCGCATCGGCCACGGCGCCGTCGTCGCCGCCGGATCCGTCGTCACCTCCGACATCCCCGACTACGCCGTCGCCGGCGGCAACCCGGCCAAGGTGATCCGGCTGCGGTACGACGAGGCCGACATCGCCCGCCTGCTGGACCTCGCCTGGTGGCACTGGCCCGCCGAGCACCTCACCCGCCACCTGCGCACCGTCATGTCCGGCACCGTCGACGAGCTGGCGGCCGCCGCCCCCGGCATGCCCGGCGCCTGATCCCGCGTACGGTGCCGGGCCCGCGGCCGGGGCCGCTCCCCCGCCGCGGGCCCGTCGCCGTCCCCCGGCTGCGGCCGTCCTCGGGCCGCGGCCGTCCTCAGGCCGTGGCGGGGCGGTGGAGCCGGCGGGCGGCGGTGCGGATGGCGAGGGTGTACGGGGCGTCCAGGGCGCGGGTGCGGGCGTCGAGGTCGTGGAAGGGCACCAGGGCCCGGTGGGTGTCGTCGGTGGTCTGGGTCCAGGCCGTCCAGGCGTTGTGGACGTCCTCGTCGGTGACCTGCTCGCCCTTGGCCTGGAGCAGCACGGCGTAGAGGCGGAACAGGTCGTCGGCGCCCTCGGGGGGTCTGGCCTCCGTGGGCAGGCAGGAGCGGATCAGGTCGGCGATGGGGTCGAGGTGGCTCATACGGCCAGTGTGCCGCTGACGAGCGTGCCGGTGAGCAGGATCAGATGGGCCGCCGCGAATATCATCGGCACGAGCCGTTCCGTGGTGCCGAGTTCGGTGTAGTGCCGGTGGCGCCGGCCGGCCGCCGCGGTGTTCCTGAGGGCGTCCCACTCGTCGGTGTAGATCCGCGCGGACAGCTTCTCCTCCAGGCTGTTGATGACCTGGAACTTGGCGCCGTTGAGGTCCCGGTAGCTGCGCAGCTGCATCCACCAGGCGCCGGACAGGGTGATGCCGGCCAGCGCGACGGCGGTCGGCACCCACCACGGGGACTCGGACAACTTCGGTATGCCGAAGCCGATCAGGGTGACCAGCGCGGTCTGCACGGACAGGAAGAAGGTGTTGGCGCTGCCCCGGCGGGCCGAGACCCGGTCGGCCATCTCCACGGCGAGCAGGTACAGCTCCAGCAGTTCGGACCGACGGTTCGGCTCCGGCGGCGTGGTCATCGCGCATCCCCCTCGGGCAGGTGGTGTGCCGGCTTCGCCCGCTGCCCGGGCTTCCCCCGTTGTGTCCATCCTTCCCTTCGGGCGGGCCCGCCAGTGCTGCGCGGGGGTGCCCGGCCGCCGGCGGTGGGTCCGGTCGGCGCGGGTCCGGTCAGCGCGGGTCCGGTCAGCGCGGGTAGGTCGACGGCCGCGCGTACGCCGGGCCGCCGGGGGCGGTGGCGGGCACGGCCGTGCCGGGCGCGACGGCGGCGGGCGGCGCGGCGGCGGGCGCGACGGCGCCGGCCACCGCGGCGCCGCCGTCCGACAGGGCGCGCAGCGCGGCGCCCGCCTCCGACTCGCCCTCCCCGTACTGGTGGGCGCGGGCGGTGCGCAGCGCGGCGCCGAGGTGGCGGGCGGCCTCCTCGGGGTGGCCGGTGGCGGCCAGGGCGCGGCCGTAGAGGGTCTGCAGGACCACCCGGCGGGTGACCGGGAAGGGCGGTTCGGCGACGGCCAGGCCGCGGGCGGCGTGCTGGGCGGCCTCCTCGTGGGCGCCGGCGGCCAGGCACTCGTGGGCCAGGTGCTGGCGGGCGAGGCCGACGAGGTCGGCGCGGCCGGCCCGTTCGGCCAGGGACAGGGCCTTCAGCAGCAGGCCGTGCACCCGGGCCCGGCCGGCGTGGTCGCCGTGGCGGGCGAGCGCGACGGCGTGGTTGACCAGGGCGACGGCCTGGGCGCAGCCGTCGCCGGCCCGGGCGGCGAGGTCGGGGGCGCGTTCCAGGTGGTCGAGGGCCTGGTCGGGGCGGCCCTCCTCCAGCAGGACCCAGCCGAGCAGGGCCCGGGCGCGGGACTGGGCGCCGGGGTCGCGGTCGGCCTCGGCGGCGGCCAGGCCGTGTTCGAGCAGCGGTGCCCAGCCGTCCCGGACCTGCCAGACGATCAGCGGCCACTGGAGCAGCACCAGGCGCCAGGCGCGGTCGTGCAGTCCGGCGGCGACGGCCGCCTCGACGGCGCCGCGCAGGGTGTCGCGTTCGGCGGCGTACCAGGCGAGGGCGCTCGCCCGGTCGGGGAAGGGGCGGACCTCGGCGGGGCGGCGGGTGCCGGGCGGCAGGGCGCAGCACGGTTCGCTGCCCGGTTCGGCGGCGGCGCAGGCGGTGAGGAGGGTGTTGAGCAGGTGGTCGAGCAGGCGGGGCAGCACCTGGGTGTCGGTGTCGCCGGGCAGGCTGCGGGCGTAGAGGCGGACCAGGTCGTGCAGGGTGTAGGCGTCCCGGCCGATCTGCACGATCAGGTGGGCGGTGGCCAGTTGGGCCAGGGCGGCGGCGGCCTCGTCGGGGCGGCAGCCGGCCAGGGCGGCGGCGGTGCGGCTGTCGAGGGTGGCGCCGGTGTGGGCGCCGAGGCTGCGGAACGTCCGGCGGGCGGGTTCGCCCAGGTGCTGGACGGTCAGGGCGAGCGCGGCGGCGACGCTGGTGTCCTCGACGTCGAGGAGGTCCAGGCGGTCCTGCTCGTCGGCGAGTTCGTCGGCGAGGGCGGCCAGCGCGCGGGCCGGGCCGGTGGCCAGGCGGGCGGCGGCCAGCCGCAGGGCCAGCGGCAGGCCGTCGCACAGGTCGGCCAGGCGGGCGGCGGCCTCGGGTTCGGCGGCGACCAGGTCGGGGCCGAGGGTCGCGGCGAGCAGGGTGACGGCCTGCGGGGAGGAGAGTTCGGCGAGCGGCACGGGGCGGGCGGCGTCGGAGGCGACCAGGCCGCCGAGCCGGTCGCGGCTGGTGACCAGGGTGACGCAGTCGTCGCCGTCGGGCAGCAGCGGGCGCACCTGGTCGGAGCGGCGGGCGTTGTCCAGGACGATCAGCATCCGGCGCCCGGCGGTCAGTTCGCGGTAGCGGGCGCCCATCGCCTCGGCGGTGGCGGGCATCCGCTCGACGGGCAGGCCCAGGGCGAGCAGCAGTTCGCGCAGGACGGCGGCGGTGTCGCGCTCGGGCAGCGGGCTGTGGCCGCACAGGTCGACGAAGAGCCGGCCGTCGGGGAAGTCCTGGTGGCGGCGGTGCGCCCAGGACAGGGCGAGGGTGGTCTTGCCGACGCCGGCGCCGCCGGTGAGCAGGGCGACGGCGCCGGGGGCGGCGGTGGCCCGGTCGAGCGCGGCCAGTTCGTCCTCCCGGCCGGCGAAGCCGCGCGGGCGGCGGGGGAAGGGCCAGGGGGTGTGCTGCGCGGCAGTGGCGGCGGGTGCTGCCGGGGGGCGGGCGGTGACCGGTACGGGGGCGGGTGCGGGGGCGGGTGCGGGTGCGGGCCGCTGGTCGGGGACGGAGGCCAGGCCGCCGACGGTGGGGACCCGCGTGGGCGGCACGGGGTCGAAGGCCTGCCGGTCGAAGGCCAGGCGGTCCGGCGGTTCCTGGTCGCTCGGGTGCCGGGCGGGCGGCACCCGGTCGGAGCGGCCCGGCGGCAGGGCGGGGCGCGGGGCGGCGTCGGGGCGGCTCGGCGGGGTGTCGGTGCGCAGCAGGCGGGCGTAGGCGTCGGTGAGTTCCGGTCCGGGGTCGATGCCGAGTTCCTCGGCGAGGGCCCGGCGGGTGCGGTGGAACCAGTCGAGGGCCTCGGAGCGGCGCCCCGCGCGGCCGAGCGCGTGCATGAGGTGGGCGACCAGCGGTTCGCGCAGCGGGTCGGCGGTGGCCTCGGTGTGCAGCAGGCCGGCGGCCGCGCAGTGGTCGCCGAGCCGGCCGTGGGCGCGGGCCAGGTCCTCGACGGCGGCCAGTCGCCGTTCCTCCAGGGCCCGGGCGGCGGACTGCAGCGGCAGGCCGGCGGTGGTGCCGGCCAGGGCGGGGCCCCGCCACAGGGCGAGTGCCTCGCGCAGGTCGGCGGCGGCCCGGGCGGCGTCGTCCAGGGAGCGGGCGCGGGCCACCAGGCGGTCGAACCGTATGGTGTCCACGGCCTGGTCGGGTGTCCGCAGCCGGTAGGCGCCGTTGTCGGTGACGAGTTCGACGCCGGCGGCGGGGGCGTCGTGGGCGGTGAGCAGGGAGCGCAGCCCGGAGACGTGGTTGTGGATGACGGTGCGCGAGTGCCGGGGCGGTTCCTCGTCCCAGAGGGTCTCGGTGAGCCGTTCGACCGTGACCGGTGCTCCGGGGTTCAGCAGGAGCATGGCCAGCAGGCTGCGGCGCTTGGCCGATCCGGCCGGAAGCTCGCGGCCGTCCGCGGCCACCACGGTCACCGAGCCCAGCAGTCGGAACTCCACGCACCCCCCTTGGATCAGATGTATATGACAAGCATATGACAGCACGCGATCCGTCGGTCGCGGAGCGTCGCCCACGAACGGGCGGGGCGGCGCACCGCGGACGGCGGGGCGGCGGGCACCGGCCCCGCCCCGCCTGGTCCGGGGACTACGAGGTGACGGCGTCGTCCATGGACTGCTGCCAGTAGCCGACCTTGAGCGAGTCGTCGATGTACAGACCCTTGGCGGGCAGCGAAGGGTTGCTTCCCGCGCCGACGCTCTCGTTGCCGGAGGGGCCGTGGAAGTAGACGGCCAGCGAGGTCTCGGTGCGGCCGTGGGCGCCGCTGCCATCGGTGGCGGACAGGTTCACCGAGGCGTAGCCGGACTCGCCGGGCTTGAGCGTGACGACGGCCTGCGGCTTGGAGTCCTCGATGACCGGCGGCACCGACTGGGCCTCGCCGAAGCGCACGGCCGGGTAGCCGTAGAGGTAGCAGGGGGCGCTGCCGGTGTTGGTGACGGTCAGCAGCAGATGGTTGACCGGGCGGGTCAGCGGAGCCGCGACGGTCTTGGTGACGGAACCCTCGCAGGTGACGGCCTTGCCGTCCGCGGGGCTCGGCGGCTTCGGGGCGGCGGGCGCCTTCGCGGAGGGCTTGGCGGAGGCGGGCGAGCCGGTCTGGGCCGGGGCGCCGGTGGCGGGTGCGGGGGCAGGGGCGGGGGCCGCCGGGGCGGGGGCGCTCGCGGCGGGCGGGGCGGTGGGCGCCGGGGAGTTCGCGGAGGTCCCCTTGCCGCCCGCGTCCCCCGCGTCGTCGTTGCACGCCGTCAGGGTGAGCGCGGCGAGCGCGGCGGTCGCGACGGCGGCCAGGAGGCGGGTGCGGGAGGTACGGGCGGTGCGGATGCCGAGCATGTGGGCGTGGCCTCTTCGAAGATCGTTCGGTGTGGTGCTTGGATGACCGGAGCCTGCCCGGTGGCCCGTCCCAGCCGCCACGGTCGACGGCCGGTCAGGGACGCTGGGACACTGGGAGGGGCCCTGAGCAGGGGGGATGCCGGGGCCCTGGAACACGGGGATGAGACATGGGGGTTGGACGATGGGAATGCCGCACGCGACGGGGAGCCCGGCGGCGGACGATCTCGCGGCACTGCTGGGGGAACTGAAGGAGCGTTCGGGGCTCAGCTACGGGACGCTCGCCAAGCGCCTGCACCTGAGCACCTCGACGCTGCACCGCTACTGCATCGGCGCCGTGGTGCCGCCCGAGTTCGCGCCGCTGGACCGCCTGGCGCGGCTCTGCCGGGCGACGCCGCAGGAGCTGATGGAGCTGCACCGGCGCTGGATCCTGGCCGACGGGGCGCGCCGGGCCCGGCCGGGGCAGGAGGCGGGGGTTTCCGCTCCCGCGGCCGCCGCCGTACCTGCGGCCGTACCCGCTCCCGTCCCGGAGCCCGTACGGGAGGCGGACACCGGGCCGGCGCCGTCCGGGCCGGCGCCGTCCGAGCCGACGCCGGACGGGCCGCCGGACGGCGAGGAGGACGAGCCGGTCGCCGTCGGCGTGCCGGCCGGGGGCCCCGCGCCGGGGCGGGGCCGGCGCCGGGTGCTGCTGGCCGCCGTCACCGCGGCGGCCGTGCTGGGGGCGGTGGCGTTCAGCCTCGTCCCCTCCGGCGGGCACGGGAACGGGGCCAACGGTGGGAGCGCGGAGGCGGCCGCCGACCAGCGCCCGGCCGGCGCCGCCGAGGCGGCCGCCACCGACACCGGGCAGCCGGGCAGTGCCGGGCCCTCGACGCCGGGGGCCTCCGCGTCCACTCCCCCAGGCGGCGCGGGCCAGGCGCCCTCCGTCTCCCCCTCGTCCTCCGACTCCGTTCCCGGCACCGCGGCCGGTTCCGGCCTCACCAGCTCCGACCCGGGCGGGGCCGGTGAGGCCGGCCCGGGCGTCTCCGCGAGCGCCTCCCCCACCGCCACCACCGACCCGGCGCCGCTGAGGATCGCGACCCGCCCCTACGTCTACGAGAACCCGTGCTACCAGCACTTCCTCGTCGACAGCCCGCCCCAGCAGGTCGGCCCGCCCGCCAACGAGCCGGAGGCGCCGCGCTGGGCCGCCGCGTACGGCGCGGTCGCCTCCGGGGAGCAGCGGGTCGCGCTGACCGTCCAGGGCACCGGGAAGGACACCGTCGTCCTGGAGGCGCTGCACGTACGGGTCGTGACCAAGGGCGCGCCGCTCCCCTGGAACGACTACGCGATGGGGGTGGGCTGCGGCGGCGGGGTGGAGAGCGCCTCCTTCGACATCGACCTGGACAGCGGCAGTCCGACGGTCACCGCCCGGGGCGGGCAGCGCTCCTTCCCGCGCAAGGTCAGCGAGTCCGATCCCGAGGTCTTCTACGTCACCGCGCACACCCGGGCGCACGACGTGCGCTGGGAGCTGACCCTGGACTGGTCCAGCGGCGGGCGCAAGGGCACGATGCGCGTCGCCGCGGGCAACACGCCGTTCCGTACCAGCGGGGCCACCGGGCGGCCGGGCTACGACTACCCGTTGGGCGGCAGCGAGTGGGAGCGCCGGCCGCGCTGAGCCCTCGGAAGCCGAGCCCGGCGGGCCGGACGAACCGCCCGCGCCGGGCGGGCCAGGACCAAGCGGAGGAACCGACTCCGACGGCTGTTACCACACGTCCGCGCAGCTCACGCGCGGGCCGGGTGATCGCCAGGGCACCCGGCGGCCACCACAATGGTGCGGACAGTTCCTCGGAAGTACAGAGAAAGCGAAACACCCATGGATCTCGGCGTGCGCTGGAAGCTGCACGGTGACGGGCGTACGCCCGCGCCGGGGGCGGTGGTCCGTCCCGACGAACGGCTCTCCTGGCCCCGCACGGTAGGGCTGGGCGCCCAGCACGTGGTGGCGATGTTCGGGGCGAGCTTCGTGGCGCCCGTGCTGATGGGGCTCGACCCGAACCTCGCGATCATGATGTCCGGCGTGGCGACCGTGATCTTCCTGCTGGCCACCAAGGGCCGGGTGCCCAGCTACCTGGGCTGCTCGCTGTCCTTCGTGGGCGTGGCGGCGGTGATCCGGGCGCAGGGCGGCACCAGCGCGACGGTGACCGGCGCGGTGTTCGTGGTGGGCGTGGTGCTGTTCCTGGTCGGGGTGGCGGTCCAGCGGTTCGGGGCGCGGATCATCCACGCCGCGATGCCGCCGATCGTCACCGGCGCGGTGGTCATGCTGATCGGCTTCAACCTCGCCCCGGTGACCGCCTCGACGTACTGGCCGCAGGACCAGTGGACGGCGCTGCTGGTGATGCTGTTCACCGGTCTGGCCGTGGTGTGCCTGCGCGGCTTCTGGTCGCGGGTGGCGATCTTCCTGGGGCTGCTGTTCGGGTACGGGATCTCCTGGCTGTTCGACCAGGTCTTCGGGAAGATCCACTCGGTGGACGGCGGCGGGCACATGACCGACCACTGGCGCCTGGACCTGTCGGGCGTCGGCAAGGCGGACTGGATCGGCCTGCCGACCTTCCACGGCCCGTCCTTCCAGTGGTCGGCGATCCTGGTGGCGCTGCCCGTGGTGATCGCGCTGGTCGCCGAGAACGCCGGGCACGTCAAGGCGGTCGGCGAGATGACCGGCTCCAACCTGGACGACAAGCTGGGCACCGCGATCTCGGCGGACGGCGTCGCCTCCATGCTCTCCACCGCGGTCGGCGGCCCGCCGAACACCACGTACTCGGAGAACATCGGCGTCATGGCCGCCACCCGGGTCTACTCGACGGCCGCCTACTGGTGCGCCGCCGGCTTCGCCCTGCTGTTCGGCCTGTGCCCGAAGTTCGGCGCGATCGTGGCCGCGATCCCCGGCGGGGTGCTCGGCGGGATCACCGTGATCCTGTACGGCATGATCGGCCTGCTCGGCGCGCAGATCTGGACCAAGTCCCAGGTGGACCTGCGCAACCCGCTGAACCTGGTGCCGGCCGCGGCGGGCATCATCATCGGCATCGGCAACGTGTCGCTGAAGTTCACCGACACCTTCAGCATCAGCGGCATCGCGCTCGGCACGCTGGTCGTCATCACCGGCTACCACGCGCTGCGGGCGCTGGCGCCGGCGCACCTCAAGACGCAGGAGCCGCTGCTGGACGAGGGCACCTCCTCGTACGACGAGAACGCGGAAGGCGCTGAGGGCGCCGGGGGAACCGGGGCACCGCGCACCCCGTAACGGACGGGAGCGGGGCCGGGTTCACCCCGGAGGACGGCCGGCGGAAGTGACCGAAAAGCACTTCCGTCGGCCGTTTCGTCTGGCCGGGCGGGCCGGTTGCTGGTCGAATCACTGCTCGCTCGTATCGGCCACTCATCCCCCCGGGAGAGGCATGTCCCCTCTGACCCACCGCCGCAAGGCCGCCACCGCGGCCGCCGCCCTCGCCACGCTGGCGCTCACCTGCGGCCAGGCCTCCGCCAGCAGCCCCGCCGCCGACGCGGGCAAGGTCCTGTGGACGCCGAGCACCAGCACGGGCCCGTCCTCGTTCAAGGCCGTCCAGTGCGCGGCGAACAACTTCGGCGTGGTGAAGGACCCCGCCAAGGGCAGCGTGTGGCGGGCCTTCCAGGCCGCCGGCGAGGAGCGCTGCGAGACGCTCAGCCCGGACCTGAAGGAGGGCGACACCTTCTACCTGGGCTGGTCGTCCAAGGTGGACATCAAGGACACCAACAGCCGGTACGTCTTCCAGCTGAAGTGCTCGCCGAGCACCGACACCGCCAACCACCCGATCGAGATCGACATCGTCAACGGGCGCGTCCGCCTCCAGGAGTGGGACACCGCCCACGTGGCGCACTCCCTGTGGACCGCGCAGACGGCCAACAACACCTGGCACTCGTACGCGCTGAAGATCCGCCTGGGCCGCACGGACGGCACCATCGACTTCTGGTTCGACGGCGTGAAGCAGACGCTCACCACGGGCTCGGGCACGTTCAAGGGCACCACCTGGGACGGCGACCGGAACTACCTCAAGTGGGGCTCGTACCACCCCTCCACGGGCGACGCGACGAACACCTTCACCAGCCCGGTGATGGCCACCACCCTGGAGGCGGCCACCGCCGGCTCGTGAACAGCCGTGGGCCCGGACCGCGCCGGACGCGGTCCGGGCCCACTGTTCGGCGGAGTCGTGGCCACCTGCCCCGCAGGCGAGTTCGCGCACGTACCGGCGCGTTGCCCGCCCGGGCAACCTTTGCTGCCCGCCCGTACCTGGCACTGGTTCGCCCCCGCCCAGTATCAAGGAGGAGTCGACCGCCCCGCGCCCGTGGAGAGCCTTCCTTGCACGATCACGAGACCACCAGAGCCACCGAGACAGGCCGCCGTACCCCCGCCCGCAAGCCCAGCCCCGCCCCGCCCACGCGGCTGCTCGGCCTCCAGGCCACGGTCGGCAACGCCGCGGTCGTCCAGATGCTCCGCCAGACCGGCCACTCCCAGACCGGCCACTCCCAGGTCGGCCACTCCCAGGCCCGGCCCGAACAGCACCGACACACCGTCGGCCACGTCCCGGCCCGTCCTCCGGCCGCCGTCCAGCGCGCCGAAGGCGGATCGGACACCGACGCCGAATCCGAGTTCCGGCTGGGCGTCGCGGCCACGTTGGAACGGGTCATCAACGACGACGTCAAGGACCGGCTGGGTGTCAGCGGGCTGCACCTGAGCATCGGCGGCGGAGGCGGGGTGGCCGCGCTGAAGGCCGCACGGCCCGTCCAGGACCTCGATCTGCGGCTCCACATCGCCGACCCCGAGGGCCAGGACCCGGAGCTGCGCCGGCAGGTCATCGCGTACCTCGAAGCCCTGCTGCAGGACGAAGCGGGCACGGACGCCAACGGCACGACGGTGAAGGGCACGTTCGGCGGGGCCGAGGTCAGCGTCACGCTGGGCAAAGTGCCCACGGAGACGCGGGACATGCAGGTGCACGAGAGCTCCGCCCGGGTCCCCCTGACGGTCGTGGCGCCGCTGCGCCTGTTCACGGACAAGGTGACCGCCTTCGCCATGCGCAAGGAGAAGGAGGGAGAGGTCCTGGCGGAGAAGCGGCAGAGGGACGCCCGTGACCTGCTGACCCTCCACTCGCAGATCACCGCCGAGGGGGAACTGGCGGACGTACTGGCCGAGAACGCGGACAACGACGAGCTCATCCACCACGGCCTGAAGAAAGCGGCCCAGTTCACGCAGGAACTGGGCCGCTACCGGAAGGACCACACGGGCGATTTCGAGCCCGCGGAGTGGGAGCGCCTCCGGGAGATCGGACGGACCCTGGAGAGGGTCGCCAAGGGTCTGCGCAAGTCCAAGGCCGAGCCCCCGGCGCAACCGGCGAGCCCCTCCGGTGCCGCCCCGGCGGCCGTCGACGCCCCCGCCGGCACGGATTCCGGCGCGATGACCAAGGCCGACCGCAAGGCCGCCAAGCAGGCCAGGCGGCAGCAGAAGCTGACCGAGCGGCCACCGGCGGACTGAGGGATCCCGCTCCGGACCGTAGGCCCGGACCGCGGTGGACGCGGTCCGGGCCTACGGTTTCACACGGCCGCGGGGGTCGGCCGGGTCCTGCGGCGGATCAGCAGTACTTGAAGGAGCTGATCTTGTCGTTGATCCACGACGGGAGGGAGGGCCACCGTTCCCAGGGGCCGATCCTGAACTCCAGGCCGCCGTAGTCGTTGTTCTCGTAGAAGCAGATGCTGCTCCCGGTGTTGTTCACCACCGACGACGTGACGTCCTGCATCCCCGTCCACAGGCCGTTCTTCCGTTCCAGCTTGCCCATGTCGCTGATGTTCTGGTCCGAGGCGATCGCCGCGAACTTGCCGGTGGAGCCCGTGTTGCCGACGTAGCTGTTCTCGGTCCACAGGCAGACGTAGTTGGTGGGGCACGCGCCGGCGCCCTGACCGATGCCGAGGATCGTGTTGGCGCTGGCGGAGCCCGACACGGTCACGACCAGTCCGACGGCGGCGGCCGCGCACAGGCCGAGCCTGGTCATCTTCTGGGAAAGCTTCATGACGATCCGTTCAGGTCGAGGTGGGGAGTCGAGGTGGGGGTCGAGGCGATGAGGGGTCAGCAGTACTTGAAGGAGCTGATCTTGTCGTTGATCCACGACGGGATGTAGGGCCAGTGCTCCCCGGGGCCGATCTTGAACTCCAGGCCGGTGTACCAGTTGTTCTCGTAGAAGCAGATGCTGCTCCCGGTGTTGTTCAGCACCGACGAGGTGATGTCCTGCATGCCCTTGTCCCCACCGGAGCTGCGCTTCTGGAGCTTGCCCATGTCGCCGGTGTCCTGGTTCGACGCGAAGGAGCCGAACTTCGCGTCGTTGATGGTCCCGCCCCGGATGAAGTTGGCCTCCGACCACAGGCAGACGTAGCCGTCGGGGCACGACCCGGCCCCGTGGCCGATGTCGTAGACGTTGGTGGCGCTCGCGGAGGTCGCCCCGGTCACGATCAGGCCGACGGCGGCGGCGGCGGACAGGCCCAGCTTGGCCAGGTTCCTGGAGAGCTTCATGACGATCCGTTCAGGTCGAGGAAAGGAGAAGGAGGGAAGGGAGGAAGGGAGGAAGGGAGGGGGCAGGTCAGCAGAACTTGAAGGAGCTGATCTTGTCGTTGATCCACGACGGGACGGAGGCCCACTTCTCCCGGGGGCCGATCTTGAACTCCAGGCCGCCGTAGTTGCTGTGCTCGTAGAAGCAGATGCTGCTCCCGGTGTTGTTCACGACCGAGGAGGCCTCGTCCGCCATGCCCTTCCAGCGCCAGAGCTTGCTCTCGAACTTGAACGACGCCAGGTCCGCGATGTTCTCGTTCGCGCCCACGGCCCCGTAGTCGACCCCGCCCTTCGGGTTCCCCACGATGTAGTTGTTCTCGCTCCACAGGCACACCCAGTTGGCGGGGCACTTGCCGGGACCGGTCTCGATCGAGGTGAGGATGTCGGCGCTCGCCGTCGTCGTCGTGGCGGCGAGCACCCCGGCCACCGTGGCGGCACCCACCGCGAGCCTCGTCGCCAGTCGCCGCAGGTTCATCATGATGGTCTCCTCTGCTCTTCAACTGCCCAGGGGGCGCTCCGACGTTCGTTCGCGGAGCAGCACCACTGTGGCGGCGAGGGCAGAAAGGACGCATCGGTCATCCGACTGCATGGGGAACCGGCGCCGGTGACCTAAGTCGGCGACCTGGCCGGACCGTAGGCGTCCGGGCATAGGTAGCGCGGCCCGCGGACGCCGACGGGGCCCGGACCGCGGTGGCTGCGGTCCGGGCCCCGGGCTTTCCGTTCCCCCGCTGCTTCGGCTACTTCAGCAGGAAGTCGTACACCGCCTGCCGCCCGGCCGGGTTCGCCGCCCGGTTCTGCACCGAGTGCGCCGCCCCGGGGACGATCACGATCTGCGGGTCGTGCGCCAACTTCGCCTGTTCGTAGAGCAGTTCGTACGGCGTGGCGATGTCGCGGTCGCCGCCGAGCAGCAGCACCGGCACGTTCGGCAGCTTGCGGTGCGCCGGCGGGAGCGGCGGCACCGGCTCGCGCGGCCAGTCCAGGCAGACCAGGAGGCTGCCGAGCCCGGTCGCGGTCGCCGGGTCGTACGGCCAGGTCTGCTCGGCGGTCAGCCGCTGCCGGGTGCGCTCCAGCGCGGCCGCCCGGCCCTCGACCGGGGTGTCGGTGCCGCCCCACGGGAAGCGCGCGTCGGCGCAGATGGTGGCGGAGTGCAGGCCCTGGCTGAGGTCCTCGGCCGGGGCGGCGTCGACCACCTGGTGGACGAGGTCGAAGAGGTCCTGGAGCTTGGCGGGCTGCCCGGCGGCGGCCTCGTGAAGCGCCTCCGGGACCCCGCCGAAGTCCGGGTCGATGAACTCGAAGCCGGTGAGCGCGCTCAGGACCTGCGCCCCGTTGCCGTACCGGCGGACGGTGGCGGCGAGGTCGGCGGCCGGGTCGGTGGTGCAGCCGGTGGCCTGGCAGGCGGCCCGCAGCACCCGGGCGGTCGCGGGCATCGCGGCCAGGTCGAGGGGGTCGAAACCCCCTGGCGGCGCCACCGAGTCCAGCACCAGGCGGGCCACCCGGGACGGGTGGGCGAACGCGTACCGCTCGGCGACGATGGTGCCGTACGAGACGCCGTCCAGGGTGAGGCGCCGGGCACCGAGGGCGCGGCGCAGCAGGTCGATGTCGGCGACGGTGTCGGCGGTGCTGTAGAAGCGGGCGTTCGGTCCGAGGGCGGCGGCGCAGTCGGCGATCGACTGCCGGCGCGGCACGGCGAGGTCGGAGGAGCCCATGTCCTCCTGGAGGCCGGGGCACTGGAGCGCGCCCCGGCCGGTGCCGCGCTGGTCGTACATGACCAGGCGGTAGTCCTTGAGGACGGGCTCCAGCTTGCCCGCCATCTGCCGCACCGTCGGGACGCTGGCCTGGCCGGGGCCGCCGGAGAGGAACAGCAGGTCGCCCTTGGGGGCCTTGGTGTTGCCGCCGACGGCCACGGCGAGGTCGAGGGTGCCGGGGACGGCGCCGCTGTGGTCCAGCGGGACGGTGAGGGTCCCGCAGGTGAACTCGGGCGCGTCCGGGCAGGGTGCCTGCCCGGTGATCCCGCCGCCTGGCCTGTCCGTGGCGGCTGCGGGGGTGGCGGGGGTGGCCAGGGTGGTGCCGGCGACCACCGCGACGGCGCCCAGCAGAGCGGCGATGCGGCCGCGCGTGCTCGTCATGTGAGTCCTTCCGCTCGCACCGCGCCCGTGCGACGCGGTCACGGAAGCAGCCTGCGCCCCAGGGGACTTCGATGGCGAGCACCCGGGCGGGATTCGCCCGGAGAGCGAGCCGGAAGTCCCCGGACGGCCCCCTGTTGCCGATCAGCCCTGACGCCACACCTGTCAACTGGTCAACGGACCGGCATGACCCCCGGATGCCCGTCCTCCCCCTCTCCCTCCCCCTCACCACCACCCACGCCTGCACCTGGGAAGATCTTTTCTTAAATATTACAAATCATGACATTATCGGCCGTGTATGACTTCCGTCCGGCGAGCGCGACCCACCGCCGACGAGACTCGCCGTGTCAGAGGCCGCGGCTACGCTCCCGACATGGCTTCCTATACGAATGACCCGCTGCACCAGAAGCTGGTCGCTGTCCTGATCCCCCTCCTGCGCCGCACGTGCCCGGCAGATGCCGGCGGCTACGGCGGGTCGTACGAGCTGCGCCTGACCGCCCAGGAGGCCGAGGAACTCGGCGGCGTCCCCCTCATCCGATCGGCAATGCGCAAGGCAGCGCGCGAACTTGGCTGGTCAAAGCTGCAGACCTACGGCATGGGCCCCACGGGCGACATGGCGCTGGCTGGTGTCGTCGATGAGCGACAGATACCCGAGGAGTTCACAACCGTCGTCGAACGGCACCGGCTGGACAAGCAGCGAGCCGCCGCCGAGGCGGCCTGGCAGCTCGTCGCCACCGGCCGGCCGCATGCGGTACGCGGTTCGGCCTTCGTGACCACCCAGGAGTTCCGGGCCGCATACTCCGCGGCCGACCACGCCTGATCCGTGCCGCCCACTGGCAGGCCAGGAGCCGGCATGAGTCGGCAACGCCGCTCATGAGCGAGTTCCACGGCCTCGTCTATGAACAGTTGCTCCGAGGCCACGCGCACGGGGTCGACGGAAACCGTCAGTCGAGGCTGTGTGGCGTCGCCGACCGCTCGACTGGGCCTCCTGGTTTCCCGGGCGACCGGTGCCCGTGAGCTCGGAACTCAAGCTCGTCACGGTGCAATCGCACCCGGGCAGCTCGCCAGGCGGTATCGAAATCGATCTGCTCGGAGGCCGCCCGGGTGAGGCGCCAGGCGCACCAGCTAGTCCGTGGGGCGAGCAACCAGCGCAGGAGGGTGGTTCTCATCTCGCCGGCTCCGGCCGGTCGGCCTCCTCCGCCGACTCGGCACCGTCGTGGATGTCGAGGGCCTCTTCAAGCTCGGTCGCAAGGTCGCCGTGGCCGGCAGTCCTCATGTAGTCGGACGTGAAGGTGACGAGCAGCCTCCGCTGATGCAGCTGGTCGAAACGGGAGAAGAACGTGCGCAAGATCTCCAGAACTTGGAGATCGGTCGGATCAGTGGACGGTTTGCGGGCGGTCGCGAGCAACTGCGACAGACCGGCCAGAGCCTTGGTGAAGTGGGTCCTGGAATCCTCATCGGTCAACTTGAAGTCTTTGAGATGATCCGCCCACGTTCCCGTGTCGGGCATGGTCAGAGCTGCGGCCAGGATCGCCGGGTCGGCAAGCGCGAGGGCGCGAGCTCTGGCCGCCTGGAGGAAGACGGCGTCCTCCACTCCCTGATTCTGGCGGGCGCGCATCACTGCAGCAGTAGCTTCGGTGGCGGCGCGGTCCAGAACCACGGTGGCCTCGGCCCTCAGGACGTGATCCGGGTATCCGGCCAACGGACGCGGACCTGCCAGATGGTCGGCCAGGGCATCCCTCGCACCTGGCAGGTCGGCCGGATCCAGCTGAGCGGCGGCATCCACTGCCGCTCTACGAAGCGAAGTGCGGATGAGCCGTGCGAGGGCCGGTCTGTCGTATCCCGGCAGGTGGTCGGGGTACGCGGTGGCAGTGATCTCCGCAGTGAAGGCGATGTCCGGGTAGCAGGTGGGCAGGACGGCAGGGAACGCGGTCACCTCACGCCGCAGTGCCCGCCGCTGCGCACGGGTCGCGCCGGGCTGGCTCACGATGGCTCCGGCCGGGCGGCCGGGAAGCGCCGGCTGATCAACCGTCGGCGGAACTCACGCATGGCCTTCGTCTCGGCATCGATCTCACGGCCAACGACGATGGCCGCAACCGGATCGAGTCCGATGCGACCGCTGACAATCCGCTCCACGAGGTCGAGAACCTGCTCGCCCGGCAGAGAGCCGTCGATACTGGCCTCGGCCCAGGCCGCGAGGGTGCTCTCACAGGTATGAGCGAGGGCCTTGTCTGGCAGGGTGTCATTCCATCCTGCGACGATCTTGTCAGTGACGGACTCGTCGTGGCGCGCTGCGGCAAGCAGGAGCTCCGTCGGGTACGGATCGGCGGTCAGGTCTGCCAGGGCGAGGAAGGCCCGTCGGCCAGCGCGTGACCTGCTGGCCCTGCCGGGTGTGCTGCTGTCCGGTGGTCCGATCCAGTCATTGACGGCTGCCCAGGTCAAGGCCAGCTTGCCGTGCTCGCTCACCAACGCGCGCAGCGCCCTTCCCGCCTCGCCGTTGGCCTGATCGTCAGCGTCCCGAGCGAGGATGTGCCGGAGGCGTACCAGAGCTTGACCGGGAAATCTCGCGGCGAACGTGCCCTGGCACACCAGGGCGGCGACTCTGGCGACCTCTTGGTCTTTGCTCTGCGCCCAGTTCTCCCGCAGTTGCTTGCGCACCGTCGCACCGAGAACCGGATGCTGCGCTGCGGAGGAGAGCATCCGGGCAGCGGCGTCGCCACGGCTGAGCGCCGCTGGAGCACTCCGGGTGGCCGGGCTGGGCAGGACAGTGCTGTCATTGTGCTCGGCTGCCAGTTTCGCCAGCAGCTCGGCAATGGTGTCGAGCCGGTCAGCCCCGATCTCTCCCTTGGCCGTGATCCGCGCGATCCACTTTCTGATGTGGCTCTGTGCGTCGGCAAGTTCGGTCCAGATGTGCCTGAGCACCGCATAGCCGTAGCCGGGCCGGTGGGTGAAGGTCACCTTATTGTCGCTGACCTTTGCTCCTGCGTCACGCAGACGGCTTCCCAAATCCAGACCCGACAGGGCGTTGCGCACGCTGTCGTCGACTTTCTCTCCGAGTAGATCTCGGGCGGCTTGGTGCACTTGGGAGGGGCTGGCCCCTTCCAAGAGCACCGCTGCCAGGAGCAGGGCGCGGTCCTCCGGTCGTTCGACGGTCCGCCCGAAGAACCCGGTGACGTAGTCGCGCCATCCGGTGAACCGTTCGACTGCCGCTGCGAGCTCCTGCTCGCTGTCGGCTGCGCCTGCGAGCAGCCGGGCGAGTTCGGCGGCATCTGCCGGGTGCATGCCGTCAGTCACCAGCTGGGCAAGGTCCTGCTGGTTCTCCTTGGGCTCGTATCCGGACTGCAGCCGCTCGACGAGTTCCGTACGACGGTGAAACAAGCTGAGGTGCGAGCTGACCAGGTGTCGGGGTGCGGGCGGTCGAGCCTGGACTACGGCGGCCGCTTCATGTCCCATGGTGGGCCAGCCGTCGCGGCCGGCGATCACGATCAGGCAGGATCCGATCTCCGCGAGCCGACGGCCGTGGCCGCTCAGCTTCGACGGCATCTCCTTCGACCAGTCGGCGATCTCGGCGGAGACGTTCAAGAGATATCCGCAGTTCTCCCCGATCGGGAGCAGGCTGCTGTCCGGCGGGTCCCAGTCCGGCGTGATCTGCCAAAGCTCCAGCGAGGGCCTGCCCTCGCTCCGACGAGGCTTGTCCATCATGGTCAGGGCCCGGACAGCGGTGGCATAACGGCCAGTGCCTTCGTCGCCGGCCACAACTGCCAGCCCGCCTCCACGAAGGAGCACGTCACGGACGGCTTCTGCGGCGAGGACCTCTTCACCATCGCGATCGATCCTGACCCATGCCTGCCGCACCACCGAGATCACCGATGGCTCGACGGAGTGGACGGGCAGCAGTTCCTTCTCATGGATGTTGACCACGGCGACCGCGTTGGCCCCGTCGGCAGCCTGGGCCTGGACGACCACCGACCGGTGATTGCCATCAGCTCGTTGGCCCCCGAAGGACTCAAGGCCGGGCTCCTCCATCAGCCGCTCCACTGTTACCTCCTGGGCCGCGTGGAAGCGGTGATGGAGCCCTTCCCCGTACTCACGTTGCCACCAGCCTGAATGACCACGCTGTTGGTGTTCCCGTTCGCGTTCATCACCGCGCCCGCAGCCCTGCCCCCAACTCCCAGGTCAGTAAGCAGTTGCTCCAGCTCTTCAACCGCGTCGGGGTTACGCTGCAGATACATTCCAAGTTGCCAGAAGCACTGCGCCCTCAGCGCCTCCGGGTCCCCGTCACCGTTCGGGCCGCATCTCTCGCCGGCGACGTCCAGTTCTGCCAACTGCCGCTCCACCACCGCTGGTTCATCACGTCGCAGGAAACGGGCGATCTTTTCCCGGACCAAGCCCCACCCGGATCGAGCCACCTCCGCAGCCAGCGCCTCGGACGCACGCGTCGCCAGGTCCATCATGTCGATCTCGGCAGCACTCATCGCTCACCTCTCATCCGGCCCGAGACGATGGGCCACATCCCGAAAGAATGCGAACGGAGCGTGACATCACACAAGCGGAACGTGCACATCGACTGGATCCCGTCCTTGGAGGCTCCAGCGTGCCGAGTGGGCGGCCCGCACTCGTTCGAATCCTGCACACGGCACACTTCCCGACACTCGCACAGTCTTCGATGGGCGCCAGGCGGATGCTGTTCGACTAGCGCGTCCCCAACCACGACCGAACGGCGAGCTCAGGCTGGCGTGAATTCGCCGTCAGACTGGAGAGCTCCACCGAACCAGCTATACCAAGGCTCCGACAGGCCCCGAGACACAGGCGCCTCCTCGCCCCCCGGCTCGAAGGGGTACGCTGCCACTCTTCCGACCGGCAGGCCGTGACGCAGCCCGGGGCGCTGCAGCGGCATTGGTCAGTAGGCCCAGGTTGAGCCGGTTCCCCGGTACTCCTCGACCGGAATCGGGTGGACATCGGGGCGCATGCGGTCGGTGTAGAGGAGGCCGTCGAGGTGGTCGATCTCGTGGGCGATGAGGCGGGCGAGGCCGAACTCGTAGGTGGCTGTGGTGATGGCACCGTCGAGGGTGGCGGCGGCGACGTCCATGCGCAGCGGGCGGGGGACCATGCCGCGGACGTCGAAGAAGCTGAGGCAGCCCTCGTACTGTTCGTCGGTCTCGTCGGAGACGGCGGTGACCTTGGGGTTGAGCAGGATGATCGGGTCGGCGTCGGCGGTCGGGGGAAGGACGAGGGCGGCGGCGCGGGGGATGCCGATCTGTGGGGCGGCGAGCCCCATGCCCTTGGCGAAGGAGTGGACGCGGCCGATGCGGTCGACGGCGGTGAACAGTTCGTCGATGACGTCCTGGGCGGCGGTGCGTTCGGCCGGTAGGTCGAAGGGCTGGGCGGGGTGGTTGAGGATGGGGGTGCCTTGCTGGATCACGCCGAGGGACTGCATCTGCTGGCTTGGCCGCACCTCGATCACCTGGTCTCCTTGGTCTGTTGCTGGTTGTCGGCGGTGGCGCGGAAGCGCCATTCGAGGCGGAAGCGGGCGTGCAGCGGTGGGTCGTCTGTGGCCCAGGCGAAGTGCCGGCGCTCGCCGTCGTCATGGCGGCTGACGGCGGTGCGCAGGGGAACGGCCTCGGCGGTCATGGAGGTCTCGGTGCCCCACACGACCGGGTCGAGGGCGCTGGGGAAGTCGAGGCGGACGGCGAGGTGTTCGGTGGGCAGGCGGACGGCGCGCTGGAACCAGTGGCCCCACTTGTCGGCGCCGACGCTGTAGGCGTACTCGATCCAGGTCGCGTCGCCCGGGTAGAGCGGGAAGCGGCCGTGCTCGTTGTCGAACAGGAGCCAGACCTCCTTGAAGGCGTCGCGGTCGTGCTTGGCCTGCCACCGCATGTCCTCGCCCTGGCACGAGGCGCTGAGCGCCAGTTCGTCCCAGGTCAGTGGGTGCCCACGGTAGTGGGCGTTGGAGCGCTCGGGTTCGCCGGGGTAGCGGTCGACGGCGATGCGGATGAGGTAGCGGGTGATGGGCTCGGCGCCCGTGTTCCGTAGGCGGCGGCGCATGGTCAACCGGTAGGTGGAGCCGTCGAATTGGAGTGCGGCCTCGTCATGTTCGACCACGATCGCGGCCCCGGAGGCGTAGGGCTGATCGGCTCGGCGAGGTGTCGGCGGGGCGGTCGGGGTGCGGCTTCGGGAGCGGGCTGCGTCGTAGTCGAGCCAGCGCCGCCAAACGGCTTTCCCGGCATTGAGGGTCTCGTCGGCGAGGCGGGCGAACTCCTCGGTCGGCTTGTGGCGGCCGGACTCCACGTGGCTGACGTACGAGGGGTCGAAGCCCATCTTCCCGGCCAGCGCGCGTTTGGAGAGGCCGCGCACCTCGCGCCAGTGGGCGACTTCGGCGGCGAACGCCTCCATGGCCTGGTCGACCGCGTCGTGGCTGGCCGTCGGTTCCATCCGCTCCGCCCCCAGTGAGTGATGAATGAACCGTGAGTGACCTTAGCTCACCATCCCGTCACGGTCCTGCCTCCGGTTGTCATTGCCCCATCGGGCCCGCACTTCAAGCGCCTGACCAGTACCAACCGCCCACCTTCCGTTCTGCCGAGAGGGGTTGGCCGTGTACGAGCCCCGTCCCGCCACCGAGGTCAGCATCGCGATCCGGCCGGCGCGGTCCTCGGCGTCATCGTGCACGACGACTTCGATTCGGCCCGACTCGGTGCTCACCCGGCGGCCGACTCGGCGCGGGACGGCGGCACCTGCGCGCAGCGCCCTTCCACTCATCGCCCTTCACGGGCTGGACTCCGAACTGGAGCGCACAGCATGGAAACCAGGAACGTGATCGTCCCCGTCCACGACGGCCCCATCGACTTGACCCGCCCGCACTTCGTGGGCGTCGGCGGCGCCGGCATGTCGGCCCTCGCCCGCCTCCTGCTGGAAAGCGGTAGCCGGGTGTCCGGCTCCGACACCGACGACACCACCGCCCTGCGCGAGCTGGAGGACGCCGGTGCCTCGGTCGCCATCGGCCACACCGCCGGCAACCTCCCCGCCGACGCCACCGTCCTCGTGTGGTCCAGCGCGGTGACCCCGGGCAACCCCGAGGTCGCCGCTGCCCGCCGCTCCGGCATCCCGGTGGTGCACCGCTCGGACGTGCTGGCCCGCGTGATCGCCGCCGCCGAGCAGTCCGTCGCCGTGGCAGGCACCCACGGCAAGACCATGACCACCGGCATCCTCAGCGCCGCCCTGGCCCACCTCGACCCCTCGTACGCCATCGGCGGCACCCCGGTCGACCACCCCAACGCCCACCAGGGCTTCGGCGGCCTCCTGGTCGCCGAGGCGGACGAGAGCGACCGCACCGCCGGCCGCTACCACCCGCAGGTCGCCGTCGTCCTGAACGTGGACGACGACCACCCCGAGCAGTACGTCGACCTGAACGACGTCCTGGACGTCTTCGAGCGACTGGCCCGCAACAGCTCCATCCTGGTCGTCTCCTCCGACGACCCGGGCGCCCGGCTGCTGATCGAGCGCCTGCAGGCGGCGCCCGGCCCGCGCGTGGTCACGGTCGGCGAGGCCAAGGACGCCGACGTGCGGGTGCTGCGCGTGCTGTGGGACGGGGCCGCCAGCCACGTCACCGTGCAGGACACGGACGGGTCGTGGCACGAGTTCACCGTGGCCGTCCCCGGGCGGCACAACGCGCTGAACGCCGCCGCCGCGTTCGCTACCGGCCGGGTGCTCGGCACCGAACCCGCCGACCTGGTGGCCGGCATCAACGCCTTCCAGGGCATCAAGCGCAGGCTCACCACCACCGGCACCCACGCCGGGGTGACGGTGCTGGACTCCTACGCCCACCACCCGAGTGAGATCACCGCCGACCTGGCCACCGCCCGGATGCTCACCGAGGGCCGGGTGATCGCGGTGTTCGAGCCCACCGGCTGGACCCGTACCGCCGCCCTCGGCGAGGAGATGGGGCGTCGGCTCGCGGCGGCCGACGAGGTCGTCCTCCTGGACGTGCACGCTTCGGTCGAGTCCCCGCTCACCGGGGTCAGCACCGCGCCGATGGCCGCGCAGGTCGTCGCCTGCGGCGGCCGGGCCCACACCGCGGGTGACGGGCGCGATGCGGCGGATGTGGTCGCCGAGCTGGCCGGGCCCGGCGACCTGGTGGTGACGATGGGCACCGGGACCGCCGGCCGCGTCGGCAGGGCGGTCCTGCTGCGGCTGGCCGAGGCCCCGGCGACGGTCCGGGCCGCGTAGTCAGCCGGTGAGTCCCATGGCGTCGGGTTTGGCGAGCCGCATCGCGGCGTCCTCAAGCCCGACGCTGTGGGAGCCCTTCACCAGCACCACGTCTCCGGGCTTGAGGTAGGTCAGCAGCAGGTCGAGGGCGGCGTCGCGGTCCGGGACCAGCGTCGCCGTCACTCCGCCGTCGACCGCGCTCGCGTGAACCAGGGCGGCCTCCGCGCCGCCGACCGCGATCAGGTCCGTGACACCGTTCCGGGCCACCATGCGGCCCAGCTCCGCGTGGTGGGCGTCGGACTCCTCGCCCAACTCCCGCATCTCGCCCAGCACCGCCACCGTCCTGCGTCCGCCGCCGGCCATGGCGGTGAGCGCGGACAAGGCCACGGCCATCGATTCGGGGTTCGCGTTGAACGCGTCGTTGATCACCGTCACGCCGTCCGGCCGCTCGGTGACGTCCATCCGGCCCGGCGTCAGCTGCCGGGCACCGGTCAGCGCCTCCGCCGCCTGCCGCACGCTCGCACCCAGCCCGATCGCCACCGCGGCGGCGGCCGTCGCGTTGGACACGTGGTGGGCGCCGTACAGCCCCAGCTTCACCGGGGCGCTCTCGCCCCTGTACGTGAGGGTGAACGAGGGCCGGCCCGCTCCGTCCAGCTCGATGTCGACGGCCCGCACGTCCCCGGCCCGCGCCCCGAACGTCAGGACCGGCGCGACCGTACGCGGCGCCATCGACATGACGTACGGGTCGTCGGCGTTCAGCACCGCCAAGCCGTCGACGGGCAAGGCCTCGACGAGTTCGCCCTTCGCGACGGCGATCGACTCCTTCCCGCCGCCGAACTCGCCCACGTGCGCGGTCCCGACGTTCAGCACCAGGCCGACCTTCGGCGGGACGATCCCCGTCAGGTACTTGATGTGCCCGGCGCCGCGCGAGCCCATCTCCAGCACCAGCAGGCGGGTGCTCTCGTCCGCCCGGAAGACGGTCAGCGGCAGGCCGATCTCGCCGTTGAACGACAGCGGCGTGGCCACGGTGGTGTCCATGGTCTCCAGCACCTGGGCCAGCAGGTCCTTGGTGCTGGTCTTCCCGGCCGAGCCGGTCAGCCCGATCACCGTCGGCGCCTTCAGCCGGTCCAGCACCGCGCGGGCCAGCGCGCCCATCGCGTCCTGGACGTCCGGCACCACGATCGCCGGCACCCCGACCGGCCGGGCCGCCAGCACCGCCGTCGCCCCGGCGCGGACGGCGGCCTCGGCGAACCGGTGCCCGTCCGTGTGCTCGCCCGGCAGCGCGATGAACAGCGCCCCCGGCTCCACCAGCCGCGAGTCGATCACCCCGGGCCGGTCCACCACGGCACCCGGATCGGGGGCGTCGTGCGGAGCGCCCCCGACAGCCTCGGCGATCTCTTGCAGGGTCATGGGGACCATGGTGGCTCCGATCCGTCGACGCACCCGCCCGCTCGTCCCGGGGCGGCCTGCCCTCGACGCTAGCGGCTCCCCGACGCCCCTCCCGTCATCCGGCGCATTCCGAACCAGACTGCGACAAAAGGAAGATGAGCATGTCTGCAGCTGAACGTCGTATCGCTCTCGTCACCGGCGGCCGCTCCGGCGAACGCGACCGCTCGCTGATCTCCGGCGAGGCCGTACGTGAGTCCCTGGCCCGCCAGGGCCTGCCGCACTTCGTCCTCAACCCCACCGACGAGGACTTCGCCGACCGCGTCCGCGAAGCCGACGTCGCGTTCCTCGCCCTCGCCGGCCAATGGGCCGAGGACGGCAAGCTCCAGGGCCTCCTGGACAGCCTCGGCGTCCCCTACACGGGCTCCGGGGTCCTGGCCAGCGCGATGGCGATGCACAAGCCCACCGCCAAGACCCTCGTCCTCGCCGGCGGCGTCACCGTGCTGCCGCACATCCCGTTCCGGGGCCACGACGACCCCGAGGAAACCGCCCGGGCGTGCGTGGAGGAGTGGGCCTGCCGGTCATCCTCAAGCCCACCTCGGAGGGCGGATCGATCGGCATGCGCGTCTTCAGGGACCTCAACTCGCTCACCGCCACGCTCACCCACGACACCCGCGGCGGCGAGTGGTTCGTCGAACCGTTCAAGGAAGGCAGCGCCGTAACCTGCGGCGTCCTGGAGAAGGACGGCGCCCTGGTCGTGCTCCCGCCGCTGGAGACCGTCCCCACCACCGCCGAGTTCTACGACCACAAGGCCAAGCGCGACCCCGCCGGCCACCGCTACCGCTGCCCCGCCCAACTCCCGGACGCCGCCCTCGCCACCATCTCCCGCGCGGCCGTCCGCGCCCACCAGGTGCTGCACTGCTCGGGCCACTCGCGCTCGGACTTCCTCGTCACCCCCGACGGCGAGGCCCACTGGCTGGAGATCAACACGCTCCCCGGACTCTCCACCCACGGCAACCTCGCCACCATGGCCGCAGCCGCCGGGATCAGCTACGACACCCTGATCCAGACCATGCTCGCCGCTGCCCGGGCGAACGGGTACCGACCGTGAACACCGCCGACCTGCCGCTGTCGGCAGCCGACATCCACGCAGCCGCTTCGCCATGCCCGCACCCACACCGCCAACACCACCCCGCCCCTGACTCCCGCACAGGAAGTCGACCTCACCGACTTCCTGTGCAGCATCGCGGCCGGTCGGAGTGGAGCCGGGATGCTTCCGGCCCCCGGCGCGCCGAACGGCCCGCTCCGACGGCACCGGCCGGCGCACCCGTGCGGACCGGTTTCGTGTGACAACCACTCAGCCAGGCACCAAGCGTGACGCCATGGACACTTTGAGTGTCAGTGGTGACTCCTACGGTTACCGAGACACAGTCAATCGATAGGAGAAGAACATGACTTCGCCGAAGAAGCCACGCCGCAACTACAGCAGCGGCACCGTCGCCGGGCTCCTCACCCTGGCCCGCGGCGGCTGCTACTGGCCCGAATGCAAGGAGCCCACCGTCCGTATGGTCGAGGGCGATCCCATCCAGAACCTTCAGATCGCCCACATCCGTGCACTGGAGGACAACGGCCCCCGCGCCGAGCCCACCTGGTCGGAAGCCGAGCGCAACCATTTCTCCAACCTGATCCTGCTCTGCACCGTCCACCACAAGGTGATCGACGGCCCTCGCAGCGGGGCGTTCTCGGTCGAGTTGCTTCTCGACTGGAAGAAGGCTCGCGAGGCCGACGGGGTCGACGCGCTCGAAGGGCTCGGGGACCTCACCAAGGCCGACCTCGGCGAGCTCATCCGTGAGGCCCAGGCCGAGTTCGCCGAACGCCTCGGCCCGGCCCTCGACGAGTTCGCGAAGTCGGCCCCAGAACTCGCCTCCGTCCTCAAGCTGGCCACCTCCGAGTTCGCGGAGCTGCGCAACCACCGCGGCGGCGTTTCCGAAGACACCGCCATGCTCCTGCAGGATGCCGCCCGCTCGCTGCACGGGCTGGAGGACAACGCCAACACGCTCAGCCGGGCGGCACGCGACCTGAAGGGTTTGGAGGACAGCGCTTGCACCCTGGCGGATGCCGCAGACGGGCTGAAGGGCCTGGAAGGCAACGCGGCGGCGCTCGCGGCGGCCGCCCAACGGCTGCGGGGCCTGGAGAGCATCGCGAGCATGCTGGCGAGCGCCGCGAACAAGCTGGGGAACCTGGAAGGCCAGTCCTGGGAACTCAAGGAAGCCTCGCAGGAAATCAAGGAAGCCGCCAGGGAGGTTCTTCGGGCGACCGAGGCCCTGAACGAGGCACGCCGCCGCAACCGGTGACGGACGCTGCCCGCTCAGCCTCCCCGGGGCGACCGAGCCCCGGGGAGGCGCTCCGGCCCGCTTTCACGCACCCGAAGACTTCGGGCCCGCTCGTCCGGGTCCTGCCGTGACCGGTCTTCCCCAAGGAGTCGGCCCCCGCCGCGATTCGGCGGGGGCCGACTCCCGGGGCCGGAGGGTCAGTTGTCGTTGTTGACCTTGGTGTAGGCCGCGCTGTAGCCGGTCGGGCAGTAGAGGGTGTCACTGCCGTTGCCCATGTGCCAGAGGCCGTTGACGGTCGCCTGGCTGCCCTTGACGTTGTCGTTGTTGCAGACCAGCACCAGCTGCCAGTGGTTCTTCGTGGCAGTGGTCTGGCAGCTCACCGAGCCCCAGTTCGTCCCCTGGGTGGTGCTGCAGTACGAGGTCGCCGAGGCGGTCGGCGCCGCCATCACACCGGCGGCCACCAGCAGTGCCGCACCCGCCCCCAGAGCCGCGATTCGACGCATGGCCTTCTCCCTTGTCGTGTGTCCGGACAACGTGAGCGGTCAGCATGCCGAAGATGTGATCGGTTGTATCCACCGGCGACACGACTGGCCGAAACCGGTCCTTCCGCTTGCCTACCGGGCGCTGGTGAGGAAGTCCAGGACGAGGGGGCTCGCGGTGGTGCGGAACTCCTCGAAGTAGGCGTGCCGGGCGCCGGGGAGCAGGTGCAGGCGGGCGCCGGGGATGCGGGCGGCGAGCAGGGGGGCGTTGGCAGCGGGGTTGAGCCGGTCGTCGGCGCCGTGGACGACCAGGGTGGGGGCGCCGATGGCCGGCAGGAGGTCCCAGGCGTCGTGCCGGTTGCTGGCGGCGAGGTGGCGGCGGCGGGCGTGGGCGGGCATGGCGGGGTCGCCGAGGGTGTGGTGCGGGCCGGGGTGGGAGTCGAGCCACCGGGGGGTGTACATCAGCTCCAGCAGGGCCTGTCGCGCGGCCTCAGGGTCGGGTTGCGCCAGGGCGCGGCGGACGTCGGCGCCGCGTTCGACGCCGTGCGGGCCGCCGGGTGAGGTGCAGCCGAGGACCAGGGCGCGCACCCGGTGCGGGTGGCGGGCGGCGAGCTGCTGGGCCACCCGTCCGCCCATGGACGTGCCGTAGACGTCGGCCCGGTCGATGCCGAGGTCGTCGAGGACGGCGACGACGTCCCGGGCGAACTGTTCGGTGCTGTACGGGGTGTCGGGCTTGTCGCTGCCGCCGGTGCCGCGGTGGTCGAGGGTGAGGGTGGCGCGGGCGGGGTGGAAGTCGGCGCGGACCGCGTCCCACCAGTGGTGGTCGTTGGCCTGGCCGGCCAGCAGGACCAGTGGCGCCCCTTCGCCGCGCAACTGGTAGGCGATCCGGGTGCCGTCCGGTGCCGTCGCGTGCGTCATGGTCTCCCCCTCGTTCCCGGGCCAGCGGCCAGGGTATCCCCGTACTCCCGGACGGGCCCGGGGCCTCGTCCCTGACCAGGGGTGATGCGGTCGGTAAAATGCGCGGCCGGGGGATCGTGTGCGGGCGGAGGGGGATTGGCCGGTGGGTGGTTTACGGTTCACGGTGCTGGGGCCGCTGCGGGGGTGGCGGGACGGCGGCGAGCTCGTGCTCGGATCGCCGCAGCAGCGGAGCCTGTTGCTCGCGCTGCTGCTGAGGGCCAACCACCCGGTGTCGACCGGTCAGTTGGTCGACGACCTGTGGGGCGATGATCCGCCCGCCAAGCCCTCCGCCGTGATCCGGACGTACGTCCACCGCCTGCGCCGCGTCCTGGGGCCCGCCGCGCCGACCACGCTCAGCGGGGGCTACCTGTTCGCCCTGGACGCCGGCGGGCTGGACACCCACCGGGTCGAGGAACTCCTCGGCGAGGCGAGGGAGCTGCGCGCCGGCGGGCAGCACGCCCGCGCCGCCGCCGTGCTCCGCTCGGCGCTGGCGCTGTGGCAGGGCGAGCCGATGACCGGGCTGCCCGGCCCGTACGCCGAGCGGCAGCGCGGCGAGTGGGCCGAGCGCCGGGTGACCGTCCTGGAGTCCTGTCTGGAGGCCGAGGTCGAGGCCGGGCCGTCCGGCGAGGCCGTCCCCGAACTGGCCGCCGTGGTGGCCGAGTACCCGCTCCGGGAGCGGTTCTCCGAACTGCTGATGCTCGCCCTCTACCGGACCGGCCGGCAGGCGGAGGCCCTGGGCGTGTACCGCGCGGCGGACCGGCGGCTGCGGGCGCAGCTCGGCGTCTCGGCCGGGCCCGGGTTGCGCGAGTTGCAGCGGCGGATCCTGGTGGCCGACGCCGCGCTCGTGGCGCCCGCGCCCACCTCGGCGTCCACGTCCTCGCCCTCGGCCACGCCCACCTCCTCGCCCGCACCGACGACGGCCCGGCCCGCCGCCGCGGCCCGTGCGCCGTACCCGGCGGCGGTCCGGCCGACCCAAGTCCCGGCCGACCTCGCCGACTTCACCGGTCGCGAGGCGCAGACCGAGGCGCTGCGGGCCGTCCTGCTCTCCCCCGGCACCATGCCCGTGGCGACGGTGTCGGGCCTGGGCGGCGTGGGCAAGACGGCGCTGGCCGTCCACGTCGCGCACACGCTGGCCGCCGACTTCCCCGACGGCCAGCTCTACCTGGACCTGCACGGGGCCGACGGCCGCCCGACCCGGCCCGAGGAGGCGGTGGGCGCCTTCCTGCGGTCCCTGGGCGTGCCGCCGGAGGGGCTGGCGCCCGGGCTCGCCGAACGCTCCGCCCAGTTCCGCTCGTTGCTATCCGGCCGGCGGGTGCTGGTGGTCCTCGACAACGCCCGGGACGCCGAACAGATCAGGCCGCTGCTGCCCGGCCGGGCGGGCTGCGCCGTGCTCGTCACCAGCCGGGCCAGGCTCGGTTCGCTTCCCAACGCGCACGTCGTCGAGCTGACCGCGTTCGCCCCGCAGGAGGCCCTGGGCCTGCTCGAACGGGTGGTCGGCGGGCAGCGGCTGCGGGCCGAGGCGGACACGGCCGGGGAGCTCGTGCGGCTCTGCGGCCACCTGCCGCTGGCCGTACGGATCCTCGCCGCGCGCCTCGCCTGCCGGCCGGGCTGGTCGATGGCCCGGCTGCTCGACAAGCTGGCCGGGGACCGCCGGCGGCTGGACGTGCTGCGCGCCGGGGACCTCGCCGTCGAGTCGGCGTTCCGCTTCGGCTACGACCAGCTGACGCCCGAACAGGCCCGGGCCTTCCGCCTGTTGGCGGTGCCGGAGGTGCCCGACCTGTCGCCGGGGGCGGTCGCGGCGGTGCTCGGCCTGCCCGAGCGGGAGGCCGAGGAGCTGGCCGAGTCGCTGGTCGACTGCTCGATGCTGGAGACCGCGCCGCCGGACCGCTACCGGTACCACGACCTGCTGCGCGCCTTCGCCCTGCAACTCGCCCCGGAGGGGGAAGCGGAGGCGGAGGGGGACCGGCCGGCCGCCGTCCTCACCCGCCTGATGGCCCGCCACCACGGCGAGACCGTCGCGGCCCTCGGCCCGGCCGCCGCCCGCGCCGCCCTGCCGTTCACCGGCGCCGCCGCCCGTGGCGGTGGCTGCGGTACGGCAGCGGCCCACGGCCGCGGCGACTACCGCGGCATCGGCGCGCTGGTCGGCCAGTACGCCGCCCTCCCCGAGCCGCCCCGGCTCGACCTGGCGGCCGAACTGCTGCTCGGCTACGTCCTGTTGTGCGAGACCGGCCAGGCCGCCCGGCCGCTCGGGCACGCGGCCAAGGTGCTGCTCCACGCCGCCGTCCGCGCGGGCGACCGGACGGGCGAGGTCAGGGCCCGGCTGGTGCTCGGACGGCTGCTGACCGAGGTCGGCTCCGAACCGGCGGCCCTCGCCGAGCTATTCAGGGCCCGCGACCTGTGCACCGCCCACGACCTGCCGGGGCCGCTGCTCGCCCTGGCCCACGCCTCGCTGGCCGCCCTGTTCGCCCAGGTCGGCCGGCCGGGCGACGCCGTCGACGGCTTCACGGCGGCGATCTCGGTGTGGGATCGACTCGGCGACCGGCGCTCGGTGGCGGCCGAACTGCTCAACCTGGCAGGCGCGTTCACCGGGCTCGGCCGGTCCGAGGCGGCGGTGCGCGTCGTCGACCAGTCCCTGCTGATCTGCCACGAGCTCGCCGACCACGAGCTCCAGGCGCTCGCCCTGGACTCGTTGGGGACGATCGCCCACGACCGCGGCGAGTACGAGCAGGCCCTGCGCCACCACCGCAACGCCCTGGCCCTGCTGCGGCCGGACGACCGGCGCCGCACCGGCCGTACGCTGCTGCGGCTCGCCGAGTCGCTGCGCGCCGTCGGCCGCGGCGAGGAGGCGGTGGCGGCGGCCGGGCGGGCGGTGGAGGTGCTGACGCTCGACGGCGACCGCCGGGGGCGGGGGCTGGCCCTGGCGGCGCTCGGCGACGCGCTCGCCGACCGCGCAGCCGCCGAGGGCACCGGGGATGCCGGGGATGCCGCCGGGGAGGCGGCCCGGGCGCACCGGTCGGAGGCCTACGACATCCTGGCCTCCATCGGCTCCCCCGAGGCCGCCCGGCTGCGCGAGCTGATCGGCCCGGCCCGGCCCGCCGTCCGGCCGCGCCGGCAGTGGCCGTCCTGGCTGCCGGCGTGACCCGCCTGAGGTCCGCCCGGTCCGGCGAGCCGACCTGGGGGCGCCTCCGCGGGAGGACAGGGGGACGCCGGCAGGTCCAGGGCGCGGACAAAACCGGTATCTCCGAGTGCGGGCGCCCTGGCAGACTCCCCGCCATGGCCAACTCCTACGCGCGACCGGTCCTGAGGACGGCGGACCTCGACGAGGCCCTGCGGGCCGCCGGGCGGTTGCTGGATCTCGCCGACACCCGGGAGCTCGAGGTCGACTTCGACGCGCGCGTTCCCGACGCGCGGGCCCTCGAACGGCTCCTGGGCCTCCTGCCGGGTGCCGAGTGGTGGGCCGACGGCGCCGGACACGGCTCCTCCGACAGGGGTGACCCGCCGTCGGCCCACCTCCCGGTCCGGTTGATGGGCTGGGGCATGTCCGCGGACGTGGTGCGGCCGGTCCTGGCGGCGGCGGGGGCATGCCCGGTGTCGGTCCGCTGGGACTTCTCCGGCTGGCCGGAGGCTCCCGACATCGGCCTCGGTGCCGGAGGTCCCAGGGGCGCCTACGTGACGGTCTGCGCGCATGCCCGGGACCTCGACCTGACGGAGCCGGCGGCCGACCACACGGTGTTCGTGCACGTCAAGCATGTCGAGGCCGAACGCGCCCCGTGGCTGGCGGCACGAGTCGGCCTCCAGGTGATCGGCGAGCTGGTGATGGCCCCGTGGTGACCCGGGGCCGTGGCACCGCCCACAGCGCCGCCCCGGCCCCCGGATCGCGGACGAACCCGGCGTCGTCCGCGTCGCAGTCGTACAGCTCGCCGTCGCGGCCCCGGTCGACGGCGGTCTCCGGTCGGAGCCGGGCAGTCGGCTCCCGGCGGCTCAGTTGAACGTCCACACCTGGTTCTGCGCGCCCGTGCAGGACGCCACGTGGGTCCCGACGCCGATGCCCTCGGACGTCAGGCACAGCTGGGTGGCGACGTTGGCGATCCGGTAGCCGCCCGGGACCTGCGCGATGGCCCAGACCTGGTTCCAGTCGGCCGGCGGGCTCGTCCAGATCTGCACCAGTCCGCTCCTGCGGTCCTGGTCCAGCACCTTGGTGAAGTTGCTGGAGGCGTTGCGCAGGTAGTACATCCCGTCGGCGACCCGGTCCAGCCGCCAGAGCTGCGCCGCCGTGCCGTTGGCGAAGTAGGTGCCGACGGTGTTGCCGTCCTGGTCGTTGGAGGAGTAGTTGTCCAGCGCGCCGTTGGTGCCGGTGATCCGCGCCTCGGCGGGCAGTTGCGGTTTGGGCTGCGGCGTGGGCTGGGCGGACTGCGTCGGGGTCGCGGGCGTCGTGGGGGTGGCCGTTTCGCCGGGGGCGGGGCGGTCGGGGGCGGCGGAGGTCGGCGCGGGCGCGGCCGGGCTCTGGCCCGCGGCGGGGGCGGGGGCCGGGGCGGCGGGCGCGGCGGGGACCGGCGCGGGCGGCGGGGCTGCGGACGTGGCGTACGGCGGGGCGGTGGCCGGTCCGGGCCCGGCGGCGGGCGCGGGGCTCTCGCCCGTGCCCGGTCCGCCCGACGGTACGGGGGCCTGCGCGGGGGCGGACGGCTGTCCGGCGGGCGGGCGGCCGGCCTCGACGAGGGCGGCGGCGCCCGCCACCGCGGACCCGGCCGCGGGCCCGGCGACGGCGGCGCCGGGCGGCGTGGCGTCCCGGCCGGGCCGTACCACCGTCGCCCCGGCGGCCCCGGCCACGCAGAGCAGCGTCAGTGCCGTCACCCCGGCCAGCGCCCGCAGGCGGCGCCCGGGGCGGGGTATGCGCCGGGCCCTCGGCGCCTGCCGGGCGACGGGCCGGGCGACGGGCCGCTCCGGGCCCGACGGCGACACCGCCGCCTCGCCCGCCGCGAGGGCCTGGCGCAACGCCGCAGCCATCGTCGCCGCGTCGGGCCAGCGCTCGCCGGGGTCCTTGGCCATCGCCCGCTCGACCACCGCGCGCACCGGCGCGGGCACGTCCCCGGGCAGCGGCGGGACGGGCTCCGTCAGGTGCTTGAGGATCAGTTCGAGGGCGGTCTCCCCGTCGTACGGGAGCCTCCCGGCGAGGCATTCGTAGAGGACCACGCCGAGCGCGTAGAGGTCCGCCGAGGCGGTGACCGTCCCGGTGGAGGCCTGTTCCGGTGCCTGGTAGGCGGCGGTGCCCAGCACCACCCCGGGTACGGTGAACCGGGGGTCGCAGGCGGGGCCGGCGATGCCGAAGTCCGCGATCACCGTCCGGTCGCCGTTGACCATCAGGTTGGCGGGTTTGATGTCCTGGTGGACCACCCCGGACGCGTGCGCGGCCTCCAGCGCCTCCAGCACCTGGAGGGCCAGCCGCAGGGCCTCGGCCACCGGCAGGGCTCCGCGCCGTTCCAGGACGGCGCTCAGCGGCTGACCGTCGATCAGCTCCATCACCAGGTAGCCGACCGGGCGCCGACCGGTCCCGGCACCGTACGCACCGCCGTGCCCGTCGCCGTGCGCGTCGCCGCTGGCCCCGTCGCCGCCGCTGTGCCCGTAGTCGTACACGCCGACGATGCCCGGGTGCCGCAGCCGGGCCATGACGCGGGCCTCGGCGTGGAAGCGCTCGGCGAAGCCGGGCTCGTCCAGCAGGGCCGGCTTCACCACCTTGACCGCCACCCGGCGGCCCAGGACCTCGTCCTCGGCGAGCCACACGTCGCCCATCGACCCGCCGCCGAGCCAGTCCACCAGCCGGTAGCGGTCGGCGAGCACGGTGCCGCGCAATGCTTCTCCCTGAATCGAGCCCGAGGGGGCCGGAGCGGATCCGGGGGCCGGCCCGGTCCCCTGGGCGCGCCCTGGTCCGGGACGCCCTCCGAGGATCGTGGCACCGGCTGATAGTTACTGACTTGCCATCATATGAATGATGTTCAGCTCAGGCCATCACCACCCCGCGCCCGCGGCACCACGAACGGCGGGGCGGCACCGCAGTGCCGCCCCGCCGTCCGATCAACTCCCCGGCGCCGTCGCCGGTCCGCTACGCGAGCGGTCCCTGCGGGTCGTGCCCGTGGAAGGGACGCTCGAAGAGCCAGTTGTAGAGCATCTCCCGACAGGTCTCCGGCTGGTACGCCGGCACCTCGTGACCGGAGTCGGGGATGGACACCTGCGTCAGGTTGCCGCGCTGGCGGACGAAGCCCTTGGGGTCGCCCGGCGGCTGCTGCCAGATCAGGCGGGGCGCGCCGTGCCACTCCGGGTCGCGGTCCCGCATGAGCCTGTCGAGGATCTCCTCGGTGCTCCGGAAGCCGCAGGCGGTGTCGAAGTTCCCGGTGTAGAGCAGCACCTTGTAGCGCTTGATGCCCCCGTCGCTCCTGTCGATGAGCGCGCCGTACTTGTCGGACGCGTCCGCCATGTTGTCCTCTACCAGGGCATCGGCCACCGGGCCGCTGTTGTCCTCGCACGTCCACTCGAGCCCGAGCGGCACGTGCAGGGCCTTCCTGACGGGATCGGTGTTCAGGTACGCCTTCAGCGTCTCCCAGGGCAGGCCCTTCCAGCCCCGGGCGTCGTAGATGTCGAAGTTCCCGCCGTAGGCCAGGGTCTTGTCCACCAGGGCGTTGCCGTCCTTGGTGGCCTGGACCATGCTGCCTTCCTTGATCTCGGCCTGGACCTTCGCGTAGTCCCGGAGCAGTTCCTCGCGCTGGCCGAGGCCGATGAATCCGGTGGTGTAGACGTAGTCGATCATGAGGCCCAGCGAGAGCTCGGGGGTGATCCAGCCGTTGCCCACCGCGATCCCGCGCAGGTCGATGTGCTGTCCCGCCTTCCGCCCGTTCTGCTTGTCGATCTCCAGGGCGATCGCCGGCACGTACTTGCCGGCGTAGCTCTCGCCGCAGACGTACAGCGGGCACTTCGCGTACTCGGGGTGCAGCTGGAAGAACTTCTGGAGCGCCTGCCAGAACATGTGGCCGAGTTCGGCCTCGTCCTCGACGTACTCGTCGTGCTTGGGGTCGTCGGAGTGGCTGTACCCGGCGCCCAGGGGCTGGTCCCAGTAGAGGAGGTGCGCCTCCTGGTTCCAGCTGGTGGTGGTCAGCGACACGGTCCCGACGGTGTCCTCGGTGATGGTCAGCGGGCCGTTCTCCAGGAAGAGCCCGATCAGTGAGGAGGCGCCGGGGCCTCCGTTGAGCCAGATCACCAGCGGTGTGGCGCTGATCAGGTCCTGCTGGTCGGCGACGGGCACGTGGGGGCTGCAGGTCTGGCTCTCGAAGAACCAGTAGAAGAGGTTGTTCTTCGCGGTGCCCGTGCCGTCGAGCTGTACGCGCCCCGCGTAGGAGCGGATCCCCAGCTCGAGGCTCTTGGTGTCGAGGAGGTTCGCCGGGATCGACGTGACGAGATCGTCCGGTTCCATGGTTCAGTCCTTCATTCGGGAGCGGATCAACGGGATCGACGGGATCAGCAGGATCACCGGGCGAACGGGATGCCCCGGCGGGACTGCGCGTGGTGGGGGTGGCTGAACAGCCCGTTCGTCCGCCCCGGGTCCTCAAGGGTCCCGATGCGCTGCCCCATGTGCAGCTGCAGGGCCGGGAAGCGGCCGTGCTCGAACAGCAGGATGTTCAGGGAGCCGCCGTACTGGAAGTTCCCGATCTTCTGGCCCTTCGTCACCGGGACGGGCTTCTGGGGGTTCTTGAAGTCCGCTTCGTACTGCACGGAGCCGATCGAGTTGAGGCCGACGGTCACCATCGCCACGTGCGTCTCGTGCTTGCCCCCCCTGGGGTCGGTGAACATCGTCCTGAAGATGAGGTATCCGCGGCGGAAGGTGTCGAACATCTCGTAGTCGAACCCGTAGCCGACGTTCCCCTTGTTGAGGAGCTCGGGGAAGTCCCGCATCCCGTAGTAGATTCCGTGGACGTCGTCGTGGGACTCCACGACCTCACCCGCTACCGGCGCGTGGTACCAGTGGTAGGTGTCGGGCATCAGGATGCACGACACGGCCGTGCCCCCGGGGAGCATCCTGCCGCCCTCCTCCCTGGGGACGAACCTCTTGTAGTAATCGGAACCGGCGAGCAGCTGCTTGACGTTCATGGTGACCGTCTTGACCGGGATCGGCGTCTCCTCGGCCAGGTCGTCGACGATCATGTTGATGACGCAGTCGGTCGGGGCGACCACCACGCTGTTGTCGTCCGGGGCATCGATCGGCCGCTTGCCGTCCTTCAGTTCCCGGATGAAGAACTGGTTGAAGGTGGCCCAGGGGCCGTCCTTGAAGTCCGCCATCCTCGTGCCGAGTTCGCTCTCCCAGAGCTTGATGAGCTTCTGCCCGTCCTTCCCCGTGTCATCCATCTGCCCGCCCTGCAGCCTGGTGAAGTCCTCGGTCATCTCCAGGCCGGGACCACAGGTCACGAAGACCATCCCGTAGTCGTTCTCGTAGGTGAGCCAGCTGAACTTCTCGATGTAGTTCAGGCCCGAGTTGGGCTTCGTCTTGTACCAGTCGTCGTACCAGTTCGTGAAGAACTTCTTCAGGTCCTCGATCGTCGCCCCCCGCCAGTCGTAGTACACGTTCTCGTCCTCGGGTGCCTTCGGGTCGGCCGGGCACTTCACCACGTTGGCGATCGTCGCGTCGAACAGGGTCTTGAAGCCCTCGTGATTGTCGCGGTACCAGCCATCGATCTTCTTGAGGAACTCTTCGAGGGAATTCGAGAACTCACCGTTGTCCGGCATGGCTCTCCCTTTCGCATCCGCCGCGGAGGCGTCCCCTTTCGGATCACCTCGCTGATCTCGGCGTCCACGAGTATGGTTCCGCCCCGGCCCGCGGCCGGGGCGGACACGCATGAGCGTCACCGGTCCGTGAATCCCCTTGCCGGTATGAGGAATTACCCTCTCCAGCAACCGACCGGAAGAGCCGAAACGTTCTTCCGGTCGTGGTGACCGGCCCCCGTCAGCCAACCGGTCGGACCGACCGCCATGGCCACGAGGTGCTCCCGCTCCAACGGCGGACGGCCGAATGGCGCATAGGAACGTCCAGGCACCCTGCGGGCCCTGCCGGCCGGGGGGGGGTTGCTCTGGCGGGGTGATCCGCCACCGCCGCGCGCACGTTGGGGCCCGTCGGGCGCCCGCCATGCCGTAGTCATGACCCGTGTCCAGGGCCCGCTCCCGTCACCGGCAGAGCCCGACCTCCCGTCCCTCACTTCGAAGGAGCCGCCGTGCCCCAGGAGCCGGAAACCGTCACAGGGTCGTCGGACGCCGCGGCGTTCGCCAAGAGGACTCAGGTGAGCACCGACCCGAACGACTGGGTCCCCATCCTCCAGGCGGGCTTCGTCTGCACCGTCGCGCACCTCGAGATCACCACCCTGGACGGCCAGCTGACGATCAGGCCCCGATGCGTCCCCATGGTCTACGCCTACCACGAGGAAGGCGGCAGGAGGCTCCTCTACCTGCACGGGTCCATCTACTACCCGGACTGGCTCCCGGTCTCACTGAAGCACCTGTGGAGCGGTGACGGCGTGTCCGTCAGCCTGACCGCCACCGTCGTCGACGGCCTCGTCGTCGGACGCGCGGCCATCAGCACCTCCCTCGACTACCGCTCCGTCGTCGTCAACGGCGTCGCCAGGAAGGTCGCCCCCTCCGCCCGCGCGAAGACCTTCCAGGCGCTGAGCGACCAGGTCATCCCCAATCGCTGGAGCGAGCTGCGCCCCATCGACGACACCGACCTGGACACGGACGGGCACGATCACCCCACCATCGGAGTCCTCTCCATCGACCTCGACGAGAAGGAGACGACCGTCCACGCCAAGATCGCGACCCACCCCGAGGGGCCCGAACACGAGACCCAGCGGGACTTGGACTACCCCCACGCCTGGGGCGGCGTCCTCACCGTGCGCCAGACGTACGGCGATCCCGTCCCCGACAAGCACGTCCCGCCGGGCACCCCCGTCCCCACGTCCGTGCAGGACCTCGTCAAGAGCCACCGGGCCACGTAGGACACGGCACCGCAGGCCCGGACCGTGCGTCACGGTCCGGGCCTGCGGTGGGTCACTGGCGGCGTGTCACCGACGGTCGGTCACAGCTTCGCGCACTGGCCGCCCTTCGGGCCGCTCACGGTGTTGGCGAGGCCGCCGTTCACCGGGGCCGGGGTGTTGCCGGAGCAGTCCAGCGGGCCGCGCACGGTAGTGCCGGCCAGCAGGGTGGCGCCCTTGTTGAGCGCGAGGTGGAGCGGGCCGGACAGGGTGGCGCGCAGGATCGCCGTGGTGCCGGTGGTGCCGCTGACGGCGACCGGGCCGTTGACGGTGGTGTCGCTCAGCACCAGGGTGTTCGCGCCGCGGGCGGAGAGCGGGCCGGACAGGACGGAGTCCAGCGCGACCAGGGAGGCTCCGGGCTGCACCAGGACCGGGCCGTCGACGGTGGCGCCCTGGAGGCAGGTGACGCCCGAGGTGACGGCGAGCGAGGAGTGCCGGCCGCGCACGGTGGTGGTGCAGGCGGGCAACGCGCCGACGGTGAGCGGCTGTTCGGCCTTCACCCCGCCGACGGTGACGCTCAGCGTCCCGCTGCCGGGGCGCAGCCCGGTCAGGGTGGCGGTGGCCGGGTCGTAGGCGGCGACGGCGGTGCGCGGGGCGCTCGCGGCGGTGCCGATGTGGACGGCGGTGCCGCCCCACTGGGCGGTGACGGGCCAGGCGACGGGCACGGTGCGCTCGCCGTCCTGGGTGAAGGTGGCGTGGACGGGGGCGGTTTCGAGCAGGCCGAGGGCGGTGGGGGCCTGGAGGTCGACGGTGTCGGCGCGGGCGCGGACCTCGGCGCGCAGCCAGGCGGAGGCGTCGTCGGCGGTGGCGTAGGGGTCGGTGACGCGGCCGGCGGCGGGGTTGACGCCGAGCATCGTCCAGCCGGTGAAGCCGCCGCGGTCGGGTTCGGCGGCGGGGCCCTTGCCGGAGTTGCCGTTGATCAGGTGCGGGACGCCGTCGATGCTCTGGGCGTGGAAGGCGCCGACGTGGCCGGTGACCATGGCGGCGGACTTGCCCTTGGTGCGGAAGTCGGCGAGCCACTGCTCGACGAGGGCGGCCTCCTTGCGGTCGCCGAGTTGGCTGCCCTGGTCGGGCAGCGGGTCGCGGGTGGGGTGGTGCTCGAAGAGCAGCAGGCCGGTGACGGACGGGTCCTGGGCGGCGCCGTCGAGGGCGGTGCGCAGGGTGGCGATCTGGTCGAAGCCGCTGCCGCGCAGGGTGCCGAGCGAGCTGTTGAGGGTGACGAAGCGGGTGCCCTTGACGTCGAAGACCTGGGTGGTGTCGCCGAAGGCGGCCTTGAAGTTGTCGATGGTGCCGGGGCCCATGACCTCGTGGTTGCCGGGCACGTAGTGCCAGGGGACGGTGTGGCCGGTGAGCTGGTCGAACTCGTCGAGGAGCGTGCGGGCGAGGGCGAAGTCGGCGGGGGCGGCCTCGTCGACGAAGTCGCCGTCGATGACGAGGAGTTCGGGTTTGGCGGCGGCGATGTCGCGCAGGGTGCGGCGGGCGGCCTGGACGATGTCGCTGTCGGGGCTGCGGGCGATGAACTGGGCGTCGGACATGACGGCGACGCGCAGCGGGCGGCCGTCGACGGTGCCGTGGGTGAGCACGACGGGGTCGGTGACCTTGGGCTGGACGGGCAGTTCGACGTCGGGGGCGACCTTGACGCGCAGGTCGGAGAGGGTGAGGGCGCCGGTGTAGGAGCGGGCGGCGCTGGTCTCCATCAGGCGGAAGCGCTGGAAGGTGAGCGGGTACTGGACGCCGGCGGGGACGGGGAACTCGACCTTGCGCCAGCCGGTCCAGGTGACCATCGGGGCGTCGAGGTTGGCGGTGACGCCGGCGGCGGTGCGGTACTGGACGCGCGGCCAGGCGCCGTTGCCGTCGCCCTCGATCCACATCGTGATCGAGCGGGGCTGGCCGGGCAGCACGATGCCCTCGGGGGCGATGGCGTACTGGCCGCGGGTGCCGGTGGAGTGGGTGAAGTCGTAGGCCAGGCGCAGGCCGTGGGTGCCGTCGGGGCCGGGGGCGGGGGCCGTCGAGCCGCCGGGGGCGCGGTCGTTGCCGGATTTCCAGGCGGCGGCGTCGGAGAAGTCGGCGAACGGCTTCTCGGTCATGCCGACGGTGACGGCGACGGCGCTCTCCAGGGTGCCGACGGTCAGTTTGAGGGTGGCGGACTTCCCGTCGGCCAGGGCCTTGAGGGCGATGGTGCCGTCGGGGGCGGCGCTCGTCTCGACCACGCCCTCGCCGCCGGTGACCTTGACGTCGGCGGCCTCGACGGGTGCGGTGTGGCCGAGCGCGTCGTAGCCGGTGACGGTGAGGCGGGCGGTGGCGCCGGCGCCTTCGAGGGCGATCGGCGCGCTGCCGGCGCTGACGCGTACCGCCGGGCCGAGCACGGTCAGCGGCAGGACGGCCTTCGCGGCGCCGGTGGCGGTGACGGCGACCTCGGCGGCGCCGGGGGCGCGGCCGGTGACGACCGCGTCCAGGCCGCGGCCCTCGACGCTCGCGGTGGCGCCGGTGGCGGTGGACCACGCGGTGGCGGGCGGCGTCGCGGTGACGGCGCCGTACGCCTCGTCGTGGGGCAGGGCACGCACGGTGCGGTGCAGGCCGGGGAAGAGGCGGGCGGCGGTGTCCACGGCCGGGGCCGGGCGCAGCCGGAAGCCCTTGGCCTGGCCGGATCCGGGGGTGGAGAACAGGCCGAGGCCGTTGGCGACGGCGCGCTCCCCGCCGTTGTCGGAGGGGCTGCTGACGGTGCCGGCGCGCTCGGCGCCGGGCAGGCGGGCGGCCATCGCGGCGGAGCCGCCGCCGTCCATGTTGAGCGCGTTGTGGGCGCCCATGTCGCGCAGCAGGACGGCGAGGTCGGGGAGGCTGATGCCGGGGCTGTCGGCCTGCCGGCCGTCGACGGTGACCAGGTACATGCGCCGGTTGTCGGCCGAGAAGCCCACGGCGGTACGGGCGTTGAGCTCGTTGCCGTCGTTCTCGCCGGAGCGCTGGGCGACGCCGTCGGCGACCAGGACCTGGTAGCCGCCGACGGCGACGGCGACCTCGCCGAAGGAGGCGCGCGGGCGGTAGCCGACGGAGACCCGGTCGCCGGGCCTGAGGTCGCGCAGGGCGCGGGCGCCGGCCTCGCGGCCGACCAGGACGGTGGCGCCCTCGGGGACGGCGGCGCCGAGCGTGTCGCGGACGGCGGTGACCCGGCCGTCGCGCAGTTCGACCTCGGCGACCTCGGCGGAGCCGTTGGCGACGTTGCCGCGGGTGGCGTCGCCCCAGGCGGGGGTGAAGACGCCGACGCCGTCGGCGGGCAGGCCGTAGGTGTTGACGCCGTTCAGCGTCAGCTCGCGGCCGCCGGGCAGGCTCGCGTGGCCCTCCAGGAAGACCTGGGCCATCCGGGCGAGGCCGTCGGTGCCGACGGTGACGGCCTGGTTCCAGCCCTCGACGGGGGCCTGGACCAGGCCGTCCTTGCGGGAGACGCCGACGCCGAGGGGGGCCTCGGAGGCGTTCATGTCGAAGTAGTCGCCGTTGATCGCGGCGACGGCTCCGGCGCCGCGGGCCATGTCGGTGACGCTCTGGCGGGTGGTCACCTTGCCGGAGGACAGGTAGTCGACGCTCAGGCCCTCGGTGTCCAGGTCGGCGACGAGGACCTTGCCGCGGATCCAGCCCGGGCCGCCGAGGCGGTCGAAGGAGGTCATGGTCAGGCCGGGGGCGATGGGGGTGACCTCGCGGCGGGTGACCACCGACTCCCCGGGGCGATCCAGGACCAGGTCGGGGTCGGCTTGCGCCCGGCTCGGCGCGGGGACCGGTGCGGCCCAGGCGGGTGCGGCGAGGCCGGGCAGGCCGGCGGCCAGCGCGGTGGCCAGCGCGAGCGCGCCCAGGGCGCGGCGGCGGGTGCGGGTGCGGGTGCCGGCGGGCGGGGGTGGCATGGGGGTCTCCTCGTGCGGCGGCGGGCTCGGGCGTCTCCGGCGGCGTGCGGGGCGCCGGAAGTGCCGTTCGCCCGCGGACGGTGCGGCCCGGGGGCGTTTCCTCCCAGGCCGCGGGCAGTCAACCGTGCACGGACGGCCTCCAGTTCACGCGCCGGTGAACCGGCCCGCTCGGCGCCGCGAACAGGCGGGCGGATCCGGTGGGAAGGCTGACGTACCGCCACAAAGGGGGTGCGGCTTGCCTCTCCGTGTCCGCCCCCTTCCGTGTTCGTCCCCTTCCGTGTTCGGCGTTTGCCTCTCCCCCTGGGGCAGGGGGCACAGTGGCGGGCGTGCAGGACGACACGATCACCATCGGCGAACTCGCCGCCCGGACCAGGCTCAGCCTCAAGGCCCTGCGGCTCTACGGCGCGCGGGGGCTGCTGCCGCCCGCCCTGGTCGACCCGCGCACCGGCGTGCGGCGGTACGGCCCGGCGCAGGTCGAGCGGGCCCGGCGGATCGCGCTGCTGCGCGCCGCCGGGCTGCCGCTGGCGCGGATCGCGGCGGTGCTGGACGCGGCCGAGTCGGACGGCGACGCGGGCGAACGGGAGCTGCTGGCGTACTGGCGGGAGCGGGAGGCCGAGCACGCGGCCCGCCGGGAGGCGGTGGGCTACGCCCGCGAGGTCCTGGCCGGACGGGGCACCGCCGTGTTCGAGGTCGCCGAGCGCGACGTGCCCGAGCAGCACGTCCTGTTCGTCCGGCGGCACGTGGACGCCGCCGCGCTGCCCGGCTTCCTCGCCGAGGCCTCCGGGCTGCTGCTCGGCCGGCTGCGGGAGGCGGGGGCGTGCCTGTCGGGGCCGCTGTTCGCGGTCTACCACGGCCTGGTGGGCGAGGACTGCGAGGCCCTGGTCGAGGTCTGCGCCCCCACCCCGGACGCGGTCGGGCCGCACGGCGTCGGGCCGCACGGCCCGTTCGCGGTGCGCGTCGAGCCCGCGCACCGCGAGGCGTACACCGCCCTGACCCGCCGGCGCACCGCCGCGATGGCCGCCGCCCACGACGCGGTCGCCGCCTGGGTCGCCGCCCGCGGGTACGGGCGGGGCGGGCCGAACCGGGAGGTGTACCACCCGAACTGGGCGACCGCCGGGCCGCTGGAGCACGTCGCGGACGTCGCCGTGCCGCTGGCGGTCGCGGTCTCGGGCGGCCCTCCGGGAGGAGCTGACGACGGGCTCACAACGGGCTGACGCCGCGCTCACGGCGGGCTCGTGACGGCGCCCCGGCGGTGACGCGGCGGGGTCGGTCCCGTACGGACGGGCACCGCCCCGGTGTGGAATGGGCCACATTCCAGGGGTCGTTGACGGTCCGAAGTGACCAGGGTCACGTCCGGCGCGCGTTCGCGGCGCCCGGCGGCGCGGCCCCGTGGCGGGACTGGGCGGGCGCCGTGGCGGCACGGGCGAAGGGCCCGTCCGCTTCGGGACCTTGGTCGCGAATCCCCTCGACCTTCGCCCCGGTGGCGCCCCCTCGGAACCGGGGCAACCGTGGACGGTCGCCCGTTGTGACCGGGCGGTGGCGCCGTCCGAGGTGGGCGGCGTCTTCCCCTGCCGTCTACCCGGCGCACGGTGCGCAGTGCGTGCCGTACGCTCCGGAGGACCCCAAGTACATGTCCCAGACCATCGACAACGCCCCGTATACCGCGTTCCACCGCAGGCTGGCCCTCGCCTGTTCGGGCGGACCCCTGCTCGACGGCTACATCCTGAGCATCGTCGGCGTCGCCCTGATCGGGATGCGCCCGGACCTCGGACTCTCCACCGCCGAGGTCAGCCTGATCGGCGCCGCCGCCCTGGTCGGCATGTTCGTCGGAGGCGCGCTCTTCGGCGTGCTGACCGACAAGATCGGCCGGGAGGTGATGTACACCGCCGACCTGCTCGTGATGGTCGCCTGCTCGGTGCTCTCCTTCTGGGTGGACGCGGTGTGGGCGATCACCCTGCTGCGCTTCGTACTCGGCATGGCCGTGGCCGCCGACTACCCCATCGCCACGTCGCTGCTCGCCGAGTGGCTGCCCGCCAAGAAGCGCGGCCGCCTGCTCGGGCAGCAGATCGTCGCCTGGTACGCCGGCTCGGTGCTCGCCTACGTGGTGGGCTACCTGTTCCTGGAGCTGGCCGGGCCGGGCAGCTGGCGGTGGATGCTGGCGAGCTCCACGGTGCTGTGCGTGGTGTTCCTGGTGATCCGCCGCGGCTCGCCGGAGTCGCCGCGCTGGCTGGCCGCCAACGGGCGGGTCGGTGACGCGGTGCGGGTGGTCGAGAAGCACCTCGGGGTCCGGGTCGACGGCCGGGAGCTGATGCCCGATCCGGCCGAGCGCGGCCGCCCCGCCGGACTGCGCCTGCTGATGACCCAGCCCTACCGGCGCCGCACCCTGTTCTGCGGCCTGTTCTTCATGTGCCAGGTCGGCCCGCTGTTCGCGATGCTCACCTTCGGCCCGCAGATCCTCTCCTCCTTCGGCATGCCGGGCGGCACCGTGATGGAGACCCTCGGCACCGGCCTGATCAGCCTCGTCTTCCTGCTCGGCTGCTACCCGGCGCTGCGCCTGATCGACACCCGCGGCCGCCGGCCCGTCATCATCTGGTCCTTCGCGCTGATGACCGTCCCGCTGGCACTGCTGGGCGTGTGGCCCACCGCCCCGGCCGCGATCGCGCTGCTGGCGCTGTGCGCTTACGCCTTCCTGTGCGGCGGGCCCAACGTGCTCGACTGGACGTACCCAAACGAGCTGTTCCCGACCGAGATCCGGGCCACCGCCGTGGGCGTCGCCACCTCGGTGAGCCGGATCGGCGCGGCCGTCGGCACCTACCTGCTGCCGCTGTCGCTGACCGGGCTGGGCACCGGCCCGACCATGCTGATCGCCGCCGGGGTCACCGCCCTCGGGCTGCTGGTCTGCGTGGCGTGGGCGGAGGAGACCCGCGGCACCGCACTGGGCGCCTCCCCGGCTTCCCCTGCCGCCCCTGCTGGTGCCTCCGCCGGTGTGCGGGCCGCGCGGGGCGCCGTTCCGGCGCAGCGGGTGGCGCAGACGGCGCGCTGACGGAGGACCGTCCGTGCCGTTTCGGCCCCCGCCCGCCCGGGCGGGGGCCGTCGCGGTCTGCGGGCCTGCGGGTCTTCGGGTCTCCGGGCCTCTGGGCGGGCCGGGCCTGCGGGTCAGGCCAGGTCGCCGCGTTCGCGCAGCAGGGGCAGGAGGTGGTCGCGGACGGCGGGGGCCAGGCGCAGGGTGTCGTCGCGGCCGTCGGTCCAGCGCAGGTCGGCGAGTTCGGCGGCGGGGACGGGCTCGCGGTCCAGGGTGGCGGTGAAGACGGTCATCAGCATGGGCACGCCTTCGAGGGCGGCGGTGGCGCGGATGTCGGTGAGGTGGCGGGGGTCGACCGGGGCCGCGCCGAGCTCCTCGCCCAGTTCGCGGGCCAGCGCCTGGAGGGCGTCCTCGCCGGGGTCGGGCTTGCCGCCGGGGAGGTAGAAGACCTCGGGGGCGGCCTGCTTGCTGACGACCAGGAGCCGGCCGTCCTGGATGATCGCGGCGGCGGCGACGGTGAGGGGCGTTTCCGGGATGCTGGTGGCTGCGGATTCGATCATGGAAGCGATTGTCGCAGGTGGGAGGGTGTCGGGAGGGCGCGCCGACGGGGAACCCTTGCGAGTCCGTGCGCACGCAACTATTGTTTACGAGTGTAAATGCAGCTGCAAAAGTTGCATGCTCGCCCTTGCATCGCCCTGCGTCCCTTGCTCCACCCCGCATCCTTGCTTCACCTGCGTCCTGGCGTCAGCCGACCCCACCGGGAGTCCGACATGAGCACCTCTCTCTTCGCCCCGCTCACCCTGCGGTCCCTGACCGTCCCCAACCGGATCTGGATGCCGGCGATGTGCCAGTACAGCGCGGCCCCGGACGGCGCCGCGGCCGGCGTCCCGACCGACTGGCACTTCACCCACCTCGCGGCCCGCGCCGCCGGCGGCACCGGGCTGATCATCACGGAAGCCACCGCGGTCAGCCCCGAGGGACGCATCAGCCCGTACGACCTCGGCATCTGGAACGACGAGCAGGCCGCCGCCTTCCGCCGGATCACCGCGTTCCTGAAGAGCCAGGGCACCGTCCCGGCCATCCAGCTCGCCCACGCCGGCCGCAAGGCCTCCACCGAGCGCACCTGGGTCGACCGCGGACGCCCCGTCGCCCCGGACGAGGAGCACGGCTGGACCCCGGTCGGCCCTGGCACCGAGGCCTTCTCCCCCGCCCACACCACGCCGGACGAGCTCACCGAGGAGCAGATCGGCGAGATCGTGCGGCAGTTCGCCGACGCCGCCCGGCGCGCGCTCGACGCAGGCTTCCAGGTCGCCGAGGTCCACGGCGCCCACGGCTACCTCGTGCACCAGTTCCTCTCCCCCCACACCAACCGGCGCACCGACGGCTACGGCGGCTCCTTCGAGGGCCGCATCCGCTTCGCGCTGGAGGTCGTCGACGCCGTCCGCTCGGTGTGGCCCGAGAACCTGCCGGTCTTCTTCCGCGTCTCCGCGACCGACTGGCTCACCGAGAACCCGGAGGACGGCCGCGAGGGCTGGACCTCCCAGGACACCGTCCGCCTCGCCAAGGAGCTCCGGGCCCACGGCGTCGACCTGCTCGACGTCTCCACCGGCGGCCTCGTCCCCGACGCCCGGATCGAGGCCGCGCCCGGCTTCCAGGTGCCCTTCGCCGAGGCCGTACGCCGCGAGACCGACCTGCCGGTGGCCGCCGTCGGCCTGATCACCGACCCCACCCAGGCCCAGGCCCTCCTCACCGAAGGCCGCACCGACGCCGTCCTGATCGGCCGCGAACTGCTGCGCGACCCCTACTGGGCCCGCCACGCCGCCACCACCCTCGGCGCCGAAGTCACCACCCCCATCCAGTACCACCGCTCCTGACCCCCGCCCCGCCCAGCGCAACGCGGGAAGTCGGCCCGACCGACTTCCCGATCCACCTCGCACGTGCACTTCCCCACCAACCGCCCGCGCAGCATGGGAAGTCGGCCCCGCCGACTTCCCAATCCGGCCCGCTCACCGCATTCACTCCACCAACTTCCCAACGCAGCACAGGAAGTCGAGCCCACCGACTTCCCACCCCACCTCGCACGGGCGCTCCCCCACCAGCCGCCCCGCGCGCACGCGACCTTGGCCCTACCGACTTCCCACTCACCCGCCCACACATCCCCAGCCAACGGAGCAGGGGCGAGGGCCCAGAGCAGCGAAGCACAGGAAGTCGGCCCCATCGACTTCTCACTCCGATCCGCTCGCCGCAGCCACCAACGGACCAGCACAGCGTGGGAAGTTGAGCCATCCGACTCCCATTTCACCCGCCCTCACCCAGCGAAGCCAGAAGGGAACGGAGTCGCGCAGCACGAGAAGTCGGACCCGCCGACTTCCCACTCCAGCCTCCGTGCTCATCCGCCACGCCGCGCAGGCCGGGGCCCAAAAAGAGGGACTGCCAGCCAACCTGCGGGCGGACGAGCGAGGCTGACCGAGCTGCAGCCGGCGAACATCGATGCGGCACGAGAAGTCGACTCCTCCTACTTCTCACTCCATTCCAACCCCCGCCCCCACCCGGCAGAGCGGTGTGTGTGTGGGTGATGGGAGTGTCGCACACAGGAAGTCGAGCCCACCGACTTCTCAATCACCCCGCCCACATCCCCACCCAGCGGGGCAGGGGCGAGGGGTCCGGAGCAACGAAGCAGGAAGTCGGGCCCGCTGACTTTCCGCTCCGGCCCGCGCGCCCACCCTCCATTCTGTGCGGGCTGGGGCCCGGGAACTGCGGGTGGGCGAGGGGTGGCGGGAGTGGCATGGCGTGGAAAGTCGGGGTGGGCGAGGGGTGGGTCAGGTGTTCTGCCGGCCCGGGATCTCGGTGGTGTCGGGGTCGATGGGGCTGGCGTCGCTCAGGTCTTCCACTCTCAGTGGCTGTTGGCCGTCGAAGACGACCGCGAGGCCGTAGGGGTCGCAGATGGGCAGGCGGCCTTCGGCGAAGTGGAGGTGCCACTCGTCGAGGTAGAAGTTGAGCTGGGGGGAGTCCAGTGGGAGGTCCGCGGCCGGCAGGCGGAGGTAGGGCTGTGACTCCGCTTCGGTGAGGCCGAAGAGGGCCGGGTCGGCCGCCACTGCCTCGCGCACGAAGTGGAGCGCCGTCTCGAGGTAGTGGTCGATCCTGCCGAGGACCTCGGCGACCAGGGGGAGGTCGGCCCGGTCGAGGTCGTCGGTGTCTTCGAGCAGGATGTTGGCCTCGACGGGGGCGCCGTACAGCGTGCTCCTCGGTGCCTGGTCGATGCTCCAGACTCTCAGGCCGTCAGGACCGCGGGCGGGGAGCAGCCGTCCGATGCCGTTGCGGAAGACGTTCGGGGGCATGGCGACTCCGTCTCGCGGGACTCGGGACTCTGGGCGCGGCCGCAGGGGGCTGCGACCGTTCCCTCGGATGGTACGGCCGCAGGAAATCTTTCGGCTCAGCCAGGGCGCAGTGATGGCATTTCAGGGGGTCTGGACCGCAAATTTTCCTGCGGGGCGGGGTGCGTGTCGGATTTGAGTTGGAGCGCACTCCAAGTTCTACGGTTTCTGCCGTGGTCGCCGCCGCACGTGGTCGGCGGCGCGGGAACGGGAGAGGAGCGGCGCCGATGAGCAGGTCCGCGCACGAGGCCGAGGTCCGCCGGGAGCGTTTCGCGCACGGGTTGGAGGTGCTGGAGCGGATCGACGGCGAGGTCGGGCGGCGGGTGGTGGACGCGCTGGGCGACGTCAGTCCGGAGCTCGGGCACCAGGTGGTCGCCTGGGGGTTCGGGGAGATCTACAGCCGGCCGGGGCTGCCGCCGCGCGATCGGCAGTTGGTCACCCTGGGCATGCTCACCGCGCTCGGCGGGTGCGAGCCGCAGCTGGAGGTCCATGTCAACGCCTCGCTGAACGTCGGGCTCACGCCGCAGGAGATCGTCGAGGCGCTGCTGCACTCCGCCGGCTACTGCGGCTTCCCGAAGGCCCTGAACGCCACCTTCGTCGCCAAGAAGGTGTTCGGCGAGCGCGGCCTGCTGCCGGTCGCGGCGGACCGGCAGGACGACCAGCGGGACGACCGGCGGGAGGACCGGCCGACGGACCGGCAGGCGGGCCGGCCGACCGACTGACCGGCAGCCGGCCGACGGACCGACCGGCCCGGTGGTGCGGACTTCGGCGCGGCAGAGGGTGCCGCAGCTGGCCCGCCCTGCTGGAACAGGGCAAGCCGGATCCCCTGGATGGTGTCGAGTGGCAACGGCCGGGGAGACCGCGTGCATGGGGCGCGACAGGCCAATGCCGCGCCGGGCCCTGGCGCCTCCGGCTCCTGGCCGGGGCTGGGCTGGTGCGGGGCGCTCACCCCGCCGATATCCACTGAGGATGGCGTTTCGATTTCCTCGCGGCAAGCCCGAAAGTGCGCGGGAGGTCGGACGCGGCGGGTAGCGGGACCCGGGGGTGCGGACGGCCGGACGTCCGTGAGCTGCGAATTCCTTCTGACGGTTTTTCAATTTCGACTGGGACAAGGCGAGAAACGGCGGCGTAAACCGTTGGACCGCCCCCGTGGTACACGGCGACCCTGTGCGTGGGTGTCCAGCCCGCCCGGCTCTGGAAGGCCGGACGGGCGCGTGAGGACCCCGGTCGAGTGGCAGCAACCGCAACCCAGCGAAGCGGAGACCGCATGGAACAGCAGTACACCCCGGCCGCGAACGCGGCGTGCGTCGAGGTCCGGACGGCCCCCGGCATCCCGGTGCCGGTCCCGGCCACCGTGCTCGTGGTCGTCGTCCTCCTCCTCACCACCGCCCTGACCACCCTCGGCACCCCCGCCCGCACCGCCGTCGCCACCCTGGCCGGCGCCGGACTGCTCGGCATAGAGCTGGTCCGCCGCCTGGCCGAGGCGCTCACCGTCCACCGGGCCCGCTAGGAGGCGGCCGGTGGGGCGCCTGAACAGCGCCCTGGCTGAGCAGGACAAGGAGGTCCGGACGCTCGCGCGGTGGCTGCGCGGACTGCGCGAGCGCTCCGGCCTCACCTACAGCCAGATGGCGTGCAAGACCGTCGAATTCACCCGGCCCGTCTCCCTCGCCACCCTCTCCCGCGCGGACGAGGGCCGTACGGTGCCGACCTGGCCGGTCACCGAGGCCTACGTCCGGGCCTGCGGCGGCTCGGTGCGCACCGCCGAGCGGCTGTGGCTGCGCGCCGACGCCCGCCGGCCCGGCCGGAGGGGGAAGGTCGCGGGCTGCGGACCGGCCGCGCACCGGGCCCTGCGGTACGTCACGGAGCGTTCCGAACTGCTCGTCGCCATGCGGCGGTTGCGGCTGCGCGCCGGGAGCCCGACCCTGCGCGAGCTGGAGACCCGCGCGGTGCGGGGCGCGGTGAGCCACCTGCCGCGCAGCACCCTGCACGGGGTGCTGGCGGGCGAGCGGGACTGCACCGAGCGGGTCCTCGTCGAGTTCGTCCGGGCCTGCGGGGTGGGCCCGGCGGAGGAGGGCGAGTGGGTCGCGGCCCTGCGCCGCACCACCGGGGCGCCGCCCCCGCCGTCCTCCCAGCCCGACGTCCGCCGCCAACTCGCCGAGGCCCACGCGGAGATCCGGCACCTGCGCCGCGCCCTCGGCAGCCGCCCGGCGCGGGAAGTCGGCCCGTCCGACTTCCCGCGCCACACCGGCCGGTTGGCGGGACGGCCCGTCCCCTGACCGGGAGGCCCCGCCCCGCGTGCCGGAGCGGGAAGCCGGCCCGGCCGACGTTTCATGCCGTGGCCGGTGGCTCCTCCTCGGGCAGCAGGTACCGGCCGAGGTGCGCCGTGAGGAACGCGGCGATCGTCTCCGCGTCGGTGGACTCCGCGGGCAGGTCACCCGGGCGGGGCTGGTGGATCCTGATGAGTTCGTCCCTCAACCGGGCGTCGAGAAGCGGCGCTTGGTAGCTGTCGATGGTCCCGCGGTAGAACAACCAGTCGAAGATCCTGACGGCGGGGCAGCGGCCGGACTGCGGCTCGTCCGACAGGTGGCTGTCCCCCCAGGCGCCGACGTAGACGTAGTCCGCGCGCCTAAGGGCTCCGTCGAGGTGCGGGGTGGGGTGGTCCTTCAGGTTCCAGTAGCTGCGGGCTTCGGCTTCGGGTACGGGTTCCGGGAACGCGGCAAGCCAGAGACGGAATTCGAACACCGGAACAGCCTGGCAGACCCGCACCGGATCCACCGCCACTTCCGCTCCCCCGCTCCCCCGCGCCCGCCGAGGGCGCCCGCGCCGGCACGGGCTGAACGGGGATCCGGCGGGCGCGGGCGGGGGCGGGGGTCAGTCTCCCGGGCGGCGGCGCAGCCATCGGTAGAGCAGGGCGGCCGTGGCGGCGCCGGTGGCCAGGACGGCGGCGTCGAGCCAGGCGGGCACGGCCGGGTCCTGCCCGTGGTGCTGGTAGACGCCGGACAGCAGGGCCCGGGCGGCCAGGGCCGCCACCGCCCCGGCGCCGGTGGCGATGAGGGCCTCGATCTGGCCGGTGCGGCGGGAGGGCACCGGCTCAGAACCCGGTGAGGGTCGTCTTGCCGATCGCCGTACCGGACTCCTGGAGGCGGTGGGCCGCCCGGAGGTTGGCGGCGTTGACGGGGCCGAGGTCGCGGGTGGCGGTGGTGGTGAGGACGCCCGCGTCCACCAGGCGGGCGACCCGGTCGAGGATGCGATGCTGCACCGCCCGGTCGGCGGTGGCGTGCAGGGAGCGGGTGAACATGAACTCCCAGTGGAAGGAGATGCTCTTGCCCTTGAGGACGCCGATGTCCAGGGAGTCGAAGTCGTCGACGGCGACGATGCCGCCGAAGGGCTTCAGGGCCCCGGCGTAGGCGGTGAGGTTGCGGTCGGTGGCGACGGTGCTGAAGACGTGGTCGAGGCCGCCGGGGGCGACCTCGGCCAGCTGCGGGCCGAGCGGGCGGCTGTGGTCGATCACGTGGTCGGCGCCCATGCGGCGGGCGAAGTCGGCCGATTCCGGGCGGGAGGCGGTGCCGATCACGGTCAGGCCGGTGAGGGCGCGGGCGAGTTGGGTGACGAGGGAGCCGACGCCGCCCGCGGCGGCGGTCACCAGCAGGGTGCCGCCCTGCTCCGGTCCGCCGGTGCCCAGGCCGAGGCGTTCGAAGAGGCCCTCCCAGGCGGTGAGCGCGGTCAGCGGGAGCGCGGCGGCCCCGGCGAAGGAGAGGGTGGCGGGCTTGCGTCCGACCAGGCGCTCGTCCACCGCGTGGTAGCGGGAGTCGGCGCCGGGCCGGTCCAGGGCGCCGGCGTAGTACACCTCGTCGCCGACCCGGAACAGCTCCGTCTGCGGGCCGACCGCGACCACGGTGCCGGCCGCGTCCCAGCCCAGCACCCGCGGCTCGCCGCCCGGGTCGGCGCTCTGGCGGACCTTGTGGTCCACCGGGTTGACGCCCACCGCCTCGACCCGCACCAGCAGGTCGCGCGGGCCCGGCCGGGGCACCGGCAGCTCGACGTCGAGCAGGCTCTGCGGGTCGTCGACCGGCAGGCTCCGGCGGTAGGCGACGGCGGGCATCGTCGCCGGGATCCCGGCGGTCTCGGGCGTCGGGGGCGTCGCGGGCACGGCGGTCATCAGGGCTCTCCTCCTCGGGCCACCCGGGGTGTCCGGGCACGTCGGAGACGGTATGCGGAAGGTAGTGGTTACCCGCAAGGACCATTGGTACCCGTTGGGTACCGAAGCAGTACCCAACGGGTACCAATGGGTACCATCGGCGCGTGACGACGACCCGTACGGCGAAGACCCACGCCCCCGACTGCACCGACCCCAAGTCCGTCTACGCCGCGGCCTGCCCCTGCCGCGACATGCTCGACCTGCTGGCCAACAAGTGGAGCGCCCTCGCCCTGGGCGCCCTGGAGGACGGCCCGCAGCGCTTCGGCGCACTGCGTACCCGCCTGCAGGGCGTCAGCCCGAAGGTCCTCACCCAGACCCTGCGCAGGCTGGAGGAGCACGGCCTGGTCCACCGCGAGATCCACGCCGAGGTCCCCCCGCGGGTCGAGTACAGCCTCACCCCGCTGGGCGTGGACGCCTGCGCCCCGCTGGCGCACCTGCGCACCTGGGTGGAACGCAACATCGACCGCTTCCCCGTGACCGGCTGAGGACGATCGGCGGCGGACGCCTGCGGGTCGTGCTCGGCGACCGGTCGTACTCGGCGACGGCAGGCGGTACGGCCGTCCCGGTCGGCTCCGAAGTCTGCTTCAAAGCCGGCTCCGCTCAGGGCCCGGACGGGGCGTCGACGGCCTTCGCCCTGCACCGCGGGCAGCTTCCGCGCCGCTTCCTCGCGACGAACGGATGCCGGTAGACCGTCACCCGGCGCCGGGGGATGCCGCAGAGCGTCGCCGGGCCGGCCAGGGCGTGCTCCAGGGCCGGGTCGCCGGTCTCCCGGCTTGCGGCGAAGCCCGTCGGAGCGAGCCCGAGCGTGAACCGGAGGGAACGGAGGCGGCGACCGAGCTGCGGCATGACCGCCACCTTCCCACACGGCTCTTCCACCGTGACGTCAACGAGAACCGGGCAGACCGGGCAGGCCCGGCAGGTCGAGGGTGGCGCGGAGGCCGCCGGCGGGTTCGGGGGCGAGGTGGAGGGCCCCGTGGTGGGCGTCGGTGACGGCGGCGACGATGGCCAGGCCCAGGCCGTGGCCGCGGCGGGCCGGGTCGGTCTCGGCGGTGCGTCCGCGCCCGCGCAGGAACGGTTCGGTGAAGGTGGCCACGGCCTCCGCCGTCAGCTGGGGGCCGGTGTTGGCGACGGTCAGGCGCACCCGCCCGGGCCGTTCGGGGTCGGCCCCGGTGGCGACGGTGACCCGCCCGCCGGTCGGCAGGTTGTGCCGCAGCGCGTTGTGCAGCAGGTTGACGGCCGCCTGGCGCAGCAGGACGGGGTTGCCGGTGGTCGGGGCGGGGCGCAGGTCGGCGGTGAGGGTGACGCCGAGGGTCCGGGCCTCGTCGCGGACGGCGGCCAGTGCCTCGCCGGTGGCGGTGGCGAGGTCGGTGGGGGCGAGGTCGGGCGGGGCGTGGCCGAGGTCGGCGAGCTGGAGCAGGGCCTCGCTGATCTCGATGCCGCGCTGGTTGGTGTCCTGGAGGCGGCTGACGAGCCGGCCCCAGTCCTGGCCGGCCGGGTCGGCGGCGGCGACCTGGAGCATGGTGCGGGTGATCGCCAGCGGGGTGCGCAGTTCGTGGGAGGCGTTGGCGGCGAAGCGCTGCTGGGCCTCGAAGGAGTGCTGGAGGCGGGCGAGCATCTCGTCGAAGGCGTCGGAGAGGTCGGTGAACTCGTCGCGCGGCCCGGTGAGGGCGATGCGGTGTTCCAGCGCGCCGCCCGCGGCGCGGTGGGCGGCGCGGGTGATGTCCTGCAGCGGGCGCAGCACCCGGCCGGCGATCAGCCAGCCGCCGACCAGGCCGACGGCGGTCAGCAGGGCCAGGGCGTAGCCGCTGGCGGTGAGCAGGGAGCGCAGGATCTCCTGGCGGGAGGGGGCGTCGGAGCGGTAGCGCGGGTTGGAGGAGGTGAGGGGGTAGTTGGGCACGTAGCGCATGCCGACGTAGACGACGGCGAGGCAGAGGACGCCGGCGGTGACGGCGAAGAGGGTGTAGCTGAGGGTCAGGCGCATCCGGGCGGTCAGTCGGCGCGGGCGGGTTCCGGTGCGGCGTCCGCCCGTACGGCGCCCGGGGGCGGAGGCGGGGTCGGGGTCGGGGTTCACTGCGGGGTGCCTTCCTGGCGCGGGTCGGTGAGGCGGTAGCCCACGCCCGGCACGGTCTGGATCACCCACGGGTCGCCGAGGCGTTTGCGCAGGCCGGAGATGGTGATGCGGACCGCGTTGGTGAAGGGGTCGGCGTTCTCGTCCCAGGCGCGTTCCAGCAGGTCCTCGGCGCTGATGACGCCGCCGTGCGCCGCCATCAGGACCTCCAGGACGGCGAACTGCTTGCGGGACAGGCCCACGTAGCGGTCGTCGCGGTAGACCTCGCGGCGGAAGGGGTCCAGGCGCAGCCCGGCGTACTCCAGGACGGGCGGCGCGGCCTGGGCCGGGCGGCGGGCCAGGGAGCGCAGCCGGACGACGAGTTCGGCGAGGTCGAAGGGCTTGGTGAGGTAGTCGTCGGCGCCGAGTTCGAAGCCGGCGACCTTCTCGTTCAGGCGGGCGGCGGCGGTGAGCATCAGCACCCGGCAGCCCAGGCCCTGCTCGACGATGCTGCGGCAGACGTCGTCGCCGTGGGTGCCGGGGATGTCGCGGTCGAGGACGACGACGTCGTAGCTGTGGACGGCCAGGCGCTCCAGCGCCGCGTCGCCGTCGGTGACGATGTCGCAGGCCATCGCCTCCAGCCGCAGTCCGGCCTGGACCGCCTCCGCGAGGTAGATCTCGTCCTCCACCACCAGGACCCGCACGTGCCGTTCTCCCTCGCTCCGCTGTTCGTACCCATTGGACCCGATGGGGCCTATCGAAAACGTATCGGCCTGCGCAGACGTCCTCGCAACACCGACTTTCCTCCAATGGTCCGGCAACGGACGAGCACCACCGGGAGGCAGGAAATGGGCACGACGGACACCCCGACGGAGACGGGGACCAGCACGGCCACGGGCACGGAGACGAGGACGGGGACGGCCGCGCGGAGCGGACGGCAGCGGCGGCTGGCCGCGGGCGCCGCCGCGACGGCGGTGCTGGCCCTGGCCGGGGCGTGCGCCGCCGACCCGCCGGGCACCGAGGCCGTCCTGCGCACCCTGGCGGCCACCGTCACCGCCCAGCCCGTCACCGCCCAGCCCGTCACGACGGAGGCGGAGGCGGACGGGGAGATACCCGACGGCCGGACGCTGACCCCCTCCGACACCGGCTCCCCCGCCGTGGGCAACCTGGACGGTCCGCTGCGCGAGGCCCTGCAGCAGGCGGCCGTCGACGCGCGGGCCAAGGGCATCGAGATGACCGTCACCTCCGGCTGGCGCAGCAAGGCCTACCAGCAGCGGCTGCTGGACCGGGGGGTGGTCACGTACGGGAGCCTGGAGCAGGCCCGGAAGTTCGTCAACACGCCGGAGAAGTCCGCGCACGTCAGCGGCAAGGCGGTGGACGTCGGCCCGACCAGCGCCGACTACTGGCTGATCCAGAACGGCGCCCGGTACGGGCTGTGCCAGGTGTACGCCAACGAGATCTGGCACTTCGAACTGCTCACGACGCCGGGCGGGACCTGCCCGGCGCCGCTGCCGGACGCCGCAGGGTGAGGGGGCGCGCCGTGACCGCTCCCGCCGGTTCCGACACGCCCGCCGAGGCACCCGACGGGGCGCCCGCCGGGGCCGCCCGGCCGTCCCGGCGACGGTCCGCACCCGGGTGGTGGGCCGTACGCCGGTGGCTGGCCGCACCCCGGTGGCCGATCGCACGAGGGCGACGGGCCGCACGGGGGCGACAAGCCGCACCCCGCCGACGGGCCGTGCCCCGCTGGCGCGCCGTCCCCCGGTGGCGGCGCGGGCGCGTGCCCGCCGCGCTCGGGCTGCTCACCGCGCTCGCCCTGGGCGGCCACCGGCTGGTGCCGGAACTGGGCGTGGGCCTGGGCAGCCTGTGGGAGAGCGCCCTGCCCTGGAGCGCCCTGGTGGCGGTGGCGGCGCTGCTGTGCGCGGCGCTGCGCCGGGCACCGGCGGCGGCCTGCGCGGGCGGGGTGCTGGCGGTGGTGTGGGCGGTGGCGTTCGGGCCGCTGCTGCTGGGCGGCGGGGCTCCGGCGCACGGGGCGTCGACGGGCGGGGCCGGCGGGCCGGGGCTGACGGTGGTCACCCACAACGTGAACGCCGCCAACCCGGACCCGGCCGGCACCGCCCGCGCCCTGCTCGCCGCCAGCCCGGACCTGGTCGCGCTGGAGGAGGTCACCGACGCCGCCCTGCCCGCCTACCAGGGCGTGCTGGACAAGGCGCTGCCCCACCACGCCCGCACCGGCACCGTCGCGCTGTGGAGCCGCTACCCGGTGACGGAGTCCCGGCGGCTGGTCATCGACCCCGGCTGGAACCGCTCCCTGCGGGCCGAAGTCAGCGCCCCTGGCGGGCCGTTGGCCGTCTACGTCGCCCACCTCGCCTCGGTGCGGATGACCGCCACCGGCTTCGCCACCGCCCACCGCGACCGCGACATCGCCGCCCTCGGCCAGGCCCTGGACGCCGAACCACTGCGCCGGGTCCTGCTGCTGGGCGACCTCAACACCGCCGCCGACGACCGCGCCCTCGCCCCGCTCACCAGCCGCCTCACCCCCGCGCGCAGCGGCTTCGGCTTCAGCTGGCCGTCCGCCCTCCCCCTGGCCCGGATCGACCACATCCTCACCCGCGATCTCCCCGCCACCGCCACCTGGACCCTGCCCGCCACCCCCAGCGACCACCGCCCGGTGGCGGCACGGCTGCGGGGGTGACGGCGGGGGCCCGGCGGCAGGCCCGCGCCCGGTCAGGCGACCAGCCGAAGCCAGGCCGCCGCGAGGGCGGCGTGGCCGGCCGGCGTCGGGTGGACGCCGTCCTCGGCCCAGTGCTCGGCCCCGCTCGTCGCGGCGAGTTCGGCGAACCTGCCGTCGGCGGCGAGCAGGTGGGCCCCGTAACGGCGGGCGAGCCTGCGGACGGCCTGGATCTTCGGGTCCAGGTCGGCGCGCCACCGCTCGCGTTCCTTCTCGCCGATGAGCGCGGCGCCGGCCTCGACGGTGCCGCGGATCGGCAGGAGGAACGGCTCGATGAGGACGAGTTCCGTGCCCGCTTCGGCGAGGGGCGCGAGGAGGCGGTCGTAGCCCGCCTCGAAGCGTTCGGCGGGGATCGGGTACCCCCGCGGGTCGAGGATGTGCCGGCCCGCGTCGTTGACCCCGACGAGGATCGAGACGACGTCCGGGCGCGCGTCGAGGACGTCCGTCTGCCAGCGGGCTTCCAGGTCCGTCACCTTGTCGCCCGCGTTCGCGGTGTTCAGCCAGGTCACCGGGCCGGTCGGGGTGGCGGTGGGCCCACTCGCCCGCGACCCGCAGCGGGTAGCCGTGTCCGAGGCCGTCCCCGCTCTCCCGGCGGCGGCAGTCGGTGGTCGAGTCGCCGGTGAACAGCACGGTGCTTCCCGGCCGGAGGGTGACCGTCATGGGTGCTCCTCGCGAGGGGTGGGTCCGGACCTCTCGAAGGTGCCGGGCCGCACTGTCACCGCGCTGACGTCAACCTTCATCTCACCTGTGGGAACCGTGAGATGACGATGTGTCAGCCGATGGGGACGGCGTCCTTCGGCAGGGTGTGCCAGTTGGTGACGACCGGCTTGTCGACCGGGGTGGTGCCGACGGGGACGGTCACCGGGTTCGGGTCGGGGGTGCCGATGCCGATGATGACGTCGGTGTACTGGACCGCCTGGTTGCCCTTGGTGGTCTTGGTCATGATGCCCGCGTACACGGTCTTGGCGCCGCTCAGGGTGATCTGCTCTCCCGCTCCACGCTCGAAGGCGGCGGCCTCGATGCCGCCCGAGCCGAACGCGATGACGGGGTGGCCTGCAGGGAGCGTGCAGGTGATGCCCGACTTGGCCTTGGCGCTGATCAGGAGGTAGCCGCCGGCCTGGGTTTCGGCCTTCGCGCCGAAGTCCAGGTCGTTGGCGCCGCAGACCTGGCCGTACCCGCTCTTGTCGCCGGGTGCGGCGGATGCCGAACCGGCGGGCGCGGCAGGGGACTTGGGCGGGGCGGTCTTCGTCGGTGCGGCTCCGGCCGGCGCGGCCGTGGCGGGCGCGGCGGGCTCGGAGGGCGCGGCGGCCTTGGTCACGGGAGCGGTGGGGGCGGCCGCGTCGCTGTTGTCCGGTCCGCAGGCCGTGGCGGTGGCGGCGATCGCCGCGACGGCGGCGGCGGTGAGGGCGAGGCGGCGCGTGCGCATGGGGGTTCTCCTGCTGTCGTCCCGGCGGTGCGGTTCACCGGCGTGTGATCACCGTACGGGCGGGTCGTTCACGGGCCGGTGCGGGAAATATCCCGATCCTGTCCCAGAAGGCCTGTGTCAGAAGGCTTGTACGGACGGGGTGTTGGACGACGCGGGGGCGGGGAACGCCGCCGGGCCGGCCCCCGCAGGAAGGGGGCCGGCCCGGTGGAACGGGGCGGGTCAGCCGAGCAGTTCGCCCTGGAGGGTGACGACCTGCCGGAAGGGCGCGGTGGGCACGCCGGCGGGGTTGGTCATGGTGATGACGGCGACGACGTCGGCGGCGGAGAGGTAGGCGACGCGGGCGGTGGGGGCGCCCTTGGTGCCGGCCGTGGTGGACTCCACGAGGGTCAGGCTGCTGCCGTCGAGGGCGTCCCAGTCGTCGTGGGGGGTGCCCTTGGTGGAGGGTGCGGCCTTGGGGCCGCCCTTGGAGCGCACGTCGGCGAAGGCGCCCCAGGACTCCCGGACGGAGCCGAAGCGCAGCAGCCGGATCTGGGTGCGGGTGCCGTCGGAGGCGGTCCACTCCCGGACGGTGGCCGCGCGGCAGGCGTGCTCCAGCAGCACGGAGCGCATCTTGACCGGGTCCTGCTGCTCGTCGGCGATCGCGTCGCAGGGCACCCACTGGCCGAACGCGGATCCGGCAGCGGAGGCGGAGTCCGAGGGCGCCGGGGAGGCCGGGGCCGACGGGGCGGCGGTCGGCGAGCCCGAGGGGGTGGCGGCCGCGGTGGGCGCCGGGAAGACCGGCGGGGTCAGCGAGCCGCCGGCCTCCTTGGGCGCGGGCAGCAGCAGGTAGCGCAGGTCCGCGTGGTGCGGGGACTTGCCCTTGTCGTCCGGGGCCTCCTGGCCCGCGGGCAGCGGAGGCAGCGTCAGCGGCGCGAAGGTGTAGCGGCCGTCGCTCGCGGTGGCCAGGCCCGGCAGGTCGGTCCGGTCGGGGGCGGTGACGGCCAGCGCGCTGCCGGTGCCGGCAAGGGCGAACACCAGGACGGCGCCGCTCCAGCGCACCGCGGCCTTGCGGCGCCGGGTGCGGCGGGCCTCCTGCTCCGCGAGGGCCGCGGGGTCCTCGGCGGCGGCGAAGGGCTCGGCGACGGGCGCGGCGAGCGCCTCCAGGACCGGATCGGCCCCCTTCCCGGGCACGGGCGCGTTCGCGGGCGCGGGCGGCGGGGTGGCGTGGTCGGTCATACGGAGGCTCCGGGGCGGGCGAGGCGGTCGAGCTGGAGGGTGAACAGGGCGACGATCTTGTCCTTGGGCAGCGGCGCCACGCCCTCGGCGCTCATGACCACCAGGAGGTCGCCCTCGGCGGCCGAGCACTCCAGGTAGTCGATCGGCGCGGACGGCGGCGCCGGCATCAGGTAGCAGTGCGCCTCGGGGTGCCCGGGGACGGCCGGGCCGACCCGGAACAGGCCGGTGTCGCCGGTGAAGACCGCGGTGTACTCGTTGATCCGCTGCACTTCCTGCTGGTTGAACTGGCGCAGCTTCAGGCCGATCACCAGGTCGTCCCCGTCGGCGAGGTAGGTGCGCACGCCGGAGGCCTTGACGTGCATGCCCTCCCAGTAGGCGCGCATCTTGTCGCGCTTGTCCTTGGGGAGCTGCTGGAGGTCGGCGTCCATCTCGGCGGACAGCTGCTCGCCGTTCTGCTCGCTGTCGTGGCCGTAGCCGCCGTCGTCCGGGCCGGGCCGGTAGCCGGCCGGCACGGGCAGCAGCAGGTCGCGCATCGAACCGAAGTGGCTGCCGTTGGACTTGGCACCGTACGGCGTGGCGGTCGCGGTGGGGGTGGGACCGGTGGACGGCGCGGCGGCGGTGGCCGGCGCGGGGTCGTCGTACTGGGTCTTGATGATGCCCACGCCGACGGCCACGCCGACCAGCGCGGCCGCGGCGGTCGCGGCCCCCGCGCGCAGCAGGCGGCGGGAGGCGGGGCTCGGGCCTGCGGGCGCGGCGGGTGCGGCGGGCGCGGCGGACCCGATGGGCGAACCCTCGGGTGCCGGTTCGGGCGCGCCCGGGGCGGCGGCGGTGGTCATGGTGTCGTCGTTCACGCGAGCCGCTCCCACTGCCGCTTGGCGAGGTCCTTGAGGGTGTCGGGGTTCACCGGCTTGGTGTCGAGGACCTCGATCGTCATCTGCACCGACCCGCGCTTGGCGCTGGCCCCGCCGTAGTAGTACTGCTCGGTGCTCTCGGCCCAGTGGCTGGGCACGGTGTCCACCTTGTAGCCGCCGCTGGCGCCCTCGGCGAACGGCAGCGGCCAGTAACCGGGACCGGTCTTCGCCTCGTCGGAGCGGTCCTCGGTGAACTGGACCAGCTGGACGCGGTAGAAGACGCCGTCCTTCTTCCAGTCCACCTCGGCCGCGCGCCGGAAGCCGCGCGAGGCGAAGTCCTTGAACCTCTTAGCCGAACCGCCCTTCTCCTCGGCGAGTTCGCCGATCGAGATCCAGCTCGGCTTGTCCGGGTGGTCGTCCCAGGGGGCGCTGCCCTCGGGGGCGCCGATCAGCAGCTTGGTCAGGTCGCCGTCGATGCCGATCGGCGCGGGCTGCTCGGCGGCGAGGGCGGCCGGGTCGACCCGCTCGGCCGGGTAGGCCGGGCGGGCGGCCTGGAGCGGCGGCAGCGGCGTGGGCGGGCGCTGGGCCTGCACGGCGTAGCCGACGCCGCCGCCGGCCAGGGTGCCCAGCACCAGGGCGCAGGCGGTCAGCAGCACGGGGCGGGGGCGGCGCGGGCCGCGCGGGGCCTTCGGGGCGCCGGCCTCGGGTGCGAACGGCGCGGCGGGTACGGCGGGTTCGGGCGCGACGGGCGGTGCGGCGGGCGGCGGCGGAACGGCGGGCGCGGCGGGCACCGGCTCCGCGGGTTCGGTGGTCACGGAAGTGGCTCCAGAGGAGGAGGAAGAAGAGGACGGGGAAAGGGCGGAGCCGGGCTCAGCCGCCGGTGGTGAGCCACTCGCGCTGGCGCTTCATCAGCTCGTTCAGCAGCGCCTTGTCGGGCGTCCCCTTCACGTCGACGTCGATCGTGTACTGGACGTCGCCCTGGCTGGAGATGCCGCTCATCGAGCCGGTGTAGGCCTGCTGCTTGGGGGCCTTCAGGTAGCCGCGGCCGCCGGAGTCGCCGTCGATGTCGAACGGGTCCAGCGACTTGATCTTGTAGTTCTTGGCGAAGTCGGACGCCATCGCGGTGGAGCCGAACTTCAGCAGGGTGACGGTGACTTCGGCCTTGCCGTCGGCGGTCCGGTACATCCGGTTCGCGCCGCCCTTGTAGCCGTAGGACTTGAGGATGTCCATGATGCCGTCCTGCTTGCCGAAGAGGTCGGCGACGTCGTCGTCGCTCATGGCCATCCCGTCCACGGGCCCGTAGGACTCGCCGCCGGCCGGGATGGGGAGCAGGAAGTAGCGCAGGTCGCCCTCGTGCTTGCCGCCGCTGACGGTGCCCTTGACGGTGCTGACGGGGGCGGGCTCGGCCGGGACGGCGGTGGGCACCGGGGCGGGCGCGGCCGAGGGCGTCGCGCTCGCGGCGGCGCTCGCGCCCGCGCTCGCCTTCGACGGGGCCGGGGCGGCCGCGGCGGCCGGGCGGGTGTCGGGCTTGCCGACGGCGACGGTCACGGCGGCGCTGGCCGCGGTGACGGCGAGCAGTCCGGCGGTGGCCAGCGCGACGCCGACGGCGCGCGGCAGCCGGCGCGGGGCCTGCTCCGGTGCGGGCGGTACGGCGGCGCCGGCCTGGGCGTCGGGCGCGGCAGCGGCGGGCGCGGCGGCCTCGGGAGCGGCGGCCTCGGGAGCGGCGGCCCCCGGCGCGGCGGCCGGCTCGGCCGGTGCCGGAGGTCCGGCGGCGGCGCCCTCGTTCTCGGGCTCAGGCAAGGAAATCCCCCCAGTGAAGAATGCGGAATCCCACGCGCGGGCTCCTCACGGGAACCACTCCCCCAGCGGGTTCTCCGGGCATTCCGTCACGCGTGTCGGCAGGAATTATGAAAGGCCGCCGACACCACTGCCAAAACAATCAACCGCCACACTTTCCCCCAATGTTCGACGAATCGGACACACCGTGATCGAACCGCAATGGGCGCTGTCCTGCGGTGATGACGCTGTGTCGACACATCGATTCGAACACGGCCTACTTCCGCCCCGCCGGTTCAGGGGGCCGGACCGGTGCCGTCAGATCCACCCTTCCTCCCAGGCCCGCCGCGCCGCCTCGTGGCGGGTGCGCACGGCGAGCTTGGTGATGGCCCCCGAGAGGTAGTTGCGGACGGTGCCGGGGGCGAGGTGGTGCTGCTCGGCCAGCGCGCTGATCGGCTGGCCCCGGTGGACGGCGCGCAGCACGTCCAGTTCGCGCGGGGTCAGCGGGCAGGGCGTCTCGGTGAGGGCGTGGGTGGCGAGCCGGTGGTCGATGTAGCGGCCGCCGCCGTGGACGTCGCGCAGGATGTCGGCCAGTCGGGTGGCGGGGGTGGTCTTGGGCACGAAGCCCTGGATGCCCGCCGCCAGTGCCCGGCGCAGTACGCCGGGCCGGGCGTGGCGGGTGACGAGGACGACGGGGACGGGGTGGCGGCGGCGGATGGCCTGGGCGGCGCCGACGCCGTCCAGGTGGGGCATCTCCAGGTCCAGCAGGGCGATGTCGACCGGGTGGTCGGCGGCGGCCCGGACGGCCGCGGGGCCGTCGCAGGCCTGGGCGGTGACGGTCAGGTCGGGTTCGAGGTCGAGGAGCGCCGCGAGGGCGCCGCGGGTGAGGTCCTCGTCCTCGGCGAGCAGGATGCGGATCACGCGGGGGCCTCCCGGTCGGTGTGGCCGGCCAGTTCGAAGCGGCCGTCGGGGTGGGTGGTGGTGCCGACGTGCCCGCCGATGGCGTGGAAGCGTTCCCGCAGCCCGGCCAGGCCGCTGCCGTTACCACTGCCGCGGTCGGTGGCGGGGTGCGCCGGGGCGCCGTCGTTGCACAGCAGGACGCGGACCCGGCCCGCGTCCGCGGTGACGGTGATCCGGCAGTGCCGGGCGCGGCTGTGGCGCAGGATGTTGGTGACGCCCTCGCGGACCAGGGCGGCGAAGGCCGGCTGGAGCTGGTGCGGGACGCGTTCGGCGTCGCCGTCGACGGCGGTTCGGATCCCGGCGGCCTCCAGGAGCCCCACGGCGTTGGCCAGTTCGGTGCCCAGGCTGGCGCTCCGGTAGCCGTGGACCACGGCCCGGGACTCCTCCAGGGCGGCGCGCGCCAGTTCGGTGATCTCCCGGAGCTGGGCGCGCGCCTCATGGTCGCTGCGGCCGATCAGCCGCTCGGCCAACTCCCCCTTGAGCGTGATGGCCTGGAGCCGGTGGCCCTGGAGGTCGTGCAGGTCCGCGGCGAAGCGCATCCGCTCCTCCGCCACAGCCAGGTCGGCCGTGGCTTCGCGGACCTGCTCGGCCTCCAGCACCGCCCGCCACAGCCGGAGCAGGACCAGCTCCACCGCGGCGACGAACAGCAGCATCCCGGCGCCGGTCGCCGCCGGCACCCCGGGCAGGAGGCCGGGGGTCTCGTGGCGCCACTGCGCCACCGCCTCGCCCAGCACCGCGCAGACCAGTGCGACCGCCGTCAGCAGCCGGCGCCGCGCCCGGGCCGGCAGGGACAGGGCCAGGGCCGCCGTCATGGCCCCGGGCACCATCGCCCAGTCGAGCGCGGTGTACGGACGGTCCGCCATCTCGCCCCAGGTGGCGACCGCCACGGCCAGCAGCGCGAGGCTCCACCGCCACTCGGCCGCGGAGGGGCGGCGGGGGCCGTACCCCTGTCCCTCCGGCGGGCCGGCACCGGGCTCCCGACCCACGGCGCGAGGCGGCACCGCCCGGCGGACGAGCCGGGTGTGCTGGACCAGGACGGCGACGATCACCGGGGCCGTCAGCGCCGTACGCACCGGGTCCAGGTTGAAGACGACGTCGTTCGCGGCCAGCAGCAGCCACAGGGGCCCCAGGGCGAGCAACGTCCGGCGGGTGAGGAGGCCCAGCCGACCCGGATCGACCACACCGGCCACCGCGAATGAGGTGCTCATGTCCGGCCAGCGTAGAGGCCGTCGCCGGGCCCTGTCTGTAGCCGAACCAGCCAATAGATCATGACAGTTGTCATAAACCGACCGTGACACCGCCCGGCCGGTTCATGGCATCAGCCACTACTGGCGACCGGCGCGCGCCCGCGAGACTCTCCACCGTCTCTCCACGGGGTGCGCGCCCGGGCTTCGCCGCGTGCACACCCTCCCCCCTTACCTTCCACGACCGCTCCAGGAGCACGGATGACCATCGCCCGCAGGACCCGCCGGCGCCGCACCCTCGCCGCCTCCGCCACCACCGCCCTCGCCGTCGGGCTGCTGAGCCTCGGCGCGGCGCCGGCCGCCCACGCCGACACCCTCCCGACCCTGTGCAACCCGGCCGTGGACCACACCACCACGGAGACCCTCAACGTGCAGGTGAACCCCGTCATCACCGACTTCCTGATCTTCAACGTCGCCCCGGGCGCCACCGGGCAGCACAGCGAGACCCTGACCCGGGTCAACTCGGTGACCACCACCGTCGACAACAGGACCGAGATCACCGCCAGCGCGAGCGTCCTGTTCCTCAAGGTCGAGGCCAAGGTCGGCTTCTCCGTCCAGAAGACCACCTCCACCACCACCAGCACCACCGTCAGCGACACCTGGAACCTCAACTCCCCTGGCCGGTACGGCCTCTACCGCGGCACCCGGGTCGTCAGCGGCCAGTACGTCAACCGCGTCTGCGCCCAGACCGGCGGCCCCAACACCGGCATCTGGGTCACCACCTCGCCCAGCCCCGGCACCTTCACCACCTACGAGGCCCCGGAGATCGGCTCGGTCGTCTGCGCGCCCGCCGAACCCGCCGGCACCGTGCGCCGCGCCGCCCAGCTCCTCATCAGCAGCTGCTGACCGCCCCGCCGACCCGACAGCCCTTGGAGATCCCGTGACGAACCCACGCCGCAGCACCGTGCTGCGCGCCCTCGGCGCCACCACCCTCGCCGCACTGTCCGCCCTGACCCTGCCCGCCGCCCCCGCCACGGCCGCGCCCCAGGGCCTGGCCTCAACCGAGTGGCACGGCTACGTCTGCGACGACGGCTACACCCGGATCAGGACGCCCTTCAACCAGCTCGTCGAGCGCAACCAGTACAGCACCTGGGCACAGGCCGTCCAGAACCCCGACACCGGCGGCTACAACCAGCAGTGGAAGCTCTGCCACCACCGGGACGACAGCCAGGCGTTCATCTTCCGCAACCGGCAGAACGAGAACTTCTGCCTGGGCCTGTGGAAGGAGAACCCTGCCGACCCGACCGAGGGGTTCGTCGACGGCGCCGTCCTCTCCGTGTTCGACTGCACGGGCCTGATCTACAGCAACCAGGTCTTCGGGCTGATCCACCCCACGGCCGGCTCCCAGCAGGTTCTGATCCGGATCTCCCACAGCGGGAGCATGCTCACCATCGCCGACCCGAACGGCGGCGCGGGCTCACCGGTGACCCAGTACGGCTACCGGGCGACCGCGTTCACCCTGGAACACCTCGCCGGGTGACCTCCCCCCACCCCACCACGGGCCCGGCCCGCAGCGCCGGCCCCGACGGCCCCGACCCGACGACCCTTGGAGGTCCCGTGACGAACCCACGCCGCAGCACCGTGCTGCGCGCCCTCGGCGCCACCGCCCTCGCCGCACTGTCCGCCCTGACCCTGCCCGCCGCCCCCGCCTCGGCCGCCACCCAGGGCCTGGCCTCCAGCGAGTGGCACGGCTACGTCTGCGACGACGGCTACTACCGGATCAAGACGCCTTTCAACCAGCTCGTCGAGCGCAACCAGTACAGCGCCTGGGGGCAGGCCATCCAGAACCCCGACACCGGCGGCTACAACCAGCAGTGGAAGCTCTGCCACTACAACACCGACAACCAGTCGTTCATCTTCCGCAGCCGGCGGAACGAGGGCGAGTGCCTCGGCCTGTGGAAGCAGAACCCGAACGACGGCGCCACCGGCGGCGAGGGCGCCAACCTCAACGTGTTCGACTGCCAGGGCTGGATCTACGGCAACCAGATCTTCCACTTCCTGTACCCCAACCCTGGCAACACCAGCCAGGTGATCCTCAGGCTCGCGCACAGCGGCTTCTACGCGGCCCTCGGCGACCAGTCCGGCAGCGCCGGCTCGGCCATCGCCCAGTACTCCGACCGGGTGGCCGTGTTCACCCTGGAGCACCTCGCTCCCTGACGTCCCCGTGGCCGTACGGGCCGGGCCGGGCGGCGGTCCGGGCCCGCGGGCGGACGGCTGCGCCTACCGTTGGACCGTGGACGGACAAGCGTGTGGCGAGGAGTGCCCGGTCAGCGGGCCGGACCCGGACGGCCGCGGGGTGCCGTTCGATCGGCCCGATCCAGCCCGCGCCGACCCGGCCCGGCCCGGCGCGGGAGGCGGGCCGGCGGCCGGGGCCGCCGGGGCCGGGGCCCCGCGGTTCGCCGTCGGCCCCGGATACGCCCTCTACCAGGGGCCGTTGGCGGACAGCGGCTTCCACCGGCACGCCACCTTCCAGGTCGCCGTCGCGGCCGCCGCCCGCACGGTGGCCATCGACGACGACACCGGGCGGCGCCACCGCGGGCCCGCGCTCGTGGTGGCGCCGATGGTGCGCCACCGGATGGCCCCGACCCGGGAGGTGCTGACCTTCTACGTCGACCCGCACTGCGCCTTCGCCGACCGGCTGCGCGCGGGCTGCGCACCGGGGGTCGCCGTCGCCCCGCAGTGGCGGGGCCTGACCGAGCGGGACGTCCGGCCCGGTGGCGGGCTGCCCGCCACCGGGCTGGACCCTCGGCTGCGCGCGGCGATGGCGGCGCTGGCCGCCGACGGCCGGGAGCCGCTGGAGGGCCTGGCCGCGCGCGTCGGACTGTCCCCGCAACGCCTGCGGGCCCTGGCACGGCGGCAGTTGGGGGTGCCGCTGGCGCGCTGGCGCAGCTGGCAGCGACTGTCCCGGGCGGCACTGGCCCTCGGCGAGGGGTGCTCCCTGGCGCAGGCGGCGCTCGCGGGCGGGTTCGCCGACCAGGCCCATCTCACCCGGTGGATGCGGGAGTTGACGGGTCTGACACCCTCGCAGGTGCTGCCCGCCCTACGCGGAACGGCGGTTCAGGCCGGACGGCGTGCGGTGTAGAAGGACATCGAGCCGGTCACCGTCGCGACGGTGTCCACCTCGCGCACCCCTTCGAAGCCGGCCTCCGCGATCAGCCGGGGCAGGATGCCGTCGGCGTTCGGCTGGGTGTCCTCCTTGCCGTCGGCGAACTGGACGATCCGGAAGGCCAGCCGCATGGCCGCCGTGCGCTGCCGCCCGTAGTCGGCGATCACCAGCTTCCCGCCGGGGCGCAGCGTGCGGTGCATGGCGGCGAGGACGGCCTGCTTCATCGGGACGGGGCACTGGTGCAGGACGAGGCTGGACACGACGGTGTCGGCGGTCCCGGCGCCGACGACCTCGTCCACCGCGTCACCCATGCCGGTTCGGAAGTCGGGTTCGATCCCGGCCGCGGCGGCCTTGCGGCGGGCCAGGCGCAGCACGGCGGGGTCGGGGTCGACGCCGACGACGGTGGCCTGCGGTTCGGCGCGGCCCAGCAGGACGGCGAAGGACCCGGTGCCGCAGCCGACGTCAACGATGACGTCCCCGGGGCGCGGGGCGGCGTGCATGGCGAGCAGGCTGCGCCACAGGCGTTCGCGGGTGAGCGAGACGATCGGGTCGTAGAGCCCGAGGGCGAGGCGCCCGGCGGCGGGGGTGAAGGTGTCGGTCGGTGTCATCCGGCCAGTGTGGTCGGGTGGTTGGGGCCGCGTCTTGAACGAATCGCTCGCGTCCCCGGGGGCGGATGAGCGCTTCAGGAAGCGGCCGGAGCGGGAGCCGTACGGGCCCGGAGCAGCAGGAGCAGCCCGATCCCGAGCCCCAGGTCGACGGCCAGGCCCAGTGCCTGCAGCCAGTCGGCCGTCTTCCCCGGCGAGTAGATCTCCAGGTAGTCGGACAGCGCGTGCACCAGCACCAGCGGCCAGACGCTCCCGATGTACAGGCGCGCCCCGCACAGGCAGAAGCCGAACGCGCCGGCCTCCAGGACCTGCCACAGCGTGTTGCCCAGGGGCGCGCCAAAGAACAGCCAGTTGCCGAGGTGCCCGACCCCGAACAGCACCGCCGTCAGCACCGCCGCGCGCACCGGGCCGAGCGGCCGCGCGACCTCCAACACCAGTGCCCGGCTGCTCAGTTCCTCGCTGACCCCGATGGCGAGCATCAGCACCACCCCGCCCACCAGGGTCGCCGTGCCGCCCTCGATCCCGGGCAGCGCCGCCAGCCCCGCCACCACGACCAGCGGCAGCAGCACCGGCCAGCGCGCCATCACCCCGAGGCCCGCCACCCCGCCGGTCGCCAACAGCCCCCAGACCCGGAGCAGCACCAGCACCACCGCCGCGCCCGCCAGATTGACCACGGTCGGCCCCAACTGCGGGAACCACCCAGGCTCCAACGGCGGCAGCACCTTCGCCACCACCACGATCACCGCCTGCCAGACGACCGCGACCCCGACCGCCCCCAGCACCGGATGCCGGCGCACCTGGCTCCCCCATCGCTTCAGCACGGCTCGATGGTAGGCGCGGGAACGTCAAGTCAGCGTCAACCCGGACGAGTTGACCCCCAACCGAGATACCGGTGACGGGCGCGCAGGAAGTCGGACCCGCCGACTTCCTGCGTACTCCGCAGAGCCGCCCGACAAGGACGCTTCAGGAACTGGCCGGAAAGTCGCCGGCCTGGACACCGGCGACGAAGGACCGCCACGCCTCGGAGGCGAAGGTGAGAGCCGGGCCGTGGGGGTCCTTGCTGTCACGGACGGGGACGGAGTCCAGAAGCCCGCTGGCGACCTCGACGCAGTCGCCGCCTTCGCCGCCGCTGTAGCTGCTCTTGCGCCATGCCAGGCCAGCTGTCATGCGGATGACCTCCTGGGCCCTCAGTCGGTGGTGGGCTGCCCCGCGCGGCGCGGGGCAGCCCACGGTACTGGGCCAGCCGACCACCGGGAAGCCATCCACCCGGACGCCCTCGACGAAGGACCGCGACGCATCCGGGGCGAAGCCGAGGAGCGGGCCGCAGAGGGTGCTTCGTGGCTACCAGGCGTGCCAGAGTGCGTCGTGGCGGTGGCGGACCGGGGGGATGTCCGCGCCGGCGAGGTCGTGGCCGGCGCGGTGCAGTCCGCAGATCCGCTGGGCGTCGAGCCGGCCCTGAAGGCGGGCCCGGCCTTCGGCCGTGGCGATCTCGGTGGAGAAGTACCCCGTCCTGCAGTCGAGCACCTGCCACTGCCAGGAGGTGATCCGGCGGCGCGTCTTCTTGGGGGCGGGGCGGCGGCCTTCGCGGGCGGCCCGGGCCAGTTCGGCGCGGGTGTAGCGCAGGTCGTACAAGGACATGGAGTGCGATGCGCCTTCTTGGACGCGGAGTTGTCGGGGAGTCGTACGGACGGTTCGGGACATCAGGGGCCTCCGTAGGGCCCTCCGGGCTCTCCAGAGGTACCTACGGCGGGTGCGAATCGGTCAGCACGAATCAGCCTCCAGCGGTCGGGGCGGCCTACCCGGCAGCACAGTAGTCACGAGGAGGCGTGGAGGCTTCAGGTTTTCCGCCCGTCCCCCGCTGCGAGGTCGAGGCGCTCCGAGGGCCCTCACGCTGGCCCAGCGCATCAAGCAGACCGGGCAGCCCTGCGTGCTCCGCAGGGCCGCCCGGCAAGAAACGCCTCAGGAACCGGACGGAAAGTCGCCCGCCCGGACACCGGCGACGAAGGACTGCCACGCCTCGGGGGCGAAGGTGAGAGCCGGGCCGTGGGGGTCCTTGCTGTCGCGGACGGGGACGGAGTCCAGAAGCCCGCTGGCGACCTCGATGCAATCGCCGCCTTCGCCGCCGCTGTAGCTGCTCTTACGCCATGCCAGGTCAGCTGTCATTGCGATAGTTCTCCTTCAGTAGCCGAGCCATCCAGGTAGCGGACTCCTGCGGGCTCATTGCCATCTCGGTCAGCCGGTCGAAAACGAACTCGTGCCGCGCGATATCAGCTTCCCTCTCCAGATAGAGGCTGCTGGTCAGCGCTTCGACGTAGACGAGGTGACCGGGCACGTCCGAGAACGACAGGATGCGGAACGACATGCTCATCGCGGCGTGCGCGCCAGCGCTGAGCGGCAGCACCCGGACGGAGAGGTTCGGTCGCTCGACAAGCTTCAGGAGATGCAGGATCTGGTCGCGCATCACCCCGGGGCCGCCGATGGGCCGACTCAGCGCCACTTCGTTGAGAACCGCGTGGATGACGGGCGGGTCCGTCCGGTGGAGGACTTCCTGCCGTTGCAGCCTGAGTTGCGACCGGCGATCGACAGCGCCCTCTATGTCGCCGTCCTGCCCCACCAGGGAAGCGCGGAAGATCGCGCGGGAGTATTCGGGAGTCTGGAAGAGCCCCGGAATCAACTCCGTCTCGTACGAGCGAATCCGCGCGGCGTCGGCCTCAAGGCCCACGTAGGTCTGAAACCAGTCCGGCAGGGTGTCCGCGTAGTCGTGCCACCAGCCGCGCTGCGTGCTGCGGCGGGTCAGCGAGATGAACTGCCGCAACTCGGCCTCGTCGCTGACGCCGTACAGTTCGAGCATCGCGCGAATGTCTGATTCCTTCAGAGTCGTCTGACCCGACTCGATCCGCGACACCTTGGTTGCACTGAAGCCGAGTTCGTCCGCAACGGACTTGGCCTGACGCCCGGTCCGTTCGCGCAATCGTCGCAGCTCGGAGCCGAGCCTACGGCGCAGCACGGTTGGACTGTCCACGCTCGTCGCTCCCTCTTGGTTGACGTCGGGTCACAGTCTGCCACCTCCCTCGGTGATCACAAGACTCTTGCGATCCCACGCAATTGCGCGGGAGTGCGCTTGCGCAATGAAGCCATCGCAGAGCATGCTACCGGGAGTAGCGATTCAGGTCTCCTGAGTGACCATGACTGACCTGCTGCCGGGCATCCCCATGCCTCCGCCCGACTTCCGCATGGCTTCAAACTCCGCGTCTGGAAGGTGGATTCGCCATGTCCTGCCACTCCTCCACCACCTGGCTGCCGCGCAGCCGCCGCTCCCCCGGCGAGGGGCGCTCCCTCCTCGCCTCGCTCCTCGCCTCCACCCCCGCCGGTGAGTCGTACCGCGACTCCGGGCTCCTGATCGTCTCGGAGCTCGTCACCAACGCCCTCGTCCACGGGACGCCGCCCGGCCACCGCATCTACCTCTCCCTCGACCTCGACCCCGCCCGCCTCCGCATCGAGGTGCACGACGCCCGGCGGAACCGCGAACCGGTCCTGCGCGCCCTCACCCTCGACGGCGAGGCCGGACGCGGCCTCCACCTCGTCAAGTCCCTCTCCACCCGCACGGGTTGCTCCCCGCGCGAGCACACCGGCAAGATCGTCTGGTCGGAGGTGACCGCGTGAGGGCCGATCACGACGTCCTCGTGGAGATCCCGGACCACCAGCCGCCCGCCGTCCACACCCTCAGCGACGACCTCCTGCGCCGGCTCTGGGACTCGGTCCGCTACCGCCCGATGTCCCGCTTCCAGCACTACGCTCTGGAGCGCCGCCTCACCGGCCCCTGCGCCCGGCGCGACCTCATCCGCGACCTCGCCGACGAACCCGTCCTCGTCATCCCCACCGGCGACCGCGAGATCCGCATCAGCTGGGCCAACCCCGCCCAGCAGCCCACGTGATCGACCACGTCCGGCGCTGAGACCCGGTCGGCCCCCAGCCCGGACCGCCGCCTCAGCACCGGCCGGTCCACTCCCCGCTCCACTTCGACGACGGCCGCGTCGCCGCCCGCCGCGAGAAGTCGGCCGATCCGACTTCTCGCGCCCCTCCGCGCCGACGCACCGCGTCAGACGTCAGGCCGGCGCCCCGCCTACAGCCAGCCCCTCCACGCGGCCCGCACCAGAAGTCGGCCGGTCCGACTTCCCACTCCCTCACCTCCGCACCAGAAGCCGCCCCCGCCTACAGCCACCCCCTCCGCGCGGCCTGCACCCCCGCCTGAAAACGGGTGGTGGCCCCGAGGTGCGCCAGCAGGGTGGAGACCCGCCGCACCACCGTGCGCCGTCCCAGCCCCAGCCGGCGGGCGATCGCGTCGTCCGTCGCGCCTCCGGCCATCAACGTGAGGATCCGCCGGTCGCGTTCGTCGATGCGCGGGTCGACGCCGGCCATGGAGGCGGGTACGGCCAGGCGCCACAGCGTCTCGAAGACCGCGCTCAGCGCGTTCAGCAGCCCGGAGGGCCGGATCAGCAGTGAGACGACGCCCGGTCCGTCGTCGGCGCGCAGCGTGACGATGGCCAGGTCGTCGTCCCCGATGGCGAGTTTGAGCGGCGGCTCGTCCAGTGTCCGCGCCTGCTCGCCCGCCTCGATCATCCGGGCCATGTTGGGCCCGGCCACCGGGTCCTGGAACGCGCACCCCTGGTAGATGGCGCGGTAGACGACGCCCGCGGCCATCCGGCGGCGCTGCAGCACCTCCTGGTCGAGGTAGTGGGCGCGGCTGCCGGAGTACGGCGGCACGTCGATGACCCGCACCTGGTGGCGGGCGGCCAGTTGGAGGCGGTGGCTGGCGGCCAGCACCTCGGCCGGGTCGTCGACGACCTCCAGCGCGCCGTAGCTGCCGGTGTCGCGGCGGGCGAAGCGGTAGAGCCGTTCCAGTTCGGCGCCGGCCCGGCGGGCGGCGGCCTGGCGCAGCGCGTCGTGCTGCAGCACCGCCTCGACCACCCGGGCGGGCGGCAGGGCCTCCCAGGCGTGGTCGCGGTCGTCGGCGCTGTCGGTGGTGTCGAAGGCCACCGCGACGCCCTCGTCGGCGAGGTCGCGCAGCACGGCGAGGACGGCCTCCTCGTCCAGGCCCGCCTCCCGCGCCAGTTCGGGTACGCGGGCGCGCGGCCGGCCGACCAGGCAGTGGTAGACGCGGCCGCGTTCGGAGTCCGGTTCCAGTACGTCGTGCACGACACCCCCCAATGTCACGGTGTGCTCCGCCCCTCGTACCCGCCCCGGGCGGAGCCGGGGGAGCCTACCCGCAGCGGCGGCGCACATGCGCCGGTGGCCCAGGTGCGCCACCGGGGGGCTCTGGCGTCCGGGCGGGGCCCCTGGCAAGAGTTGACGGCGATCAGTCACACGACGGAAGACACGACGGAAGGCCGAGGACGCCCATGCCCCCTGCCCGGCTCCGGCGCGCCCGCGCGGCTCTCGCCGCCCTGGCCGCCTGCCTGCTCCCGCTCGCCGCACCCGCCGCACCCGCGTCCGCCTCGGCAACCGCCTCCGTACGGGCCGGGGCAGGGGCCGACGCGCCGCCCCCGCTGACCGACGGCTTCGGCCTCACCCAGGTCGGCACCCCCACCGGCAGCGCCACCAACTTCGTCATCACCGTCACCACCCCGCAGGTCGCCGGGCCGCACACCATCCGCATCCTGCTGCCCGCCGACTACGCGTCCCGGCCGGACAAGCGCTACCCGGTGCTGTACTTCCTGCACGGCGCGTCGGACAACCCGAGCGACCCGGCGCTGGCCTACCCCGCGCTGACCGCCGCCCAGTCGATGATCACCGTCATCCCGGACGGCGGCCTGCGCGGCTGGTACGCCGACTGGCTCGACCAGGGCACCGCCGCCGGCGCGCAGAACTGGGAGACCTTCCACCTCACCCAGGTCCTCCCGTTCGTCGACGCCAACCTGCGCACCCGCACCGACCGCGCCCACCGGGCCGTCGGCGGGCTGTCCATGGGCGGTTTCGGCGCCCTGCACTACGCCCAGGACCGCCCCGACCTGTTCGGCCAGGTCCTCACCATGTCCGGCGCCAACGACCTGTCCACCGACGAGATGATCATCCGCGGTGCCGTGGTCGCCACCCTGGTCAACGCCGGCACCGTGCTCTGCGGCCCCAGCGACGGCCACCCCTGCGGCCTGGACTTCGGCCCCACCGTCTCCAGCGACGCGATCTTCGGCAGCCCGTACCCGGTGTTCAACGCCGACTGGCGCTGGAACGCCGCCGACCCCGTCGCGCGCGCCGCCGTGCTCGACCACACCGGCATCGCCGTCTACACCGGCAACGGCAACAACAGCCCCGGCGACATGGAGTTCTGGGCCGAGGGCACCGCCAAGCGCCTCAAGCAGCGCCTGGACGCGCTCGGCCTGCCGTACCGCTTCACCGACTACGGCGACGGCACCGGCTGGGGCGCCGACTGCCACGGCGGCCACACCGCGGGCTGCTGGGCGCAGGACCTCGTGGACTACGTCCCGCGCCTGGAGGCGGCCTTCGCCGCCGCCTCCTGACCTCTGGCCTCCTCTCCCCACCCTCTCCCCCGACGAAAGGACACCCCTTGCCCACCCTGCCCCTCGGACGCACCGCGCCCTGGCTGCGCCTGCTCGCGGCCCTCCTGGTGACCTGTTGCGCCGCCCTGGGCCTGGCCGCCGCCCCCGCCCGCGCCGCCGCGCCCGCGCCGTCCGCCCCGCTCGCCGCCTGCGCCTCGCCGCAGCAGTGCCTGACCATCAAGTCGCTCAGCAACGGGCGCCAACTCGACGTCCAGAACGGCAACATGGGCGACGGCGCCTACATCGTCACCAACTCCGCCCCCGGCTACCACCAGTCCTGGCGGCTGAACGTCGACCCCTCGGACTACACCTTCACCATCGTCAACAACGACACCGGCAAGTGCATCGACCTGGCCTTCCTCACCCCGGCCCTGCGCCAGCAGACCTGCGCCGGGCAGGCCAGCCAGCGCTGGTTCCTCCAGCCCGCGCCCGGCGGCGGCGACGCGTTCATGATCCGCCACGCCGGCGACAACACCTGCCTGGACCTGCTGCTCGGCGGCAACTACGACGACGCCTGGACCGACCAGTACGCCTGCAACGGCACCGCCAACCAGCAGTGGGCCACCGGCTTCGCGCAGGCCGCCCGCAACCTGGCCGTCGACCACGCCGCCAAGCAGTGCCAGAAGAACATCTCCGCCTGCTCCTGGGCCACGAAGAGCGAGGCCCCCGCCGCGCCGCTGCCGCGGGTGTGCGCCTCCGCGATCTGGTTCAACAACACCAGCAGCACCGTCCAGCAGTCCTTCGCGGTCACCGACACCAGCGGCTGGTCCAACACCATCGGCACCGAGCTGGGCAGCGACATCGGCGGCGGCGCCGAAGGAGTGTTCAAGGCCTCGGTCAAGACCGGCATCAGCTTCCAGAACGTCTGGAGCGGCTCGCGCAGCGTCAACAACTCCGTCACCGTCACCGTCCCGCAGCAGCAGTACGGCTGGGTGACGCTCGCCGAGCTCGCCCGCAAGGTCACCGGCACCTGGACCTTCGACGCCCAGGGCTTCCCGTGGACCGCCGACGACACCATCACCATCCCGGTCACCTCCGACCCCAACGGCGGCGCCACCCTCTACATCGCCAACACCAGCGCGACGTTCAACAGCTGCTCCTGACACCGCGCCCGCTCCACGGCCGCCGCCCGCGCACCGCGCCGGGCGGCGGCTTCGCGTTTCCGCCGGCCGGACGGGAGGGCCGGCGGGCTGCGGGTCAGGACTGCTCGATCTCCACGGAGGTGATCACCACGTCCTCGACCGGGCGCTCGTCCTCGGTCGGGGCGGCGGCGATCGCGTCGACCACGGCCTTGGAGGCGGCGTCGGCGACCTGACCGAAGATGGTGTGCTTGCGGTTGAGGTGGGCGGGGGTGCCCACCGTGATGAAGAACTGCGAACCGTTGGTGCCCGGGCCGGCGTTGGCCATCGCGAGCAGGTACGGCTTGGTGAAGAACAGCTCCGGGTGGAACTCGTCCGCGAAGGCGTAGCCCGGGCCGCCGGTGCCGGTGCCGGTCGGGTCGCCGCCCTGGATCATGAAGCCCTTGATCACCCGGTGGAACAGCGTGCCGTCGTAGTACGGGCCCTGGCCCGGCTCGCCGGTGCGCGGATCGGTGTACTCCCGGGTGCCCTCGGCGAGTTCGGCGAAGTTGCGGACCGTCTTCGGCGCGTGGAACGGGAACAGCTCCAGGCGGATCGGGCCCGCCGTGGTGTGCAGGGTGGCGAACCGGGCAGTGGCCACGGTGACTCCTCGGGGTACGGCTGACGGGTGGGTGGCGGGTGGTGCTGGTCGGTACGGTTCCCGTACGACCGGTACGGTGACCTGGGCCGTTCGGCACCCGCATCCTGGCACAGCGTCCGGCCTCGTGGCCGAACCGGGTGGGACGGTCCGCACGTCCTACCAGGCAGTAGGGCGTCAAGGGAAAGGCGGGTGGCCGTGATGGTCGGTGCGGTTCTGGTGGGGATTCTGGTCCTGGTGGTCGCGGGGTGCGGCTGCGTGGTGTGGGCCGATCGCGGCGGGCCGCGCTGGACCCGGGTGGCCGCCGCCCTCACCCTCGGTGCCGGCAACGCGCTGCGTAGCGCACAGCGCCGCCGGCGCCGTCAGGTGGGCAACAACGGCGGGGGCAGCTACATGGACGGTGGCGGGGGCGGCAACTGAGCCGTCGACGTCCGGGCGGGACCCGGCGCCGGGCCGTTTTCGAGGCGGCGCGCCAGCCGCCGCGTCGGCCGGGGGCGGGGGGCCGGGCTGCCTGGGGTTGGACGGGGCGGCCCGGCGCCGCCTTCGCGGGGCGGTCGGACGGCCCGGGCCCCTGAGCGCGAGCGCGTCCCCGTCCGCAGCCCGGGTGGGCGGTGGACGGGGACGCGAGGGGGTGTCAGCCCCCGGGTTCTGCTTCCGGATTCAGCTCCCGGGTTCTGCTCCCGGGTGTCAGCTCTCGGTGGAGCGGCGGCGGGCGGCCACGACCAGCGCCGCGCCCGCGGCGAGGGCCGCGGCGGCGCCGCCGGCCTCCCAGCCGAGCCCGTCGGTGCCGGTGGCGGCGAGCGCGCCGGAACCGGTGGTGCCGGTGGTGCCGCCGCCCGTACGGGTGCCGGTCCCGGTGCCGGTGGTGAGGCCGGCCGGCTGCACGGTCTGCGGCTGCTGCCCGGTGCCACCGGTGCCCGCGCCCGTCCCCGTACCGCTGCCCGCGCCGTTGCCCTGCTTGGCCGCCGCGGCCTGGTCCTCGGCCTGGGCCTTGGCCCAGCCGTCCTTGAGGAAGGCCAGGAGGTCCGCGTAGCTGCCCTCGTAGGCGGCCATGGCGGCCTTCTTCACCGCGGGGCCGCCGGTCTCGATGATCTGGGAGACCTTCAGCCGGTTGTCGCTGAAGCGCAGGTTCGGCAGCTCGACGGTCAGGAAGCGCCGCACGTCCTCGGCGTTGCCGTCCATGGCCTTCTGGGCGGCCGCGGCGGTGTGCGGGCCGGTCTCCTTGTCGGCGATGACGCGCAGCACCTCGACCCGGTCGTCCTCGAACTGGGCCTTGGCGAAGCCCTCGTTGAGGAAGGCGTCGACGGCCGCGTCGGTGCCGGCGTCCAGCGCCTTGCTGGCCGCCTCGCGCACGGCCGGGCCGCCCTGGTCCATGAGCTGGCTGAGCTTGACCCGGTTGTCGTCGCTGCGCAGCCTGGGCAGCTTGGTCGTCAGGAAGGTCCGCAGGTCGGCCGCGCCGCCCTTGAGGGCCTGCTCGGCGCCCTCGCGCACGCCGGGGCCGGTCTTGGGGTCGGCCACCAGGGCCTCGACCTTGGCGCGGTCCTCGTCCTCGGCGCGGGCGGCGTACTGGCCGGTCGCCAGGAAGTCGAGGACGTCCTGGTAGCTGCCGTTCAGCGCCACGGCGGCGGCGAGGCGCAGCGCGGGGCCGGCCCCTTCGGCGCCGTCGGCGATCCGGGTGAGGCGCAGCAGGTTGTCGGGCTGCTGCTTCTCGGCGAGTTCGACCTCGAGGAAGTGGCGCAGCTCGGCGGCGCCGCCCTTGAGGGCCTTCTCGGCGGCCTCGCGGACCTTGGGGCCGGTGAGCGGGTCGGCGATGATGGCCGCGATCTTGGCGCGGTCCTCGTCCTCGGCGCGGGCGACGTACTGGCCGGTGGTCAGGAACGCGGTGATGTCCTCGTCGGTGCCGCGGAGGGCGGCCTTGGCGGCCGCCTTCACGGCCGGGCCGCCGACGGCGTAGATCTGGGAGACCCGGACCTGGTTGTCGATCCTGGTCTGCTCGTCGAACTCGACGTCCAGGAAGTGGCGCAGTTCGGCGGCGCCGCCCTTGAGGGCCTTCTCGGCCGCCTCGCGCACGCCGACGCCGCTCTTCGGGTCGGCGAGGATGCGCTTGACCTCGGCGCGGTCGCGCTGCTCCTGGCCGTCGGCCTGGGGCGCGGTGTCCTTGGCGGAGTCGGAGCCGGTGTCGGGGCCGGAGACGCCGGTCGGCTTGGGGGTGTCGGTGGCCGAGGCCGTGGTGGGGAAGAGGACGGCGGGGGCCAGAACGGCGGCCGCGACGACGGCGGACACCCGGGGCAGCTTCATCTTGAGCAAGACCTGCTTTGTACGAAGGATCATGAAACGCCAACAGCATAGATCTACTTTTACGACTGCCATACCAATTATTTGCCGAATCTCCCATTCCCCCCACCCGGCTACATATCGCACCGCGCCCCGCCCGTCCGGGGCCACCACTAGGGTGTGGCGGATGAGCTTCCACCTGGTCGTCGGACACGGGCCCGCCGGGGCCGCCACCGCCCGCCTGCTGGCCGAACAGGGCCACGAGGTCCGGGTCGCCACCCGTACCGGACGCCCCGCCGGGCCGTCCGTCCCCGGCGTCGAGCACCTCCCCCTGGACGCGAGCGACCCCGCGGCCCTGGCGCGGGCCGCCCGCGGTGCCGTCGCCGTCCACGGCTGCGCCGCGCCGCCGCTGCCGCAGTGGGCGCGGCTCTGGCCGGCGCTGAGCGCCTCGCTGTGCGCGGCGGCCGAGGAGAGCGGCGCGGTGCTGGTCATGCTCGGCAACCTGTACGGCTACGGGCCGGTGACGGGGCCGCTGACCGAGGACCTGCCGCTCGCCGCGACCGGCCCCAAGGGGCGGGTGCGGGCGGCGGCCTGGGAGCGGGCGCGGGCGCTGCACGAGGCCGGGCGGATCCGGGCGGTGGAGGTGCGGGCCTCGGACTTCTTCGGCCCCGGCGTCACCGACGGCGGCCACCTGGCCGCGCGGGTGATGCCCAACCTGCTCAAGGGCCGCCCGGTCGCGACGCTCGGCGACCCGGACGCCCCGCACAGCTGGACCTACCTGCCGGACGTGGCCCGGGCGATGGCCGAGCTCGCGGGCGAGGAGCGGGCCTGGGGCCGGGCCTGGCACGTGCCCACCGCCCCTCCCCTGTCGGTGCGCGCGATGGTCGAGCGGCTGGCCGCCGAGGCCGGCGGCGGCCCGGTCGCGGTGCGCCGCCTGCCCGCGGCGGCGCTGGCCGTGGCGGGGCTGTTCTCCCCGCTGCTGCGCGAACTGCGGGAGACGCGCTACCAGTTCGACCGGCCGTTCACGGTGGACTGCTCCGCGTACGAGGCCGCGTTCACGGTGCGCGCCACGCCGCTGGAGGAGCAGCTGCGGGCCACGGTCGCCTGGTGGCGCGAGCGCGACGGCCGGTGACGGACGGGAACGCCGGTCACCGGCGGGGGCGGGCGCCTCTCCCCATCGCTCCGTACCCGTCCTTCCTCGTCCGTTCACCGGACACGGAGACCCTGCGTCCGTAGGATTCCGTCCGTGGCCAAACGACGTGAGGTTGAGCGGGAAGTCCTGGGTTCCATAGGCGAGTTGGCGTCCTCCGGGTTACTCGCGGCCGCGCTGTTCCGCGAGCTGCACACCCTGCTGCTGGAACCGCTCGGCTACGACGGCGGCTGCTGGCACGGCAACGACCCGGTCACCGGGTTCCCCACCTCCACCGTCGCCGACGGCCTGGACCCCGCCCAGTTCGAGCAGGCCGTGCACCTGGAGCTCCAGGGCGAGGACTCCACCACCTTCACCGCGATCCGCACCGCCGGCCACCGGGCGCAGACCGTCGACCGGGCCACCGACGGCCGCCCCGAACGCAGCGTCCGCTACCGGGAGTTGCTCAACCCCTGCGGATACGGCGACGAGCTGCGGATCAACTTCGATGTGGGCGGCGGCCGTTGGGGCTCCGCGGCGTTCATGCGCGAACGCGCCCGCGGCCGCTACGACCTGCCCGACCTGCGCCTGGCCGAACGCGTCGCCGCCCCGATCGGCGCCGCCCTGCGCGACACCCACCTCGCCGCCCTGCGCGGCGCCCGCCCCCTGCCGCCCGTCCCCGCACCGGCCGTCGCCATCCTGGACCGGTACGGGCGGCTGCGCTCGGCGGACGCGGCGGCCCGCGACCTGATCGGACGGATGGCCGAACCCACCGCCCACACCGGCGGGGTGCCCAGCGGCTTCCTCACCGTCGCCCGCCAGGCCGCCCGCCGCGGCGGCCCCGCCGAGGTGCGGGTGTGCACCCCCGACGGCCAGTGGCTGTCCCTGCACGCCTCCCCGCTGGACGGCCGGCGCGGCGGCGTCGCCGTCGTCGCCTCCCCGGCCTCCCCCGTCCAGCGCCTGCCGCTGGCGATCCTCGCCCACGGCCTGTCCCCGCGCGAACAGCAGGTCGCCCTGCACGCGGTGCGCGGCGCCAGTACGAAGGACATCGCCGCGCTGCTCCACCTGACCGTGCCCACCGTCCAGCAGCACGTCACCGCCATCCTCCACAAGACCGGCGTCCGCTCCCGCCGCGAACTCGTCGCCCTCCTGATGGCCGACCACCTCCCCGCCCTCGGCCTGCCGCCGCGGTAGCGGGCGCACGCGGCTCCGGCCCGGGCCGGCCGCTACCCCGCCCGCCAGTGGACGAAGCGGGGCGGCTCCTCGCCCCAGGCGACGACGGCGCCGACGGGGCTCGGGCTGACCGCCCCGGAGACCACCCCGTGGAGGAACCCGACCATGCCCGGGCCGAAGACCCGGGGCGCGCCCCCGTCGCGGTCCAGGACCAGGACCGGCCACGCGTCGGGGTCGTCGCCGACCGTCAGCCAGGCCAGCGTGTCGGCGGTGCAGGACGCTCCCCAGGCGACGATCTGCCCGGCGGAGCGCAGCTCGCCGGTGGGCTCGCCTTCCTCCTCGAAGAGCAGGCGCGCCTCCTCCGTCATGCCGCGCATGCCCGGCTGCGGGGCGTCCGGCGGCATCAGCTCGTCGGGGGCGAACACGGCGAGGGACCGGTCGATCTCCCCCGCCCCGTACCGCGCGACGAACTCGACGTAGTCGCGCGGGAACCGCAGACCCCACGCCGATTCGACCACCGCCCAGTCACCGGATTCACCGGCCCCCTCGGGCGGGGGCATGAGCTCCAGAAGCCCGCTGATGTCGGTTGTGTGCACCGTCGTTCCCTCTCGTGGTCTCCCGCGCCCCCGGCTACGGCCGCGTGTCACCGCGACTGCCGGCATCCGCTCAGTTCAGCGGCATGATCACAGGAAGCGCAGGGCGGGGTCCAGACGCGGGACGGCTCGACGGCGGCAGCGGGCGGCGAGGAGCCGCGCCGTCGGCGGCGGTCCCTGGGCATCGCGGCGGGAGTGTGCGTCCTCGGGGCGGTCGGGATCCCTGCTCCGCCGGCCCCCGCCGGCGCGCGTTGTCGCAGGTGGGGCCTAGGGTTCGGCCCGTGAACGTTCCCAAGGTCATCCCGATCGGCTACCAGCCCGACTACCGCACCCGCACCATCGGGCGGTGCGAGGGCGGCCAGTTCTACGCGACCGTCGTCGCGGCCTACCGCGAGGGCTGGAGCGGCGACGACTGGCAGCCGCAGAAGCGCTGGCACGCCGTCCTCCACCGCTTCGACGAGGCCGGCCGCCACCTGGGCTCGCGCATCGAGTTCACCGGCACGACGGCGGACGGCGAGCAGCAGGCGATCGCCGCGGCCCGGCGGCTGCTGGAGCAGTGGCTGGACGCCCTGCCGGGGCGGCGCTACCAGGACATCGCCATCGCGCCCTTCGACGTCCGCTTCGAGGGCGCCCTGTTCGGCCTGGTCCTGGAGGTGGACGAGGAAGAGGAGGACGAGGAGGACGGCGTCTGGATGGAGCTCCACCCGGACGGCCTGGCCTTCTCCGCCCCCTGGAACGGCTGCTACGACACCTGAGCACGAGCGGCCCCCACGGCCGGTTCCTCGCCAGGTCCTCTCTTTCGGATCATGCCGGGCGCGCGACGCCGGAGCACGCACCTCGCCGCGTTGTCGTCGGTCGCCGATGGCCCCCAGCCTGGCGGCCGGGAGGTGCCCCCACCGCATGGACTCCCTCCTCCGCCTTGCGATGCACGCACCCCGACGCCGCGCGCTGATCCGACGTGATCCGAAAGAGAGGACCTAGGCTCGGCGGTGCCGGGTCTCCGGGGCCTCCGGGGCCCGCGGGGGTGTCCTGCGGGAAGGCGGGGTGTGCGCATGCTCGGGTACGACGCGGACGGGTTCGTGCGGGACGGGGTGCCGCACCGGGTGGTGGCCGGGGCGGTGCACTACTTCCGGGTGCACCCGCGGCTGTGGGAGGACCGGCTGCGGCGGGTGCGGGCGCTGGGCGTGAACACGGTGGACACCTACGTCCCGTGGAACTTCCACGAACTGCCCGACGGGACGGTGGACTTCACCGGCTGGCGGGACGTGGCCCGGTTCGTGCGGCTGGCCGGCGGCCTGGGCCTGGACGTGATCCTGCGCCCCGGCCCGTACATCTGCGCGGAGTGGGAGTTCGGCGGGCTGCCCGCCCGGCTGCTCGCGGTGGACGGGCTGCGGCTGCGCTGCGCGGACCCGGCGTACCTGGCCGAGGTGGACGGCTGGTTCGACGCGCTGGCGCCCGAGCTGCTGCCGCTGCTGTCGAGCCGGGGCGGGCCGGTGGTGGCGGTGCAGGTGGAGAACGAGTACGGCAGCTACGGCGACGACGCCGCCTACCTCGCCCACCTGCGCGACGGCCTGGTGCGGCGCGGCGTGGACTGCCTGCTGTTCACCGCCGACGGCGCCCACGACACCATGCAGCAGGGCGGCGCCATCCCCGGCCACCTCGCCACCGCCACCTTCGGCTCCCGCGCCCCCGAGCGCCTCGCGGTGCTCCGCCGCCACCAGGGCGAAGGCCCGCTGACCGCCATGGAGTTCTGGATCGGCTGGTTCGACCAGTGGGGCCTGCCGCACCACGTCCGCGACCCCGAGGAGACCGCCGCCTCGCTCGACGAACTCCTCGCCACCGGCGCCTCCGTCAGCCTCTACATGGCGCACGGCGGCACCAGCTTCGGCCTGTGGTCCGGCGCCAACCACTCCGGCGCCCACCCGCTGGACGCCGGCTACGAGCCGACCGTCACCAGCTACGACTACGACGCGCCGATCGGCGAGGCCGGCGAACTGACCGAGAAGTTCCACGCCCTGCGCGAGGTCATCGGCCGCTACCTGCCCCTGCCGGACGGCGAACTGCCCGCCCCCGTAGCCCGGGTGGCGCCGCAGCGGCTGGAGCGCGCGCACGGGCGGGCGCCCCTGGCCGAGGCCCTGGACGCGCTGTCGCGGCCGCGCCGGCACGCCGCACCGCTGCCGATGGAACAGGTCGGGCAGGACCGCGGCCTGATCCACTACCGCACCCGCGTGCCCGGGCCGCGCCCCGAACTGCCGCTGCGCATCGACGGGTTGGCCGACCGGGCGCAGGTCTTCGCGGACGGCCGCCCGCTCGGGACGCTGGAGCGCAACTCCCCCGGCGCGACCCTGCCGCTGGCCACCGGGGCCGACGGCGTCGTGCTGGACATCCTGGTCGAGGCACTGGGCCGGGTGAACTACGGCCCGCAGATGGACGACCGCAAGGGCATCACCCGCGGCGTCTCGCACGGCCACCAGCGGCTCTTCGACTGGCAGATCCGCCCCCTGCCGCTGACCGACCTGTCCGTGCTGCGCTTCACCGACGACACCGGGGTACGCGACGGGGAGCCGGCCTTCCACCGCTTCACCGCCGAACTCCCCTCCCCCGCCGACGCGTTCATCGCCCTGCCCCACTGGGGCCGCGGACTGCTCTGGCTCAACGGCTTCCTGCTCGGCCGCCACTGCGCCGCCGGCCCCCAGCGCACCCTCTACGCCCCCGCCCCACTGTGGCAGGCCGGCGCCAACGAACTGGTCGTCCTGGAACTCGAACGCCACGGCACGGCTGTGGAGTTGCGCGACGCACCGGACCTCGGCCCGCTCACACCGGCCCCCAGCTCCGAGTACTGACCGGACCGGGCCCGCCGGCCACTCCCCGACGCGGGACGTCGGACCCGCCGACTTCCTGCTCCGCCACGACACGGCGGCACCAGGCCGGGCTTGGCATGATGGCGGCCGGCAGGGGTGACGATCGTGGGAGGGTGGGCGAACAGGTGGAGCATGACCTGAGGCGCGCGGCCGTCGCGGCGCTCGGCGAGCTCGGGCGGAGCCGTGACTACCGGGACCGGGCGGATGCCGGTCACGGCCTGGCAGGGTTCGCCGACGTCCGGGAGGCCCTCGGGCCGCTGCTCGGGCTCGTGCTCGACCAGGGTGACACCTTCGTCACCCTGGTGACCGCGGAAGCCCTGCTCCGGCGGAAGGACAGGGCCGGGCTGTCGATCGTCGCATCCGCGCTGGCAGTCGCCGACCTGAATCACGGCGAGTGGATCCACAGGGCGGTCGTCGACGTGTTCGGCATCTTCTCCGATGATCGGGACGACGCGATGCGGCTGTGCGAGGAGATGTCGCGGAGCACTGACGACCGCGTCGCCTCGGGGGCTCGCCGGCTGCACGAAGTCCTGGCGGGGATCGATCCCGTCCTGCGCCCCGCGTAGGCCCGGCGCGGTCACAGCACTCCGGCACCCGTCAGGCCCCCGCTCAGACCCCGATCAGGCGCAGCGAGGCCCACAGGGCCAGGACCGCGGCGGTGAGGGTGGCGGGGACGGCGAGCAGGCCGAGGCGGGTGAACTCGCGCAGGTCCACCGGTACGCCGCGGTCGCGGACGATGCCGCGCCACAGCAGGGTGGCCAGCGAGCCGGCGTAGCTGAGGTTGGGGCCGATGTTCACCCCGAGCAGGACCGCGAGGACGGCGCCGGGCCCGACGGGGGCGGCCAGCGGCACCAGGGCGAGGGTGGCGGGCAGGTTGTTGATGACGTTGGCGAGGACGGCGGCCAGGGCGGCGGTGGCGAGCAGGGCGGGCAGCGCGGTGCCGGACGGGACGAGGTGGGCGAGGCCGGCGGCCAGGCCGTTGTCAACGACCGCGCGCACCACGATGCCCAGGGCGAGGACGAACGCCAGGAACGGCAGGGCAGCCGAGCGCACCACCGTCGCGGGGGTGGCGTGGCCGCGGGCCAGGGCGCGGGCGGCCAGGACGGTGGCGCCGGCGGCCGCCGCCCAGGCCGGGTTGACGTCCAGCGCGGAGGTGAGGACGAACCCGGCGAGCGTGCAGCCGACGGTGGCCAGGGCGAAGACCGGCATGGCGGGGGCCGGTCCGGTCTCGGGGGTCTCGGCCGGGGCGGCGTCCAGGTCGGCGGCGAAGCAGCGGCGCAGCACCAGGTACTCGACGCCGACCGCCGCCAGCCACGGCAGCGTCATGAGGGCGGCGAAGCGGCCGAAGCTCAGGCCGCTGGCGGTGAAGGCGAGCAGGTTGGTCAGGTTGGAGACGGGCAGCAGCAGCGATGCCGTGTTCGACAGGTGGGCACAGGCGTACAGGTGCGGTGCGGGCCGGGCGCCGAGGCGGGCGGCGGTGGCGAGGACGACGGGGGTGAGCAGGACGACGGTGGCGTCCAGGCTGAGCACGGCGGTGACGACCGAGGCGACGGTGAACACCTGGACCAGCAGGCGGCGCGGGCGTCCGGCGGCGCTGCGCGCCATCCAGGCCCCGCAGGCGCGGAACAGTCCCTCGTCGTCGCAGAGCTTGGCCAGGACCAGGACGGCGGCCAGGAAGCCGATCACCGGTCCGAGGCGGGCGGCTTCGGCGGTGGCGTGCTCCAGCGGGACGGCGCCGGTCGCCACCAGCAGGGCGGCGGCCGGCACGGCGACGACGGCCTCCGGCCAGCCCCAGGGCCGGGCGACGGCGCAGACCAGGACGAGCACCAGCAGTCCTGCGGACAGGGCTTCGGCGCAGGCGGTGTTCAGGGCGCGCTCCTCGGGGGGGGTGGTGTGGTCGGTGCTCGCGCTCGGTTCGCGGCCCGGCGCAGCATGCCACACCGGCGGCGCGCGGCCGCCGGGCGGGTCCGGGGGGCCGGGGACGTCGGCCCCCCGGCCCCGTACCCCCCGGGGTCAGGTCAGTCCCACCAGAAGGACCACTGGTGGGCGCCCACCAGCTGCTCGGCGTAGGCGGTGAGGGTGCCGGTGCCCTGGAAGACGAGGTCGGGGCAGAAGGCGGTGTGCTCGGCGGCCAGCGGGAGCGCCTCGGCGAGCGTGGCAGGCGGCACGGGGACGCTCAACTCCAGGGTGGCGAAGCCGACTTCGACCACCTGGGCGCCGAAGCGGCGTTCCCAGTCGGCGAGCACGGCGGCGATCCTGCCGGTGCCGGCGTGGTTCGCCGGGCCGCCCCAGCCGCAGGCCGTCAGCGCCTCGGCGCCGCTGCCGGCCCGCACCAGGCCGAGGCGGACGTCCTTGACGGAGCCCAGCACCTCGGCCAGTTCCCGGGCCTCGGTGCCGGCGGCGCCGTCGGGCACGGTGGCGGCGGGGGCGAGGCCGGGCCAGGTGCGGCCGTAGGGGGCCAGGGCCTCGTCCAGGATCCCGGCGTCCTCGCTCACGTCCCCGTCCCCGTCCTCGTCGACCTGCCTCCACCAGCCGCGCAGCAGCGCCTGCGGGTCGTAGCGGGAGGGCTCGGAGGCCTCGGCCGGGTACAGCTCGCCGGACAGCCAGGGCCGGTAGTCGTCGTCGCGGTCCAGCGGGCTGAGCAGCAGCGGCCACAGTCCGGTCTGCGGGTGGGCGCGGTGCAGCTGCCGCCACAGCCCGGCGGGCGCGGGGTCGTCGCTGATCCACAGCAGCGGCTCCCGCCCGTCCTCCTCGGTGACCAGTCGGCCGGGCGGCAGGTCGACGGGCAGGGCGGCGAGGGCGGTGGCGAGGTCCGGGTGCTCGATCATGCGGCCCACCGTAGGGGCGGGCACCGACAACGCCCGGCGGCGGGCGCCCCGTCAGGACCAGGGCAGTGCGGCCCGCGTGTGCCAGTAGGCCTCGGCGGGCTCGGCCATGGGCGCGAGGGCGGTGAGGTCCTCGGGGGTGGGGCGCAGGTGGGTGGCGGCGAGGTTGGAGGTGAGCTGGTCGGGGGTGGCGGCGCCGGAGAGGACGGTGTCGGCCCAGGGCTGGGCGGCGGCCGCGGCCAGGGCGAGGGCGTCGGCGGTCGCGCCGGTGTGCTGTGCGAGGGTGCGCAGGGCGGTGGTGTCGGGGCCGGTGGCGTTGCGGCCGGCCAGGCGGCCGTTGGCCATGGCCTCCTTGACGACGACGAGCCAGCCGGCCGCGTGGGCCTCGGCGAGGGCGGGGGCGGCGGAGGTCTCCAGCAGGTTCCAGGTGGCCTGGACGGCGGTGAACAGCGGGCGGCCGTCGGCGGTGACGGCGAGGGCCCGGCGGATGGTGTCGGCCTGGGCGGGGCCGCTGGTGGACAGGCCGACCCGCACGCCGTCGGCGGCGAGGGCGGCGAGGCGCCGGTGCAGGGCGAGGTCGGTGAGGGCGGGGCTGTCGGGGGTGACGGAGTGGACGAGGTAGACGTCCAGGTGGTCGCCGAGCAGGGCGCGGGTCTCGAGGATCTGGCGGTCGTAGACGGCCGTCGAGTGCTCCTTGACCTCGTGCGCGGCGACTCCGCTGGTCCGCCAGTCGGCGGTGTAGGTGTAGCCCCACTTGCTGCCGACCGTCACCTCGGCGGCGGCCCGGGGGTGTTCGGCGAGCCACTGGCCGAGGAACTCCTCGGCGCGGCCGTAGGAGCGGGCGGTGTCGAGGTAGCGGACGCCGGCGGCGTACGCGGCGTCGAGCAGGGTGTGGGTGCGGGCGCGCAGGGCGTCGACGGTGCGGTCGGCGGGCAGGTCGGTGTCGCGCCCGAGGTTGATGTAGCCGGGCCGGCCGACGGCCGCCGTGCCCAGGCCGAGGCGCGCGGGGTGCGGGCGCGCGGCGGGGGCGGGGGTTGCGGTGGCGGCGGGGTCGGTCGGCATGGCGGGCTCTCCTCGGGCGCGACGGTTCTCACCTGGGACTTTAGCCGCGTGGTGGTGCCGGGCCGTCAGCCGGCGGCGATGGTGGCGCGGATCCAGGGGGCGTAGGCGGGCACGTCGGTGTACAGGCCGGGGCCGCCCGCGCAGGGCACGCCGGGGGCGCCGGGGCCGGAGGTGGTGCCGACCAGTTCCCAGCGGCCGCCGCGGCCGCGCTGGATCTGGGGGCCGCCGGAGTCGCCGAAGCAGGCCATGGCCTGCGGGACGCGGCTGAGCGTGCACAGGCGGGTGGGGTCGGCGTAGCCGGGGGCGCAGTCGGCCGGTGCGCCGATGCGGCTGGGCAGTTCCTGGAGGCGGTCGGGGAAGACCATCTGCTGGTAGTCCTGGGTGTCGACGACGGTGCCGAAGCCGAGCAGCCGGGTGGGGGTGCCGGGGGTGCCGGGGTGGTCGGCGATGCGGATGGGCTGCCCGGCGGCGGGGCGGTCCAGGCGGACGAGGGCGAGGTCGTCGTGGTTGGGGCGGGTGGCGCCGTCGCCGAAGCCGAAGCCGGGGTGGACGACGACGCGCTCGACGTTCCGTACGCTGCCGCCGCTGTCGCGGTGGGCGCTGCCGATGCGCACGGTGCCCTTGAGGGTGACGCCGGTGTCCTCGGTGCCCACCACGCAGTGGGCGGCGGTCAGCACCCACTGGCGGTCGATCAGGGTGCCGCCGCAGGCGCCGTCGGCGAGTTGCTTCGCGCTCAGCGGGAGGGTGGCCATGAAGGGGTAACGCTCGGTGGAGTCACGGCCGTTGACGATCGCGGAGGCGCTGCCGCTCATGGCGGTGGCGCCCAGCGCGGCGGCCAAGGCGGCGACGGCGGCGATCCGGGCGCCGCGGCGGCGGGAGGCGGGCTCGCCGGCGGTCGTCCGGGCGGCGGTGGTACGGGGGGCGGTGCGGACGGTCGTGCGGAACGACACGGGTGACGGCCTTTCGGTCGGTCGGCTGGTGCGGATACGACCAGTCAACTCGGCGCCCGCCCGCCGCAACACCCGGCCAGCGGGCCGCTCCGGCCTGGGGGTAGCCCCCGGACCCGCCGTCGGGCTACCGGGTGGCCCGCCCGTACTCCCCCGGCGACGGCGACGGCAGCGGGGGGACGCCGGTCGGGGCGACGCTCTGCTCCAGGCGCAGCACGAAGTTGACGTAGCCGAGCGGCTTGCCCGGCCAGTGGCGGTCGTTGCTGGTGAGCAACTGGCTGCGCAGGCCGTCGTGTTCGGTGACCGGACCGGGGGTGGTGCGCAGGTTGGGCTGCCAGGTGCGGCCCAACGGGCGGTGTTCCAGGGACAGCGTCCAGCTCTCCTCGTCGACCGCGATCGTGGCGCCGACCCGCCCCGGCAGCACCCGCAGTCCGTACGCGCCGCGCACGACCGCCCGCTGGTCGAAGTCGGCGCTCGTGCCGACCACGGTGATCCGCCATGCGCCGTGGAACCTGAGCACGCCTGCCTCCTCGCGCCGCGGCGCCCGCTCCGGCAGCGGGCGCCCCGTCCACGTCTACGGTCCCGGTCCGCCGTCGGGCTCAACCCGGGGCGGGCGCGACCGCCGGCTTCTGCACGGGACGGTCGGCGGAGGGCGGGAAGGCGTGGACCGGCTCGTACGGCCGATCCGCCGAGTCCGGCGCGTGGGCGGATTCCCTCATGCCCGTTTTATTCCGGTTCGCGGATAAGGAAAACGGTCGGCGACGGCGGGCGGACATGGGCCGGGGCCCGTACCGCCTGTGCGGTACGGGCCCCGGTTCCCTCTACGATTCGAGAATCGTGCGGCGGGAAATGTCAGAGAGCGACGGGACGGATGTTCTCCGCCTGGAGGCCCTTCTGGCCCTGCGTGACGTCGTACTCGACCTTCTGGCCCTCGAGCAGCTCACGGAAGCCCGAGGCGTTGATGTTCGAGTAGTGGGCGAACACGTCCGGGCCGCCGTCTTCCTGCTGGATGAAGCCGAAGCCCTTTTCCCCGTTGAACCACTTCACGGTGCCGAAAGCCATGGGAAATTCTCCTTCTAAGGCGCTGTAGACCGCACTGCGCGGGCTACTCGTCGCCGCACTGATGACCCGCCGGGATCTCAGAAAAAAAATACGCCTGCGATGGGAATCAGCAGGCGCACACAGAGTTCATGGGAACCAAAACTGCAACTCCTACGACCGTAACAGGCCTCGGGCCGAAACGGGAATTCTCGCGGCGCTCTTCTTCGGCGCACCGGTGACCTCCGGGTGCGCCGCCGGCCGTACGGGCCGGCCCGCCGGCCCTGTCCCGGGCGCCGCGCGGCGGGGGCACCCCCGGGCGGGTCCGCTCAGCGGCGGGCGGCCGCCAGGGAGCGGAGCTGGACGTGGACGGCGGCGGGCTCGGTGCCGGTGAGGGCGGCGATCTCGGCGGCGGACAGGTCGAGGACCAGGTGCAGCAGCAGGACGTCCTGCTGGGCGGCGGTGAGGTGGGCGACCGGGCCGAGCGGCCGGGGGCCGGCCAGGGCGCAGACGCGGCGGCGCACCGCCTGCCAGGCGCAGGCGGCCGGGCTGGCGGTGGCCAGGGCGTCGAGCCAGTGGCCGCCGAGCTCCTCGAACGCGGCGCGGACGGCCAGGGGCGCGTCGGCGGGCGACAGGAGCAGCGCGGCGTAGTCCAGGTAGTGGCGCAGGTGGAGGTCGTGCAGCGCCCACAGGCCCAGGGCGGGCCCGGGGGCGGCCGGGCGGCGTGGTGGTGTCGGCATGGTGGTGTCCCGAGTTTCCCGAGGTGTCCCGAGGTTTCCCGCAGGTGGCGCGGGCGGGCGCCGGCCCGCAGGCAGATGCCGGCCCGCGACGGGGACGCGGGCGGGTGCCCGTCCGTGGATGGCTGGGGCCCGCGGCCGGGACGCGGCTGGCGCGTCCCGGCCGCGGACCGGGTCACACGAGCACCGGCGGGTTGTCGTCGGTGCCTCCGCGGCCCGCCGCGCCGGAGTGGCCGGGGCCATCGTCGCGGTCGGCGGCCAGGTTGGTGCGCAGGGTCATCCAGAGCCGGAACAGGATGTCCGTCGACGTCCCGGCGCTGGAGGACTGCATGGCCCGGGTGAACTCGCTCTGGTACGTGCGCGAGTTGACCGGGAACGGGGTGCGGGCGTTGTTCGTCCGGTCCCAGGCCGCCGCCCACAGGGCGCGGCGGGCCTCCCGGACCCCGCAGACCTCCATGTAGGCGAGGAAGACGGGTTTGCGCAGCGGGGCCTCGCCCTTGAGGACCAGGGCCAGCGTGCTGGAGGGCAGGCGCCCGCCCCGGTCGCGGGCCCGGCGGTCCAGTTCCCGCAGGGAGGGCCAGTCGGCCTTGCGGCGCATCTCGTGCATCGCCCGGCGCAAGTCGGCGAAGGAGTCGACCTGTTGGGGGTCGACCCGCCTCGGTGCGCGCAGCCGCCGGCTCCCCGAGGGGCGGGGCACGTGGGCCCAGTAGTTGGCGTGGACCCACTTGCGCCGGGCCGTCTTGAGGTCGCCGCCGCATTCGCCGGTGACGGCCTCGACGACCTTCCAGCTCGGCAGGGAGCGCCCGCTGGCGGCCCGTTGCAGGGTGGTGGCGTGGTAGTTGGTCCGAACGGCGAGCTGACTGTACGTCAACCCGGCCTGCTCGCGCTGCTCCCGCAGCCAGGCGGCCAGTCGGCTCAGCGCCGGCTCGGTCGTCTCGATCGGGTTCTCTCGGCGTCCCATCGCAGGCAGGCGCTCTCCCCTAGGCCCGTCCCCTTTGCAGCCTGGAGGCCAACAGCCAGCCCCCGGTGGTCAGTTCGAGCGCCACTCCGGCGGACATGCCGGTCGCCACCAGGGCGGCGGTGAGCGCGACGGTCAGGACGACCACGACGATCACCACGGCCACCTGGCCGGCGGTCACGGCCGTCACGGCCGTCACGGACGACTGTCCGGCCACGAACGGCCAGGGCAGGGCCGGGCGGCGCGCGGGCCTCGGGACGCCGTCCGCGCAGGGGATGGGGACGCGCTTGTTCCGCTTCCTCGTCATCGAGGGAACCCTCCTATATCACTGTCCACTCCAACGGGTGGGCACTTGTGCGGTTGGCGTCGCACGGGGTGCCCGTTGGATGACACTCTGTCAGGCATATGGGTGAATCCCAATCGGTTCCGCGAACATCGCGCGGATTGATGCGCGACAGTCCCGGCCCCTACCTGAAATCTTGCGAACGTCGTACCAGAAAGCCGCAGTTCAACGAATCGAAACCGGATTTTGATGCGCCTTTGTGCAGCGCGCCCTTGTAAGCCGTCCTGGCCGGGTGTGACGATTGACAGCGGCGTCACCCGGACCTGCGGGTCCGGAACCCGGGGGGCGCTGTTCACTCCAACATCTCGGGAACATCGGCAGCGGGCCGTGTTGGCGCATGGGCCCGCCCGAACAGCAGAGACCGCCCGGCCCCGGTGGCCCGAGGCGGTCTCTCTGCACTCCGGCGGTGGCGGGCACTCCACTTGTGACAGGCCCCGCCACCGCCCCTCCCCGCATCCCCCGCATCCCCCGCCGCCACCCGGGTCGGAGGGAAGCCCCTAGCGAGCCCAGCTCTCGCAGCCGAGCAGGCGGGCCTCCCTCCGCAGGACGGCGAGCGCGGCCCGGAGCCCGTCCGCGGCCTCCTGGAACGCTCGGGTCGTCTCCGGGCCCAGCTCCGGCGAGGGCGCGGTGTCCGCACCGTTCGGGTAGTCGTCGCCGACCACCGAGGCGAACCGCATCCAGGCGTCTCTGTAGAGGCTCACGCACCGGTCGAGCTCGTCGGCGCAGTCGAGCCACACCGTCCTTGCCAGCGTTCCCTTGGTGCGCCCCAGGAGGTGGTTCAGTTCGGTGTAGGCGGCGATCGACTCCCCGGTCAGAGCCTGCCGCTGGGCACCCGCGTGGCGGTGGGCCAGCACGTCGATGAACACCTTGTATGGATCCGTGTGTCCGTCCACGACGCCCTGCTCCCTCACTGTCCTCGGCCCGGCCGGCTGGTCGGCGCGGTGCGACCGTAACACCACCGCGGGCGCCGCCCTCCGACCGGCCTCGGACTGCCTCCGATCCGCGTGGCGGCCCTCCCGTTGCGGAGGCCTGTCCTCCTGAAATCGTGGGCGTGGTACGGGAGTTCACTGTTTCGCCGTTCATCGGTTGTCTACCCGGGCGCCCGTCGGGGGTGTCTGCGGCCGTGGTGACCAGGGCGTCGACAGGACGTTGACCGCTTGTCTGCGGGAGTCCACGAGCGTGTTCCTGGTCCGGTCACGGACTCGGCGGCCGCCAGGTGGCACCGCCGGCAGACGACCCAGGAGGACTCGCATGTCCCGCATTCCCCATCGCACCCGTGCCGCCGCCGTCGCGGCCCTGGTGACGGCCGTCGCGCTGCCCCTCGCGGGTACGGCCACCGCCTCGGCGGCGGTGCCCGCCGGTGTCCGGAGCGTCCAGGGCGCGCCGAACTCGACGCTGGCGGCGGACGCGCCCACGACCTGGGCCGAGAAGAACGGCGGCTACGTCCAGATCAACTGGACCCCGCCGAACAACGTCGGCAAGTACGACTGGATCGGCCTCTACAAGCGCGACCCGAACGCCATCGGCATCGACAACTACGAGACCTGGCAGTGGGCCTACAACCACGGCACCTCGTACCTGACCAGCGTCCCGGCGGTCAGCGGCGACTACTGGACGGCCTACATCTCCTACGACTACGCCTCCAGCCAGTACCGCATCATCGAGTCCCACCGCTCCCACATCGACTGAGCCGGTGGCCCTGTCGACGAAGGCGGCGGCGCTGGCCCTCGCCCTGCTGGGCGCGCTGCCCGCCCAGGGCGCCGCGGCGGCCCAGTCCGCGCCGGGCACCTGGGCCGCCGCCGTCCACGTGAAGGAGACCCAGGTCGTCACGATCGGCTGGAACTACAACGGCAACCCGGTCGGGAAGTACGACTGGGTCGGGCTGTACAACTGCGATCCGGACAAGTGCGGCGTGAACTCCTACGTCTCGGGCGCCTGGCAGTGGGCCTCGTACGGCACCTCGTACACCTTCACCCGGGAGCTCACCGACTCGCTGGTCGGCGCGTACTGGACCGGCTACGTCTCCTACGACTACGCCTCCGGCCAGTACCGGCTGATGTCCTCGCAGATGAACATCCTCGCCTGAGCGGTGGCCCGGCGCCCGCTCGATCCCCTCTCACCTCAACACGTTCGATCCGCACGAAGGAGAAGACCATGAAGGTCTCCAGGAAGACCCTCGCCAGGGCCGGAGCCGCGCTCCTGCTCGCCGGGGTGACCCTGGCACCGGCCGCGGCCCAGAGCCCGGCCGTGGCCTCGGCCACCGGAACCGTCGCCTTGACGCCCCCGGCCGCCCCGGGCGGCGCCGCCCACGCGCTGGCGCAGCAACTCGGGCTCCCCGAGCAGCAGGTGGCGCAGCGCCTCGCCGCGGAGGGCGGGCTGTCGAAGACCGCCCGGGCGTTCCGCGACAGCCAGGGCGCCAGGGCCGCGGGCGTGTGGCTCGACGTGATGGACGGCGAGGTCCACGCCAACGTGCTGGACGACGAGGGGGAGCGCGCGGCCCGGGCCGCCGGCATCATCCCGCAGCGCGCCGCCTACACCACCGCCGAACTCCGGGAGGTGCACGAGCGGCTCGACGCGGCCGCGGAGAAGAAGCTGACGCCGGGCGACAGCTCCTGGTCCCTGGACAGCCGGACCAACCGTGTCGTGCTGGACGTGCCGGCCGGCACGGACGCCGAGGCGATGCTGCGGACGGCCGGCATCACCGACGCCGACCGTGCGAAGGTCAGCGTCACCACCCACCAGGGGACCGCCTACGCTCGGACCGGCCTGGTCGGGGGCGACGGCCTGCGGGACGAGAACAACACCGGCACCTGCTCGGCCGGAATCATGATCAAGCAGGCCGGTGTGACCTACCTGGTGACCGCCGGCCACTGCTGGCTGGGGCAGTCGAACCCGGCGGTCCGGCGCGACGACAGCTGGCCGGACAACCAGGGCAACACCCGGATCGGCCACATCGCCGACCGGCAGTTCCCCGCCTCGGACTACGCGCTGATCGCGATGGACAACCCGCGGGGCTGGACCCCCGGCGGGAGCGCGGTCAAGACGTCCAACGGCTACAACGTCTACAACGACTACATCCGCAGCGCGGACAACCAGATCGTCGATGGCGGGACCATCTGCGCCTCGGGCGTGGCGAGCGGCTGGAGGTGCGGCACATTCGTCGACGGCATCTCCACCTACACCACAACGATAGGCAACGAGACCTATACCTCGACCCGCCAGGTCAAGGTCGCCGGAATGCAGTCGGATTACGGTGACAGCGGAGGCGCGGCCCTCTACGGCACCAGCGCCGTCGGCACCGTGACGGGCGGCTCGACCCCCGGCAGCGCGCCGAGGCCGTACACCTACATCCAGCCGCTCTCCACGGTCGCGCGCGATCTCGGCGCCATCTCCACGGTCGACTGGCACCAGTGACCGCCCCACGGCACAGGTGAGGAACGCGAGCACCCTCGGTGCGGGAAGCCGGCCCGGCCGGCTTCCCGCACACGCCTGTCGGGGACCGGGCCCGTCCCGTCCGAACAGCGGTCGGCGGCAAGGGCGCACGCCGGGGGCGCGCGCCATGACGCTGTGCAAGCAAAAGACCGCATTCCGGTAACAACCCGGAGGATGCCGGGACTACGGTGACGATCACACCGGAGTGCGGAACCCGCAGTACCTGAGGGGATTTGGGATGCCACATCGGCGTCTGGAGAACGGTCTCACGTCGAGCCCGGCGGTGATGTTCGGCGAAGCACTCCGCTTCGCGCGCGATTTGGCGGGCTACACGCAGGAAGGACTGGGCAAACTCCTGCACTGCCACCGAACGGTGATCACCCGGTACGAGAGCGGCAAGCGCTCGATGCCGAGGGACACCGTCGAACGAGCCGACCAGCTGCTCGGCATGAGGGGCCTGCTGGTGCGGCTCTGGGAGCGGGTGGACTGGCATGCGGACATCGAGCACCCCGACTGGTTCCAGAAGTACGTCGAGCTGGAAGCGGAGGCCGTGGCCGCCCGGGTGCTCCAGTACATGCGGATCAACGGGCTGCTTCAGTGCGAGGAGTACGCCTACGAGATGTTTCGCCTCGGCGATGCCCGGAACAACCCGGAGTGGCTGGCCGAGCGGGTGGAGGCTCGGCTGAGTCGGCAGGACCGCTACCTGGTCGACAACGGGCCGTCAATGATCGTCGTGCTCCATGAGAGCGCGATCCGGAGCGTCATCGGTGGACCGGGCACCATGAGAAGGCAGATGGAGCACCTCCTCTCCGTCGGGGAACGGTCCAACATTCTGATCCAGGTAGCGCCGTTCTCCTGCAGGACGCGGAAGCTGCCGACCACATCGGTGGTGCTGTTGGAGCTGCCCGACGGGAAGGAGTGGGTCTACTCGGAGAGCCTGTACCGAGGGCACTTCAGCGACGCCCCTTCGATCGTGCAGGAGGCCCGCCGGGACTTCGACCTTGTCCGCGGGTCTGTACTCTCGGTCGACGACTCCCATGCCTTCATGACCGAAGTAACGGAGGAATACCGGTATGCGGAACGCCGAGCTGAGCGGGGCGCAGTGGTGCAAGAGCAGCTACAGCGGGGACAACGCGGGCGAGTGCATCGAGGTGGCCCCCGGATTTCCCGGTCTCGTCCCTGTGCGTGACTCCAAGGACCCCCACGGCCCGGCCCTCCTCTTCCCGGCCGCCGCCTGGGACTCCTTCATCACCGCGATCCGGGGGGACGAGTTCCCGGCCGAGAGCTGACCGGACATCAACGACAGGGGGCGGGGCGCCCGATAGCGCCCCGCCCCCTGCTATGCCGGGCCGGCTACTCGCGGTTGCTGCGGCCCAGCAGGGCGGCCGAGTCCGGGTCGCCGATGCGGGTGGCCACCGCGCCCTTGAGCACGGTCAGGGCCGCGGGCAGCGCCGCGACCGCCGCCGCCTTGAGCGAGCCGATCGATGTGAGGTCGAACTTGTCGGCCAGCAGCAGGCCGAGGAACGCCACGGCGTACGTGGCGACGGTGCGCTCGACCAGGTCGACGATGAGCTTCCGCATGGTCAGGACTCCTTCGCGGTGAAGGTGGTGGGGTGCGCGGTTGCGGAGCACCCGGTGGCGGCGCCGTTCTTCGGAGGGCATGCCGTCCTGCGGGACTGCGGTGGGGTGCCGGACGCCCCGGGGCGGGGCCGTCGGAGCCGTCGGGGTCGGAGGGGGTCGACGGGGCCGGAGGGTCGGAGGGCATGCGCCATCGGGGAGTTGCCGCCCCGGTGTACACGTTCAAGCCGCCGGATCCGACGACGCGCCCCGGTACCGATTTCCTTTCCGCGTCCGGCCCCGCGCCCGCCTCACCCCAGCGGGGCGCTCAGCTCCATCGCGCGCAGCGCCGCCGCCAGGGCGGGGGCGTCACCGACGTCGAGGGCGGTGTCCGCCAGCTTGATCACGTGCTCGTCACCGTGCGCCAGGGCCCGCTCGAAGACCTCCTCGGGGGTGAGGGTGCCCGGCGGGGTGCAGGCCGCCGGCTCGGTCGGCGCGTACATCGCGGTGACGGCCGCCGACGCCGTCCAGGCCGCCCGCAGGCCGGCCGGCCACAGGTCCGGCGGGAGCGCGGGCAGGGCGCGCAGCACGGCGTTGGGCGCGGTGGCGGCGTGGACGAGCATGGTCTCCTCGCCGTGCCCGTAGGCGGCGTAGCGGTGGGTCGCCGCCCGGACGAGTTCCGCGAGGCGGTCGGCCGCCTCCTGCGGCCGCGTGACCCCGGCCGCCCACGCCGGCAGGGCGGTGACGCGGTCGAGCCGGGCGGGGAAGCCGCCGTCCTGGAGGGCGATGGGCACCACCGCGTCGAGGGCGGCGGCCGCGCCGGACAGCGCGCCGGGCAGCGTGGCGAGGGCGGCGACGGGCCGGTGGCGGGCGGCCCAGTAGCCGAGGCCGTGGGCGAGTTCGGCCAGCCGGGGCCCGGTGGCCTCGCCGCCGGACAGCAGGGTGCGCACGGCGTGCCCCACCCGGATCACCGGGTGCGTGGAGCCGCCGTACAGGCCGGGCAGCAGCCGGGGCCACCAGCGGGCGAGCACCTCGCGCCAGGGGTGGTCGGCGAGTTGGCCCTCGAAGTGGTCGATCCAGTCGGCCGCGCGGCTCGGATCGCCGAGCGCCGCACGCCAGTTGGCGGCCGTGACCGGCTCGACGCGCGGCGGGAAGTCCTCCAGCTTGCGCGCGTACAGGTCGAGCCAGCGGTGCACGGACCGTGCCTGTCCGTGGGCGGCGAGGGCCTCGACGGCCATCGGCGCGTGGTTGGTGAGCCGTCCGAGCCGCTCGGGCCCGGAGGCGTGCAGTCGTTGGAGCGCCTCGTCCAGAATGCCGGTCGTATCCGTCGTGTTCGTCGTATCCACGGCAAGGACCGTAGGCGGGACGCCACGGACGGCGTAACGGGCCGAAGACCTAGGCCCGGCGAAGGGCTCCGGCCTGCCCGTCCGGTCCGGCGGGCAGGCGGCGGCGCCTCAGGAGCAGTCCCAGTGGTGGTCCACCGGGCGATCCGGGCAGGACCGGCACTCGAAGACGTACACCCCGCCCGCGTCCCCGATCATCAGCCCGGCGGGGCTGTGCGCCCCGCGGCCGCCGTCGGCGTCCCGGCGCTCCTCGCCGGTCTCGACGTCCCGGTCCTCCAGCGGGAGCCAGGTGCGGTACGACTGACCGTCGTACTCCCAGCTGCTCACCGTCAGGAGGTGCTCCATCGTCCGCCCGCAGGTCGGGCAGTCCGGCCAGCAGGGCTCCTGGGTCCAGCCCGGGTACCCTCCGAGCTTGATCCCCGGCGCCTCGGCCAGGTGGTAGCCGTACCGCAGGCCGGTGCGGGCCCGCAGTTCCTCCATCCGCACGCGCAGTTCCGGGCCCAGGTCCTCCGGCATGTCCCAGCTCGGGTAGTCGACCACCGGCTCGGGGTGCAGGACGCACGGTGCCGGGATGCTGTCCTTCGGCGCGGTGCCCACGGTCGGCGGCACGGCGGCGAGGGCCGGTCCGACCTCCTCGGAGCTCCGCCAGCGCACCAGGGGCGTCGCGGTCGGGCAGCGGCCGATGATGAACGGGCACCAGAGCACCTGGAGCAGGTCCGTCCCGGCGGGGAAGGCGAGTTGGGGCACGTCCCGGCGGTGGATCTGGACGACGGGGACCAGCGGCACCGGCCCCTCCGCGGCGGGCCCGCCCCACTCCCCCGGGTGGCTGGTGCTCGGGCACAGCGGCCACGGCTCGTCGGCGGGCCACAGCGGCGGCCCGCCGACCGAGCTCTCGGCCGCGGACGGGCTGCCGGCGCGCGGGTGGAGGCGTACGGCGTCGCGGCGCAGCGGTACCAGTTCGGGGAACAGCTGCTCCAGGTCCACGGCGCGCTTCGGGGTGGTGCGGGTCATCGTCGTCTCCATCGGGCGGTGCTCGGGCGGGCACCGCGTACCCGCCGACGGCATCACCGTAGGACACGCCACCGACAGCGGCCTCGCCCGCCGTCCGGCCCGCCCGGCGACGGCGGGCCGGACGGGAGCACCTCCACTTCGGGCGGGCGGGGATGTCAATGCCGTGGACACTGACCATCCGGTCCCCGGCGTCCGTTTTTTGACGTACCGTCAGCTCGCACAGGTGCAGGTGTCCTCCGTAGACACGGCCGCCGGTACCGCGATCGTCGTCACGACCCCTGCCTTCGCCACGGCCCGCGCCGGGCCCCGCACCGCCGAGGAGACGTCATGAGCGAACCACGCCCCCGCACCGCCGAGCCACACCGCACCGAACCACGCCCCGCCGGGCCGCGCGCCCGCCGCCGCACCCTCGCGGCCGGCCTCGCCCTCGCCGCCCTGACCACGGCCGCCGCGACCGTCCCCGCCCAGGCCGCCACCGCCCAGGCGCTCGACCGCTACTACCAGCAGCGCCCCGACTGGCACAGCTGCGTCCAGGGCCCGGACGACCAGGTGGGCGCCGACCTGGAGAAGGCCGGCGCCCGCTGCGCGGAGGTCACCGTGCCGCTCGACTACGGCGACCCCGGCGGACGCACCGTCACCCTCGCGCTCTCCCGGATCAAGGCCACCGACACCCGCCACCGGATCGGGACGCTGCTGCTGAACGACGGCGGCCCCGGCAGTCCGACGCTCGGCGCGCCGACGAGGGTGCACGCCGCGTTGAAGGACACCGCCGCCCGCTTCGACATCGTCGGGCTGGACCAGCGTTTCGCCGGCCGCAGCGCCCCCCTCGACTGCGACTGGCCGATCGGCTACAACATCACCTCCGCCGGGACCACCCGGGCCTCCTTCGAGCGCCAGGTCTCCTTCCAGCGGGACCTCGCGGCCCGGTGCCGTTCGGCGGCCGGGGACCTGCTGCCGCACGCGAGCACCCGCGACGCGGCCCGGGACATGGACGTGGTGCGGGGCGCGCTCGGCGAGCGGCGGATCTCCTACCTCGGCCTCTCCTACGGCACCTACCTGGGCACGGTGTACTCCCAGATGTTCCCCGGCCGCTTCGACCGGGTGGTCCTGGACGGCGCGCTGGCCCCGGACCACGTCGGGCCGGAGCTGCTCCCCAACATGGTGCGGGCGAACGAGCGGGCGTTCGCCGACTGGGCGGACTGGGCGGCGCGGCGCAACGACACCTACGGGCTGGGCCGCACCCGCGAGGAGGTGGTCGCCGGGGTGCTGCGGACGGTCGGGGCGGCCTCGGCGCGCCCGCTCGTCCTCGGCACCGGCACGGACGCCTTCGAACTCGACGACACCCGGGTGCCGCTGCTGGTGTTCGGGAACCTCCAGGGCGACTCCGACGCGGAACGGGCGGGCCTCGCCGAGCTGATGGCGGTGCTCGCCGAGGCCGCGGCGGGCCGGCCGGTCACCCCCTCGGCCGAGACCACCGCCCTGCTGCACTTCCTGTTCACCCCGCAGGGCTCGCAGGCCGGCAGCGTCTCCCAGGCCATCCTGTGCGCGGACGGTGCGGCGCCGCGCGATCCCGAGGAGTACTGGCGCCGGATCGAGCGCGACCGCGCCCGCTACCCGCTGTCCGGCCCGCTGCTCGACAACATCTCCCCGTGCGCCTTCCTGGACGCCCCGCGCGAGGCGCCCACCGAGGTGCGCCGCGACGCCCGGGCGCTGATCCTCTCCGCCACCGGCGACCCGCGCGCCCCCTACCGGGACGGCGTCGCGCTGCACGGGCTGCTGCCCAGCTCGCGGCTGCTGACCCTGCGGGGCGCCGACCAGCACGGGCTGTACGGGACGTACGGCAACGCGTGCGTGGACGACGCGGTCAACGCCTACCTGGCGGGCGGGCGCCTGCCGGAGGCCGACGTGACCTGCACCAAGTAGCGGCAGCGTCCCGCCGCCGTCCGAACGCGGTCCGGGCGGCGGCGGACGGCGTGCGGTCGCGTTCGTGCTCGTGCTCGTGCTCGTGCTCGCGCTCGCGCTCGCGCTCGGCAACGGCTCGGGCACGCTGGGGAGTTGAGTACGGGGGCGGATTGCGGGCCGCGGCGCGGGCGGGCCAGGGTGTGGGCGCGGACGCGCGCGACCCGAGAGGATCCCTGCCGGTGAAGAAGCTGCTGAAGGACGTGGCGACGAGCCTCGTGTACCTCGTCGTCATGCTGGTGAACCCGCTCCTCAACGGCATGCAGTCGCTGCGGGCGCACCACTGGCCGACCGAGCGGCGCAAGCTCAGGCTGATCGGTTCACCGACGGCGCGGGCGGCCCGGGCGGCGGAGCGGGAGCGGATCCGGGCGCTGGTCGAGGCGCTGGGGGCGGTGGAGGGGGTCGAGCACCTGCTGACCCAGGTGCTGGACCAGTCCACCCGCCCGTCCACCTACGGCCTGGACCACCCCCGGGACACCCTGCTGGTCTGCCGGATCCACGCCCGCGCCTACTTCGTCGTCCGGGAGGACGTCCTCGACGTCCTGCGGCGGATCGAGGCGGCGAACGTGGCCGAGTGGCAGGCCAACGGGCAGGGGCCGGACCCGCACGGGAGCCTGGAGCACGCGCTGCGCTGGTACCGCGACGGCGGCGTCGACGCCAACGGCTGGCGGATGGACTCCCCCTGCCTGTCCAGCCCCGGCGCGACGCTGGTCTGGGACCGGCCCGGCATCCCGCCCCGGGACCCGATCCCGGCGGGCCCGTACCCCAACCGGCTGTTCACTCTGGAGCAGACCCCGCCGGACGCGGACGCGGCGCGGCTGCTGGACGAGGCCCGTTCGGACGGGCGGGGCGTGGTCCTGGAGCTGGCCTTCGGCGCGGGCTGGGTCGACTACTGCCAGTACCACAAGGTGGCGCGCGGCGGCTTCGCGGGGCGCGGGCGGCTCTGAGCGGGGCGTGCCGGTCGGCTTCGCGGAGCGCGGTCGGCTCCGAGCGGAGGGTGCCGGGCGGCCGGCCGGGCCCGTCCGGGCACCCTCACCCGTTCAGCCGCGTTTCAGCACTGGGGGCGGCGGCCGTGGTTGGCCCCGTGCTTGGCCCTGGCCTTCTTCTTGCGGCGGCGCTTCGACGACATGGCCACTCCTCTCGCAGCCGGACACTTCCGGTCTTCCACCGTTCCACACCCGGGCAGCCCCGGCCCGTCGAGCGCCCCCGGCCCGTCGGGCCGCCCGCGGGTCTCAGGCGCCGTCGCCCGCCAGGGCCGCGCGCCAGGCGGGGCTGTCGACGTAGTGGTTGTCGAAGCGCTCGGACGAGGCCGCGATCGCCCCCGGCGCGGTCTCGCCGCGCATGACGCTGCCCAGCAGGCGCAGGTAGTCGAAGCGGTCCATGCCGGGCGCGAACACGCAGAGCACGTCGGCCTCGGAGCCCGGGGCGGCGGCGAAGGCGTGCGGGGTGTGCGGGGGCACGGCCAGGAAGTCGCCCGCGCCCAGCACGGTGACCTCCTCGCCGACCAGCACCCGCAGCGAGCCGCCGATCACGAAGAACAGCTCCCAGGCTCGGGTGTGGAAGTGCGCGGGCGCCCCGGGGGCGCCGGCGGCGAAGGTGGAGCGGTAGACGGTGAAGCCGCCCTCGCCCGGGGCCGAGTCGGCGAGCAGCGTCATGGTGGAGCTCGGGTCGGCGCAGATCTCGGCCTCGGCGCAGCGGGTCAGCACGGGGGCGGCGGTGGTGGCGGGGGCGGTGTTCTTCGTCGTCGTCATGTGACCAACCTATGGCCGGAAAGACCCACGATCAGGTGGCAATCAGCGACCGTTTCCATGGGTCAATTTCCTCCTGCCGACCCGTCTCCCCCGCGTCCTCGGCCTCCCCCGTGCCGCCCGGGCGCCGTCAGTCGGGGAGGTTCCCGTTGCCGCCCAGGTTCGCCACCATCCGGCGCAGCACGTTGATCGTGGTCACGAACTCCTCGGTGCCGATGCCCTCGTGGGCGCGTTCGCTGACCGCCAGGTTGCGCTCGCGGGCGCGCAGGCGGCCGGCCTCGCCCTCCTCGGTCAGGGTGAACGCCCCGTCGGCGTCCTCGGTCAGCCAGCCGCGGGCGATCAGGTCGTCGAAGACGGCGTCGAAGACGGTGCCCTGGTCGTCGTACGGGGCGAGCCGCTCGGCCAGGGTCCTGCGGGTCCACCCGCCGGGCCGGCCGGCGGCGTGGTTGAGCGTCCACCAGTGCGGCTGGGTGAGGCCTTCCACCGCGAGCTGCACGCGCAGGCCGTCCACCACCAGGCGGCGGAAGAGCTCGCCGGTCCACGCCCCGATGGGCTGGGCGGCGATGGTCTGCGGTTCGTAGGTCTTGATCGTCATGTCCGGTGCTCCTTCACCTGGTCGTCAGGACACGGCCGACCGTAGGACCTCAAGCCGCCTTGAGGTCAAGGCAGTTCCAGGACCCGGGGCCCTGCGCTGGTCAACTCCCTTCTAGGGTGGCCCACATGAAGACCGCACCGGCGCTCGCCGCCGCCCTCGCCCTGTCCGCGGCCGCCGTACTCGGCGCGGCCGCCCCCGCCTCCCCCGCGTCCTCGGCCTCCCCCGCCGCCGACCCGCTGGAGCGCTTCCACCGCCAGCCGCTCGCCTGGTCCGCCTGCCAGGAACCGCAGTTGGCCGCCGCCGGCGCCGAGTGCGCAGCCCTGACCGTCCCGCTGGACTACCGCGAGCCGCGGGGCCGCACCCTCTCCCTGGCCGTCTCCCGGATCCGCTCCGCCGACCCCGCCAAGCGCCGCGGGATACTCCAGACCAACCCCGGCGGGCCCGGCGAGCGCGGGCTGGACATGCCGGCCGCGCTGCGGGAGCAGCTGGCGCCCGGGACGGCGGCGGCCTACGACCTCGTCGGCATGGACCCCCGCGGGGTCGGCGCCGGCGGCCCCAACTGCGGCCTCACGCGCGGCACCTGGCTGCGCTCGACCGGCACCGGCCAGGCCGGCTTCGAGCAGGCCTGGCGCCTGGCCAAGGCCGACGCGGACGCCTGCTGGAGCAAGTACCCGGACCTGCTGCCCCACCTGACCACCCGCAACACCGCCCGGGACGTCGACGTGCTGCGCACCGCGCTGGGCGAGCAGCGGACCTCCTTCTTCGGGCAGTCCTACGGCGCGATGCTGGGCGCGGTGTACGCGCAGCTGTTCCCCCGGCGCGTCGACCGGCTGGTGCTGGACAGCGCCCTCGACCCGGCCCGGTACGGCATCGGGGCGTTCCAGGACATGGGCGGCGCCAACGAGCGCGCCCTGGACGACTTCGCCGCCTGGGCCGCGCCGCGCGACGCCGCCCACCACCTGGGCGCCACCCCGGCGGCGGTGCGGTCCACCGTCGAGGGCCTGGTCCGCCGGGCCGAGGCGGCGCCGATCGCCGTCGACGGCTACCGGCTCGACGGCGCCCTGCTGCCGGTCCTGCTCGCGGTCTTCCAGAGCGACGACCGCGACAGCGCCGAATACGCGGACGCGCTGCGCCAGTTGCTGGACGCCGCCGACGGCCGGCCGGTACAGGCGGGCCCGGCCCTGCACCAGCTGCTGACCATGCTCCTCGCCCCGGGCCCGGAGGCCGGCGCCGGCCTGTCGTCCACGGTCGCCATCGTGTGCGACGACGTGGCGATGCCGCGCTCGGCCGCGTGGTACCGCGACGCCGTCGAACGCTCCCGCGCCACCGAGCCGGTCTTCGGCCCGGTCTACAACGGCCCCGTCCCGTGCGCCTCCTGGCGCGGCGCCCCGCTGGAGCCGCCGGTCGAGGTCCGCAACGCCGTCCCCGCCCTCCAGCTCCACGCCACCGGCGACACCCACGCCCCCTACCAGGGCGCCCTCGCCCTCCACACCCGCCTGCCCGGCTCCCGCCTGGTCACCGTCCCCGGCCGCGTCCACACCCTCACCCTCAACGGCTACAGCCCGTGCGCGAACGCGGCGGTGGACGCCTACCTGTCGACGGGGGCGCTGCCGGCAGCGGACACCGTCTGCTGAGGAAGGGCGGCTACGGACTGGTCGCCCTCCACTCGTTCAGGGCGGCCAGTCCTTTCCGGAGGTCCTCGGCCCACACGTCGTCGATGTCCTCCGGGACCGCTCGCCGCTCCGCGACCATGGCCTTCCGCAGCGCCTGGTCCAGCTCGGAACTTCCATGTTCCACGCAGGCCTTGTGAATCCGCACCAGGTGCTCGACCGGCGCGAACGAAGCCACCGCCGTCAGTACATCCGACCGCGCCTTGCTCTCGCGGCCCTCGCCGGAGAGCCAGTGGAAGAGGTCGACGGGCTTTCGCAACCGGGCAAGCGCTCGTTCGACACCGGTGCTGTCGTAGACGCGGCGCATGGCCTCGAACTCGGCGACGAGACGCATGACGTCCCGCACGGAGTAGCCGCACGCGATACGCTCGATGAGGCGGTCCGCGGCCGCGTCCTCGTCGGCGTCCCGCAGGCAGACGACCGCCGCACGGATCCCCGTCAGACCACCCGGGCCGCCCATCTCCCACAGCACCAGTTCGGTGTCTGTTGCGGACATGAGCTGGTCGAGGGCCGCGACATCCCTCTCACGGAGCCTGAGCACGGCCCCCGCCTGCCGGATCTGGTTCTCCAGCTGGGCGATGCGGTCCAGCGCCGCGTCCCGTTCCCCGGTCAGCATGCGGGCCTCCTCCCGGCTGCGGATGCCGAGGTTCTCCAACGCGGCCTCTGCGTCCTTCCGCCGCTTGCGCTCGTCTTCGAGCTCGTTCCGGAGGTCGGCCAGCTCCTGGACCGTCCGGGCACGGTGGCGGCAGAGGTCCTCGTGGGCCGTGGCAAGCTCGAACTCCCGGGCCTGGAGCGGACTGCGGACGCGCGCCGCCGCGTACATGGCCGACCGGGTCCGCGCAAGCTCGTCGGCGTCGACCGGTACACCTTCGCGCTCGGCCACCAGAAGGTGGAGCCGGGCCGCGATCTCCCGGCGGGGCACCTCCCGGCCGTTGAGGAACTTCGACAGCCGAGTGCTGTCGATGCTGATCCCGTCCCCGCTCAGCCGGTCGGCCAACTCCTCCGAGGTAAGGCCGATCCGCTCTCGCAACTCGCGCAGGCGCTCCGCACAGAGCCGCTCCGGCTCCGACAGCCGCTCGTCCAGCGGGGCCAGTCCCCTCCGCACGGGCACCCCGTGCCGGTCTTCGTGTTGCGCCCTCGGCAAGTTGCGCTCTCCCACCGCAAGTTCCGGTTGCGACCTGACGCAACCACCGTGCAGACCATTGTGATGGGCGCTGTACCGAGAAGTCGTCCCATCCACGGAGATCCCCATGCGCCGACAGCAGCGTTCCCGTCCCCCTCGCCCGTTCCTGGAGTTCCGCGTCGGCGGCTTCCGCCTGACCCTGCAGTCCCGGCCCCGCCACCCGGCCGTGCTGCTCCTCGGCGGCCCGGCCGTCAGCGCCCTGACCGCCGTCCTCGCCGCGCGCCGTTAGCCGGCGCCCTCGCGCAGGAGGGCCGCGAAGGCCTCGGCTGCCGGGGGCACCCGCCGGCCGCGCCGCGTGACCGTGTAGACCTGCCGGACCGGGGTGTCGTCGGGGTGCAGCGGGATGAGGGCGATGCCGGGGCGGGTGACGCGGGCGGCGAGGGAGGGGATCAGGGTGATGCCCAACCCGGCGGCCACCAGGCCGAGTTTGGCGGTCCAGGCGGCGACGGTGTACTCGATGCGGGGCTGGAAGCCGCTGCGGACACAGGCGGCGAGGAGGGTGGACTCGGCGTGGCGGCGGGCGGCGATCCAGGGTTCGTCGGCGAGTTCGGCCAGGCGCAGGCGGCGGCGCCTGGCGAGGCGGTGGCCGCGCGGGAGGGCGACGAGCACCGGGTCGTCCATGAGCGGCCGGAAGTCGAACTGCTCGCCGGTGTCGGCGGGTTCGGTGTACGAGGCGACCAGGGCGAGGTCGATCGCGCCCTCGGCGAGCAGGTCCAGCAGGTGCGCCGCCAGTCCCTCGGTGAGGCTGATCGCCACGTCCGGGTGCGCGGCGCGGAAGGCGGCGAGGGCGCCGGGGACGAGGGCGGCGTTGGCGCTGTCGAAGGCGCCGACCCGCAGGCGTCCGGCGGTGAGTTCGGTGAGGGCGACGAGGTCGCGCCGGGTGGTGTCGAGCCGTTCCAGCATCGCCTCGGCGTGCGGCAGCAGCGCCCGGCCGTGCTCGGTGAGCCGCACCCCGCGTGCCAGCCGGTCGAACAGCGGTGTGCCCAACTCGGCTTCCAGGGTGGCGATCTGGCGGGAGATCGCGGACTGGGTGAAGCCCAGCCGCTCGCCGGCGGCGGTGAAGGAGCCCAGGTGGGCGACGGTGCGGAAGACGTCCAGCCAAGCCATGTCCATTCCGCATGACTACCATGCGGGACATTCGCTTGTCGCCTGGCTCGTGGCTGCCTAGCGTGGCGGCCATGGAGAAGATCGCTTTTCTGGGACTGGGCCGGATGGGCCTGCCGATGGCCCGCCGACTCGCCGACGCCGGCTACCCGTTGACCGTCTGGAACCGCTCCCCCGGCCGCGCCGGTGACCTCACCGGGGCCGGGGCCACCGAGGCCGCCACTCCGGCGGAGGCCGTGCGCGGCGCGGACGTCGTCGTCACCATGCTGTCCGACCCGGAGGCCGTCGCCGAGCTGGCCGGACGGTTCACGGCCGACCTCGCCCCGGGCACCCTGTGGATCGACATGTCCTCGATCGGTCCGCGCGCCACCGCCGCCCTGCGCGCCGAACTGCCGGACGGCGTCGCCCTGGTGGACGCCCCGGTGATGGGCAGCACGGGCCCTGCGGCCACCGGCGACCTGACGGTCTTCGCGGGCGGCGAGGACGCCGACCTGGACCGCGCGCAGCCGGTCCTGAAGCACCTGGGCCGGGTACGGCGCTGCGGCGGCCCGGGCGCGGGCGCGGCACTGAAGGTGGTGGTGATCGGCGCGATCGTCGCCTCCGTCACCGTCCTGGGCGAAGTCCTGGCGGTGGCCGATGAGTTGGGCGTTCCGCAGGAGCAGGCGCGGGAGGTGCTGTCGGCCGGGCCGCTCGCGGGGGTGGCGACCCGGGCGTTCGGCACGGGGTCGGACTTCCCGGTCCGCCTGGCCGCCAAGGACCTCGCCCTGGCGGGCGGCGGCCCGGTGCTGGCGGCGGCCCGCGAGGTGCTGCTGGCGCACCCGGAGATCGCCGAGCAGGACCTGTCGGCGGTGCCGGGGGCGCTGCGGCGCGGCCGGTAGGGCGAGGGCGGAGCGGCGGCCGGGCGTCGACCGCCGCCCGGGTACGCGGCGACGTGCGGCGGTGGCCGGAGCCACCGCCGCACGGGCGCTCAGAAGTACGGCCAGCCGGGGAGCCGCTCCCAGGGATCCGAGGCGACGAGGTTCATGACAGCCGATCCTGTCCCGATGACGAATTGGGCTCCCTTGTCCGCCACTTTCGGCCCCAGTTTCGCGAACTTCTCGACCACTTTGCCCTGTGTGGCGATGACGGTGTTGAGCCCGAAATAGGCGAGGGAGGACTGGAACGGCTTGCTGGTCCAGCCGTGCCCGATCCCGGTCAGCAGGACACTCACCCCGCCGGTGGCGAACGACGCCAGGGAGAGGACGGGGGAAATCTTAAAGGCCGGAGTGACCAGGACCGCCGCCGACGCAGCCCCCAACCAGGTACTCAGGTCGCCGGTGTACTGGGCGTACTCGCGGATCATGATCTCGAGTGCGCCGTCCATGCCGCCGGGGCTGGAGCCGCCGGGGCCCAGAAGCGGCCGGACACTGTCGTTACCCGGGTTGTCGGCGGGATTGACGTGGTTCGCGGCGTTCTGCCGGGCCTGCTCCGCCGCCTTGGCCGCTTCCGCTGCCTGCTCCTGCGCCCGCTTCTGGACCGCGATGCTCCCGGCCTCGTTGGCGGCCTGGGCGGCCTCCTCCTGGCTCTTGCCGGCGGCCAGCGCCGAGCCCCTGGCCTCGGCGGCCGACGCGGCGGCGCCGGCCGCCGAGGCGACCGCGCTGTGGGCCGACACCGCGGCCTGGTTCGCGGAGTAGTTGGCCTGCCGGCTCGCCGTCCTCGCCGTGGCCGAGGCGGTCTTCGCCTGCTGGGCGGAGGACGCCGCGGCCGAGGCCGAGGCCGTGGCCTCCGCGGCCCTGTTGCGGGCCTCGTCCGCGTAGCCCTTGGCCTGCGAGGCCGACGTGCGGGCCCGGTCGGCCCACTGGCCTGCCTCCTCGGCGGCCGAACGGGCCCGGGCCGCGACCGCGGACGCCTCGGCCGCGTCCTGGTTCGCCTGTGCCGCGATCTGGGCGGCACTCGCGATCAGCGCCCGGACCGCCGCGACGTGGGCGGCGGTGTCCTGGTCCTTCTGGGCCGCCCGGTACTGTCCCCAGGCGACGTAGTCGCTCTGCATCGAGTCCGGTCCGGACAGGACGACCTGTCCGAGGGCCGCCACGACGGGGCCGCCCCGTCCCATGACGGTGGCTGCGGCCACCTGGTCGTCCTCGGCCTTGGCCGACCAGTAGCCGGTGGCCAGGAAGTCGGTCAGGGCCTTCGGTGACGGGTCGCTCAGGGCCTTGTTCCCGGCGGCGGTGACCGCCTTGCCCGCGTTGTCGATCAGCTTGAGGATCCGGATCCGGTTGTCGTCGGCCTGGACGTCGTAGACACCCTGGGTGAGGAAGGCCTGGATCTGTGCCGGGCTGTCGGCGGCCAGCGCCCGCTGCGCCGCCTCCGCCAGGCCGGGGCCGCCGAGGGTGGAGAACAGCAGCGCCTTCTCCCGGTCGTCCTGCCGCAGAGCCTTCGGGTACTGCGACACGGCCCAGTCGACCACCTCCCGGTCGGTACCGGAGAGCGCGCTCTGCGCGGCCCGGCTGGTCCACGCGCCGCTGCTGGAGAGCAGGTTGACGGCGGCCTTGCGGCCCGCGGCGACCGCGGTCGCGGTGTCGACCGCCGGGTCGGCGGCCTTGGCGACCAGTTGCCGGGTGGCCTCGTCGACGGCTGCCGCCTGGGTCATGGCGGTCTCCCGCGACCGTGCCTCCTCCTGGCCGTCCTTGCGGAGCGCGGTGGCCTCGTCGACACCCAGCTTGGTGTCGGCCGCGAGGTCCTCCTGCTCGCTCTCCCGGGCGAGCTTCTCCACGTTCTGGGCCACCGCCACGGCGTCGCTCGCCACCTTCGCGGCGGCCACCGCCGCGTTGGCGTGCTCGGTGGCCTTGTTCGCCCAGTCCTGGGCGTTGCCCGCCTGGTTGGCGGCCTCGTCCGCCGCCTTCGCGGCGTTCTCCGCGTGGGTGGCGGCCCCGTTGGCGGCCGCCTGCGCGTCCTTCGCGGCCGAAGCCGCGCGGGAGGCCAGCGAGTTGGCCCGCTTGGCGGCCGCGTCGGCGGAGGCGGAGGCGCTGCGGGCGAGTGCGGCCGCCTCCGACGCCCGCCGGGACTGCGCCGTGGCCTGGCCGGCGGACACCCCGGCCGAACTCGCCGCGTCCGCAGCGTCCGCCGCGTTGCGCGCAGCGCTGGCCGCGGAGCTCGCGGAGAGCCCGGCCTGCGCGCCCGAGACGGCCGCGCTCGCGGCGGCGTCCGCGGCGCTGCGGGCTCCCGCCGCCGCGTCCCGGGCGGCCTGCGCCGCGTTGCGGGCGGCCTGCGCCTGGCCGGCGTCCTGGCGGGCCGCCGAGGCGGCCTGGTAGGCGCGCGTGGCGGCCTGGCCGGCGGCCGCCGCGGCGCTGGCCGCGCCGCGGGCCGCGTTCGCCGCCGTCCGGGCCGCGGCCACCGCCGTACTGGAGGCCTGGATCGCGGTCCGCGCGGCGTTGGCCGCGCCTTGTGCCGCCTCGGCCGCGCGGTTCGCGGCCTGCCCCGCCTTCACGAGGTCGTTCTTGGCCGCCTCGGCTTCCAGGGCGGCCTTCTGCGCGGCCTCCTTGGCCAGCCGGGAAGCCTCCTGCGCGCGCTCACCCGCCGCCTTGGCCGCGTCGGTCTCGGCCTTGGCCCGCTTGCCGGCCTCCGTCGCGGCCTCGACCAGCTGGCTGATCGTCAGGGTCTCCTGGTCACGCGCACGGGCCAGCTCCAGCCCGCTCTCCAGGAAGTCCGCGATGTCGTCGGCAGTTCCGCTCAGGGCCCGCTGCGCGAGCCTCTGCACCTCGGGGCCGCCGGTCGCCATGACCCTGGCGACCTGGACCTGGTCGTCCTCCTTGCGGGCCCGGGCGAGACCCGTGCCGAGGAAGTCCGTCAGCGCCTTGGCAGAACCGTCGTTGAGCGCCTTCTGTGCCGCCTCCTGGACCGCACGGCCACCCGTGTTGGTGGTGGCGACGGTCGCCACCGTCTGGTCCTCCTTCAGGGGGGCCTGATAGCCGGTCAGCACGAACTGGTGCAGCTGCTCGTCCGTACCGCTCAGCGCCTGCTGGGCGGCGGCCCGCACCCCGGCACCGGAGAAGGAGAGCATCTTCAGGACGGCGAAGCGCTCGTCCTCGGCGGTCGCCCGCCGCAGGCCGGTGGCCAGGAAGTCGCCGATCTGGGCATCGCCGCCGACCAGCGCGGCGGCCGCGGCGTCCCTGACCGCCGACCCGCCGGCCATCCACGCCTCGACCACCTGGGCACGCGCGCCCGCGGGCAGCGGCGCCGGTCCGGGATCGGCGGGGACCGCCGCTGCCACCGTCGTGCCGAAGACCGCCATGGCCAGCGACAGCGCCGTCACCGCGGTCAGCCGGGCGCGCCGGAGGCGCATAGGCGGGGACATGGTCCCGGATAATTTATCGACCATTTCTCCTCAATTCCTTGAGTGCTTTTCGACTGGAATTTGAAGCCTTTTCGGAACCGTCTACAACAACCTGTCGAACTGTCGCACAGGTCGTGAACCCACGGGCCCGATACTGAATTCACGAGCCATGCCACGGATCGAGCACGCCGGGCCGTCGAGCTGAAGAAGTAGCTGGTCAGAGACGTTTCAAGAGGGTCATGCGGCCGAGCTTGCGGATTCCGAAGGGGATCGCCGCAGGCCACTCCGCCCGCAATATTGGCTCGAACCCGACCCTTTTACGGAACTCGGCAACCGTGATACCAATAGGCCTCCGATCCGATGGCGAAGCGCCCTGCGCAGGCCCGGGTCGATGCGTCGTTTACTTCGATCACACCATTCCCTTGCCCGTGGAATTCCGCACGAGGAGGCCCCACCAGCATGAAGCCTTTGATTCGCTGCCTGACCGTCGGCGCCGTCGCCGGTGCCGTCGCCCTGACGGGTCTGACCACGGTCGGTGCCGCCCCCGTGCCCGCCGGAACCGCGAGCACCGCCGGGGCCGCCGCTGCGGACGACACCCCGCCTCCGGCCGTCGAGGACTTCGCCTACCCGAACGCCGACAAGATCTTCCAGGAGCGCGGCATCAGGCTGAAGGGCGGCGACGGCCACATCCTGCTCGTCACCTGCGACGGCCGGCCCGGCCTGATCCAGGTGCGCGCTCGGGGCAACGCGGTCACGGACCCGGTCGGCAACGGCCAGTTCTGCTTCCAGGTCAGCGGCCCGACCGGCCGACTGAGCCTTGAGATCCCCTCCGTCTTCATGGTCATGGGCAACGACTACGCCGTACGCCTCGACATGCGGACGGGCACCGAGAACAAGTCCTTCGACGTGAAGAAGAACATCTGGACGTCGGTCGGCGAGAGCACGGACCCGCAGGGGCGCCTGTTCAGCCTGCTGGAGATCACCGCCACAGCGTGACCCCCGGTCCGCGCTTCCCCGGCGCTACCGCCACCGCCACCGCCCGGCAGACGAAGGAAAGCCACCTCATGGTTCGCTCACGCCCACGATCCGCATGGACGGCCGGGACGGTCACCGCCGCCGCCCTCGCCGGCACCCTGTTGTCCGGCACGCCAGCCCCCGCCGTCAGCGGCGACGCCACGCCCGCCGGCTCCTACGCCTTCACCGCCAAGCTGGACATCGGCAACGGCCAGCGCGCCTGCACCGGCGCCCTGGTCGACCCGTACTGGATCATCACCGCCGCCGCCTGCTTCGCCGACAACCCCGCCCAACCGACAACCGTCCCCGCCGGCCCGCCCGCGCTCCGAACGACCGCCACCATCGGCCGCACCGATCTCACCACCACGACCGGCCAGGTCCGCGACATCGCCGAGCTCGTCCCCCGCACCGACCGCGACCTCGTCCTGGCCCGGCTCGCCACCCCCGTCACCGACATCACCCCGCTCGCCGTGGCCACCACCGCCCCCGCCGCCGGTGAGGACCTGCTGGTGACGGGCTACGGCCGCACCAAGGCCGACTGGGTGCCCGACAAGCTCCACAGCGCCGCCTTCACCGTCGGCGCCGTCGACCCGACCGGCCTCGCCATCGCCGCCAAATCCCCCGCGGACGCCGCCGTCTGCAAGGGCGACACCGGCGGCCCCGCCCTGCGCAAGGTCGGCGACCACTACGAGCTCGCCGCCGTCAACAGCCGCTCCTGGCAGAACGGTTGCCTCGGCGCCCCCGCGACCACCCGCACCGGCGCGTACGAGACCCGGGTCGACGACCTCGGGGGCTGGATCCAGCAGGCCGTCTCCGCCTGGTCCGCCGTGGTCGCCGCCCGTTCCGGGGGCCGCAGCACCGTCTACAACCCGGACACCAGGACCGCCGAGACCTTCGCCCTGCGCAGCGACGGCGCCATGATCCACGCCTACAACACCAACGGCGAGGGCTGGTCCGGCTGGTACGTCCTCGGCGACGGCGCGCGGTTCACCGGTTCCCCGGCCGTCGTCCACAACCCGGTCACCAACACCCTCGACGTGTTCGCCACCGGCACCGACGGGTCCATCTACCGGGCGACGTGGAGCCGAGCCACCGGCTGGGGACCGTGGATCATGACCGCCGACTGGAAGTTCCGCGGCTCCCCCACCACCGTCTACAACCCGGACACCCGGACCGCCGAGGTCTTCGCCCTGCGCGCCGACGGCGTCATGGCCCACCTCTACAACACCGAAGGGGCGGGCTGGCACGGCTGGTTCACCCTCAACCCCGGAGGCGCCTTCGTCGGCGTACCGGCCGTCGTCCACAACCCGGTCACCAACACCCTCGACGTGTTCGCCACCGGCACCGACGGGTCCATCTACCGGGCGACGTGGAACCGGGCCGGCGGCTGGACACCGTGGATCATGACCGGCACCTGGAAGTTCCGCGGCGTCCCCACCACCGTGTACAACCCGGACACCCGGACCGCCGAGGTCTTCGCCCTGACCACCGACGGCACCATGGCCCACCTCTACAACACCAACGGCGAGGGCTGGTCCGGCTGGTACGTGATCGGCCCCAGCGACTGGAAGTTCGCCGGCACCCCCGCCGTCCTCCACAACCCGCTCGCCAACACCCTCGACCTGTTCGCCACCGGCACCGACGCCTCCATGTACCGGGCGACGTGGAGCCGCGCCGGCGGCTGGTCTGCCTGGACCATGACCGGCAGCTGGAAGTTCGGCGGCTCCCCCGCCGCGGTCTACAACCCGGACACCCGGACCGCCGAGGTCTTCGGCCAGGGCACCGACGGCGTCATGGCCCATGCCACCAAGGCCGGCGACGGGGCCTGGTCCGGCTGGTCCGTCGTCGGCCAGATCCCCACGACGGGCTGACCGCGACCGGTTGAGCGCACCCGTGACGTACCCGTCCGAGACGCCGTCAGGTCCAGGATTGGAGAACCACCCCATGCTCCGCTCGCACCCGCGCTCCGCATGGACGGCCGGGACGCTCACCGCCGCCGTCCTCGCCGGCAGCCTGCTGTCCGGCACGCCCGCACCCGCCGTCAGCGGCGACGCCGCGCCCGCCGGCTCCTACGCCTTCACCGCCAAACTGGACATCGGCAACGGCCAACGCGCCTGCAGCGGAGCCCTGATCGACCCGTACTGGATCGTCACCGCCGCCTCCTGCTTCGCCGACAACCCCGCCCAGCCGACAACCGTTCCCGCCGGCCCACCCACCCTCAAGACCACCGCCACCGTCGGCCGCACCGACCCCACCACCACGGGCCAGGTCCGCGACATCGCCGAGCTCGTCCCCCGCACCGACCGTGACCTGGTCATGGCCCGCCTCGCCACCCCCGTCACCGACATCACCCCGCTCGCCGTCGCCACCACAGCACCCGCCCCGGGCGAGACCCTGCGCGTCGCCGGCTACGGCCGCACCAAGGCCGACTGGGTGCCCGACAAGCTCCACACCGCGGCCTTCGGCGTCAACGGCGTCACCGCCACCGGCATCGCCATCACCGGCACCGCGCCGGCCGGAGCCGCCCTCTGCAAGGGCGACACCGGTGGACCGGCCCTGCGCGGGACCGGCAGCACCGCCCAGCTCGTCGCCGTCGGCAGCACCTCCTGGCAGAAGGGCTGCCTCGGCAGCGCCGAGGCCACCCGCGACGGCGCCGTCGGCGCCCGCACCGACGACCTCGCCGACTGGATCAGGTTCCTCCGCTCCGGCACGATGCCGCCCCAGGCGCCCGGCGTCCTGCGCTGGTTCCTCTCCGACTCCGCGCAGTCCAACGTCAACACCCGGGCCACGTTCGACTTCGGGAAGAGCCCGATGATCCCGCTGACGGGCAACTGGGACGGCGTCGGCGGGGACACCCCCGGCGCCTACGACCCCACCACCGCCCGCTTCCACCTGACGAACTCGCTCGACGGCGGCCCCGCCACGATCGACCTCCCGTTCGGCGAGCCGGGCGACGTCCCCGTGGTCGGCCGCTGGGACGGCGGCCGCACCAGCGAGGTGGGGACCTACCGCCCGAGCACCGCGGAGTTCCGGCTGCGCCACCACGACGGCACCGTGACGACCTTCATGCTGGGCGACGGCGGCAACTGGAAGCCGATCGCCGGGGACTGGACGCACAAGGGCTACGACACCCCGGGGCTGTTCAATCCCGACACCGCCACGTTCTACCTCGTGAACTCCGACCACGACGGCGACGCCGACACCACGTTCACGTTCGGCGACAAGGGGGACACGCCCGTCGCCGGCGACTGGACCGGCAGCGGCACCACCCAGGTCGGCGTCTACCACCCCGCCGGCAGCGTCTTCCGCTTCCGCGGCGCCACCGCCGACGGATCCGCCGCCTCCGTCTCCTACGGCGACGGCGGGTTCCCGGTCACCGGCGACTGGAGCGGCAGCGGCAAGTCCACCCAGGGCATCGCCGTCCCCGGCCGGTAGCAGACCTCGCACACCCCTCGCACACCCCGCCCGGGCCGCCGGCGCGAAGCCGACGGCGGCCCCGCGGCCCCGACAAGCGGTCACCCACTCACCCGAAGAGGAATCCCCATGCCCCGCACGACCCCGTCCCGCTCCTGGCGCACCGGCGTACTCGCCGCGGCCACCGCCGCCGGCGTGCTGGGCACCTGCGCGCCGGCCGGCGCCGTGGTCGGCGACGCCGCCGCCGACGGCTCCTATGCCTACACCGCCCGCCTGGCGATCGGCGACGGCCTGCGCACCTGCACCGGCGCCCTGGTGGACCGCAACTGGGTGCTCACCGCGGCCTCCTGCTTCGCCGACGACCCGGCGCAGCCGCAGGCCCCGGCCGCCGGTGCGCCGAAGTGGAAGACCACCGCCACCGTCGGCCGCACCGACCTGACCACCTCCGGCGGCAAGACGTCCGAGGTCTCCGAGCTGGTGCCGTACCAGGGCCGTGACCTGGTCATGGCCCGCCTCGCGACGCCCGTCGACGGCATCGCCCCGATCGCGGCCGCCTCCACCGCCCCCGCCGCCGGGCAGCCGCTGCGGGTGCCCGGGTACGGGCGCACCAAGGACGAGTGGGCGCCGCTGAAGCTGCACACCGGCGCGTTCTCGCTCGACACGGTGAGCGCGACGAGCCTCGGCGTCACCGGCACGGGCGGCGCGGCGGTCTGCAAGGGCGACACCGGCGCCCCGGTGGTCCGCGAGACGGGCGGCAGGGCCGAGCTGGTGGCCGTCGCCTCCCGCTCCTGGCAGGGCGGCTGCCTGGGCGCCCCCGCCGGCGAGACCCGCACCGGCGCGTACGGCGCCCGGGTCGACGACGTCTCCGGCTGGGTCCAGCAGGTGCGGGCCAGGTCCTGGGGCTGGAAGACCCGGGCCCTGGTGCGCGGCGACGCCGACCTGTACCTCACGACCCGTCTCTACGACGGTTCGTGGACGCCGTACGAGGACGTCCAGGCGGCGGCCGGGAACATCGGCGGTGTGCGCGCCGTCTCCTCGGTCGGCATCGACGGCGACACCCACGTCCTCGCGCTCGGCGGTGACGGGCACCTGCACTACGCCGTCCACAACCTGGACGGCGGCTGGGGCCAGAAGTTCGTCGACCTCAACACCACCGTCGCCGACCTCGGCGGCATCACCCAGGTCTCCATCGCCAACGTGGACGGCGCCCTGCACATCGTCGTCGTGGCGAACGGGCGGCTCCTGCACAGCAGCCGCCCCGCGAACGGCCGGTGGAGCGTCTTCGGGGTGGTCACCGACGAGACCGGGCCGCTCACCGGCATCACGTCGATCGCCACCGCCGGCGTCCGCGGCGGGGAGCTGCACATCGCCGCCGTGTCCGGGGGGAAGGTCTCCCACACCCGTCGCTTCGCGTCCGGGGCCTGGTCCTCCTGGACGTCGGTCGCCGGGGCCGCCGGGGCCACCGCGCCGGTGACCGGCGTCGCCGTCACCCCGCAGGACAGGGACCTCGACGTCGCCGTCGTCACGAGCGGCGGGCAGTACCACACCGTGCGCTACGCGAACGGAAGTTGGCGGCCGTTCGACTCCCTCGCCGGCGCCGCCGGGACCAGCGTCAGCGCCGCGCCCGTCGACACCGACGCCCGGTTCGCCGTCACCACCGCCGACAACAGGGTGCTGCTGACCTCCCGTCACGGCGACGGCACCTGGACCGCCCCGGAGTACCTCGACCTCACCGCCGTGCCCGGCAACCACACCGGCACCTCGATCAGCGCCTCCCTCTGATCACCGCACCCGTCCGGCGGGTGTGCTCAGAGCAGCGCCAGCACCACCGCGAGGGCGGCGGCGGCCAGCCAGGCCGCCGCCGCCACGGCCATCGCCAGGCCCCACGGCCAGTGCTGGGACAGCATCAGCGCGCCGCCGAACCCGGTGGCGAGGAACAGCGAGATCGCGGTTCCCAGCGGGACCCGCCAGTCGCCCTCGCTCTGGAACGTCCCGGTCAGGCCGCGGACCAGCAGCGTCGTGCCCGCGCCGACCAGCAGCGCGACCCCGGTCATGGCGAGCCACGGGGTGCTCGGCGGCTCGGTGCGGCGGCCCTGGTAGGCGATGTCGGCGACCCGGCCGTGCCAGAGCCTCAGCTCGACCACGGAGCCGACGTCCACGGCGTCGTAGAACGACTCCCTGACCGGGTAGGTGTCGCTCGGCCCGTTCTCGCGCGCCACCGCGATCCCGTACGAGGTCGAGTCGTTGCCCGGGTCCGCCCACTTCCTCGTCACCCGGCCGCTCTCCGAGCGCAGACAGTCCTCCTGCGGCCCGGCGGCCCGGGCCCCGCAGGCGGGTGCGTCGAGGTAGGCGCCGCGGGCGTCGTACGCGGCGTCGAACCGGACGAAGCCGATCGCCACAACCGCCAGGCCCAGCAGGGCGAGCAGGCCGCGCAGCAGCAGCGCGCCGGCCGCCCGTCCGCGCCCGCCCCGCAAGCCGTCCGTCTTCCCCATGGGTCCCCTCCCGCCCGTCGGACCAGGTCATTGTGCCCTCGGGGCGGCGCGGGGGCCATCGGTGTCTCCGCACCGCCACGCGTCAACCCCGGCCGCGCGGGTTCGCCCGATCGGGGGGCGCGCGCCCGGTGCGCGCCCGGCGGGCCGTAGCGTCGTCACGGCGGACGGCGAGGGGCGGCCGCGCGGGGCCTTCGGGAGGGGTGGCGGGAGTGCGGGTCGGGCGGGTGCTGGGACTGGTGGCGGCGGCGGTGCTGGTGACGGCGGGGTGCGGCGGCGAGCCGGCGGAGAGGTCCCTGCCGCAACGGGGCGAGGAGCGGCCGACGGCGCTGGTGTACCGGGGGCCGGCCGCCTGCGACGGGTGCCCGGAGGCGGCGCGGGGGCTGCTGGAGCGGGCCGGGTTCGCGGTGCGGTTCATCGGGCCCGAGGAGCGGGTGCGGTTCGGCCCGGCGGCGCTGGCCGACGCGGCGGTGTACGTGCAGCCGGGCGGCACCAACGGGCAGGAGGTGGGCACCGCGTGGGACCTGCTGGCCCGCGAACCGGGCTTCTCCCCGGAGCTGGTGCGCGCCTACGTGCGCGGCGGCGGCCGCTACCTGGGGCTGTGCATGGGCGGCTACCTGGCCGGCGACCCCGGCTTCGACCTCCTGCCCGGCGACTCCGGCGAGTACATCCGCTCCCCGGACGCCACCGTCACCGACGAACAGGACGGCCTGGTCGACGTCCTGTGGCGCGGCCGCCCGCAGCGGATGTACTTCCAGGACGGCCCGTACTTCGACGTCGACGGCCCGGGCACGGACGTCCTCGCCCGCTACCCCAACGGCCGCACCGCCGCCGCCGTCGCCCCGTACGGCCGGGGCCGGGTCGCGGTCAGCGGCCCGCACCCCGAAGCCCCGGCCGACTGGTACGGCGACTACGGGCTGCCCGACCACTCCGCCACCGGCCTCACCCTCGGCGAGGACCTGCTCCACGCCCTGACCGCCCCCACCCCGACCGCCGGGCCGTCCCCCACGCCCACGCCCACGCCCGCACCCTGAGCCTGACGCCGGACCGGCGGCTCGAAGCGGGTACCCGGTGGCGGCAACGGTCGGCCCCTGCCCCCCGGCAGTGCGCCGGGGGGCAGGGGCCGCGCGGGGACGGGCGGGCCGTCAGCCGTGCGAGAAGGTGATCCGCGGCAGCACCCGGTCCAGCCAGCGGGGGGTGTGCCAGGCGGCGTGCCCGGTCAGGCGCAGCAGGACGGGGAGCAGGACGAGGCGGACCAGGGCGGCGTCGAGGAGGACGGCGGTGCCGAGGACGATGCCCATCTCCTTGGGCGGGAGCGGGCCGGACAGGGCGAAGGTGAAGAACACCGCGACCATGACGCCGGCGGCGGCGAAGACGACCCGGCCGGAGTGGGCCAGGGCTCCGGTCATGGCGGCCTTGGGGTCGCCGGTGCGTTCGTAGTGCTCCTTGGCGGAGGCGAGGAGGAAGACGGTGTAGTCCATCGCGATGGCGAAGATCATCGCGAAGAAGAACACCGGTGCCCAGCCGTCCAGGAAGCCCTGCGGGGTGAAGCCCAGCAGGCCGGCTCCGTGGCCGTCCTGGAAGACCAGGCGGGCGACGCCGAAGGCGGCTCCGGTGGACAGCAGGCTGGCGGCGGTGCCGAGGGCGGCGATCAGCGGGGCGCGCAGGGCGGCGAGGAGCAGCAGGAAGCCGAGGGCCATGACGACGCCGATGACCAGCGGGGTCTTCTCGGTGAGCAGGTGCTGCAGGTCGAGGTTCTCGACGGCGGCGCCGCCGACCATGGTGTCGGCGGGCAGTTCGGCGCGCAGGGTGTGGACGGTGCCGGAGAGGTCGGGGCTGGAGGGGTCGACGGTGGGCACGGCCTGGATCATCGACCAGCCGGAGCCGTCGGCGGCGGCCTGGGCGGGCATGGCGGCGGCGATGCCGGGGGTGGTGGCGACCCGGGCGGCGACCTCGGCGGCGCGGTCGGTGGGGGTGAGGATCTGCAGGGTGCCGGGGGCGCCGGGGCCGAAGGCCTGCTGGACGGCGGTGTAGCCGGCGCGGGCGCTGGCGTCCTCGGGCAGGACGGTGATGGACGGCATCGCGGTGCGCAGTCCGATGACGGGGGCGGCGAGGGCGATCAGCGCGGCGAGGGCGAGGGCGCCGTAGCGCAGCGGGTGCTTCCAGAGGCGTTCGCCCCAGGCGGCGAAGCGCGGGGAGGCGGGTGGGGTGGACTTGGTCCAGGGCAGGGAGAGGGCGTCGACGCGGTGGCCGAGGCGGCCGAGGACGGCGGGCAGCAGGGTGAGGGTGGCGGCGAGGACGAACAGGACGGCGAGCATGATGCCGCCGGCCATCGAGCGGAACGCCGGGGAGGGGACGAGCATCACGGCGGAGAGGCTGACCAGGACGGTGGCGCCGGAGAGCAGGACGGCCTTGCCGGCGGTGTCCATGGTCTCGGCAACGGCGCGCACGGCTCCCTCGTCGGCGCGGCGGGCGGAACGGCCGTCGGCCCGGCGGGCGGCGCGGAAGCGCATGACGAGGAAGAGCGCGTAGTCGATCCCGAGGGCCAGGGCGAACATCATGGCGAAGTTCATCGCCCAGACGGACACCGGGAAGAGGTGGCTGATCAGGACGAGGGAGCCGGCCGAGGCGGCGAGGCCGGCCATGGTGAGCAGCAGGGGCAGTCCGGCGGCGACGAGGGAGCCGAAGGCGAGCACCAGGATGGCGAGGGTGACCGGCCAGGACATGACCTCGGACTTCATCATGGCGTCGTGGTTGGCCTTGTTGAAGTCGCTCCACAGGACGGAGGCGCCGGTGGCGTGGACGCTGACGCCGTCCGTGGACAGGGCGCCGAGCGGTCCCTTGAGGTCGTCGGCGGCGCGGACCATGTCGTCGGGCGAGGCGGCGGCGCCGGCGAGCAGGACGGCGGTGCGGCCGTCGGGGCTGATGGTGGCGCCGGGCTGGGGCGTGACGACGGTGGACACCCGCGGGTCGGCGGCGGCGAGGTCGTGCGCCTCGGTGATCACCTTCTGGACGGCCGGGTCGGTGACGGGGCGGTCGGCGGCGACGACGATCTGGATCGCGGAGGAGGCGTTGCCGGCGAAGTGCCGCTCGGCGAGTTCGCGGACCTGGACGGACTGGGAGCCGTCGGCCTGCCAGCCGGCGCCGGACAGCGCGCTGGTGACCTTGGGGGCGAAGGCGCCGAGGCCGATGACGACGATCAGCCAGCCGACCAGGACGGCCTTGAAGTGCCGGGTGGACCACACCCCGAGGCGGCCGAGCGGCCCGGGTCGGCCGTTCTCGGGGGCGCCGCCGCTGCCGGGGGCGTCGGGGGGCGGGGCGGCGGGCCGTACGGCTTCGGCGGGGCGGTTCACGTGGTGCTCCGTTCTCGGGCGCCGGGGAGGTCCGGAGGCCCGAAAAAATACGGGTGGGGGTATCTCGACCAGCGACAACAGCACCCGTCCCGCCTTTCATTCCGCCCCGGCCGCCCCTGCCCCGACGACCTCGGCCCCGGCCCCGGCCGCCCCGGCCCGCCGGCCGCCCCCGCCGGCTAGCCGATCACCGCGTCCACCTCGACCTCCACCAGCCAGCGCTCGTCGATGAAGCGCGACACCTCCACGAAGGTGGTGACCGGGCGGATCTGCGCGAAGCGCTCGCCGTGGGCGCGCGCGGCCTCCCGCCACTGGCTCATGTCGGTGAGCATGACGCGGGTCCGTACGACGTCCGTGAGGGTGGCGCCCGCCTCCCGCAGGGCGGCCTCGGCGATGTCCAGGCAGCGGACGGTCTGGGCGTAGACGTCGCCCTGGCCGACCGTCGTGCCCTCCTCGCTGATCGGGGCGGTGCCCGCGACCGCGACGTGGTTGCCCTTGCGCACGGCGCGGGAGAAGCCGATCCGCGGTTCGAGGGGCGAGCCGGAACTGACTGTCTGTCGAGTGCTCTCCATCGCACCATGGTGCCGCACTAGTGCACCCGTCGGGCCGTCTGCCCGCACGAACGCCCCCGCGCGCCGCCGGACCTGCCCCGGAGCACCCCACCGCACTAGTGCACCCTCCTCAAATAGCCCCACTGCAAGGCTTGTTGGCGCCGACGCGTACGGCGTACATTCGGCGGCATGGAACACCTGGACCACCCGACGGGCACCGACGCCCCCGCCACCGACGTCCCTGCCGCCGACCGCCCCGGCACCGACGTCCTCGTCTCCGGCGCCGGGATCGCCGGCCCCGCCCTCGCCTACTGGCTGCGCCGCCACGGCTTCACCCCCACCGTCGTCGAGCGCGCCGCCGGCCCGCGCCCCGGCGGGCAGGCCGTCGACCTGCGCGGCGCCGGGCGCACCGTGATCGAGCGGATGGGGCTGATGGAGCGGGCCCGCGCGCTGCGCGTCGAGCAGCACGGCATCGCCCTGGTCGACCGGCGCGGGCGGGCCACCGCCCGGATACCCGTCGGGCTGTTCGACGGCGAGGGCATCGTCTCCGAGATCGAGATCCTCCGCGGCGACCTCGCCGACCTGCTGCGCGAGGCCACCGACGGCGTCGAGTACCTCTGGGACGACACCGTCACCGCGCTCGACCAGGACGCCGGGGGCGTCACCGTCACCTTCGAGAACGCCCCCGCCCGCCGCTTCGCCCTGGTCGTCGGCGCGGACGGGCTGCACTCCGCCGTCCGCCGCCTCGCCTTCCGCCCCGGCGACGGCGACGGCCCAGACGGCCCAGACGGCACCGACGGCGCCCACTACCGGCCGCTCGGCGGCTGCCACGCCTGGTTCACCGTCCACGACCCCGCCCTCGCCCGCGAGCTCGACGGCTGGTTCCTGATGTACAACGCCCCCGGCGGCCTGGTCGCCGGCGCCCGCCCCGGCCGGCTGCCCGGCGAGGTCAAGGCCTCCCTCGGCCTGCGCCGCGCGCCCGCGGCCTACGACCGCCGCGACACCGCCGCCCAGCGACGCCTGCTCGCCGAGCGCTTCGCCGGAGCCGGCTGGGAGGTGGACCGGCTGCTCGCCGGGATGCGCACCGCCGGGGACTTCGCCTTCGACTCCTTCGGCCAGGTCCACCTCGACCACTACAGCCGCGGCCGCGTCGCCCTGCTCGGCGACGCCGGGTACAGCCCGAGCCCCCTGACCGGCCTCGGCACCAGCCTCGCCCTGGTCGGCGCCTACCTGCTGGCCGGTGAACTCGCCGCCGCCGCAGGCGACTTCCGCACCGCCTTCGCCCGCTACGAGGAGCTGATGCGCCCCTACGCCACCCGGGCCCAGGAGCTGCCGCCCGGCGGCCTGCGCGGCTACGCCCCGGACAGCGCCCTGGCGATCCGCCTGCGCGCCGCCTCCATGCGCTGGATGGGCCGCTGGCCGCTGCGCCCCGTGCTGGCCGCCCAGTTCGCCAAGGCCGGCGACATCGCCCTGCCCGACTACCCGCTGCCCGCCCGCACGCTGCCCGCCCGGACCGCCTGAGCCTCAGGCCCCACGCCCCCGCCCGGCTACGCCGTGCGCGGCTGGTTGAAGCGCAGCATGTTGCCCGACGGGTCGCGGAAGGCGCAGTCGCGCACCCCGTAGGGCTGGTCCATCGGCTCCTGGAGGACCTCGGCGCCGGCCGCCCGGATGCGCTCGAAGGTGGCGTCGCAGTCGTCGGTGCGGAAGATGACGCCGCGCAGCAGGCCCTTGGCGAGGAGTTCGGCGGCGGCCCGGCGGTCGGCCTCGGAGGCGTGCGGGTCGGCCAGCGGGGGCTCCAGGACGATCTCCACGCCGGGCTGGTCGGGCGAGCCGACGGTGACCCAGCGCATGCCCTCGAAGCCGACGTCGTTGCGCACTTCGAAGCCGAGGACGTCGCGGTAGAAGGCGAGCGCCCGGTCGTGGTCGTCGACGGCGATGAAGCACTGCGCGAGTTCGATGCTCATGCCCGTCACGCTACGGGAGCACCGGGGCCGCCGTCGCTCCCGTTCCCCTTCGCCCCCTTGGCCTCCTTGGCCTCCTTGGCCTCCGCGCGCCGCACCGGGCGGGTGCCGATCTTGGCGACGCAGGCCGGGATCGCCGCGCCCTGCTCGTGGTCGCGGGCCCGGTAGGCGCTGGGGCTCTGCCCGACCAGCTCGGTGAAGCGGGTGCTGAAGGAGCCCAGCGAGGTGCAGCCCACCGCCATGCAGACCTCGGTCACGCTCAGGTCCCCGCGCCGCAGCAGCGCCTTGGCCCGCTCGATCCGGCGGGTCATGAGGTAGGTGTACGGGGTCTCGCCGTAGGCGGCGCGGAAGCTGCGCGAGAAGTGGCCGGAGGACATCAGCGCGGTGCGGGCCAGCGCCGGCACGTCCAGCGGCTGCGCGTACTCGCGGTCCATCCGGTCCCGGGCCCGGCGCAGCCGCACGAGGTCGTCGAGCGGCACGCGGCCCGCGGACGGGGACGAGGTAGAAGACGGGGTCGAGGACGGGGACGACACACCGGCCACCGTACCGACTGCCACCGACAGACGGCGCCCGGCCGATCCGTCCACCCCGTCCCCCGCCCGGCGCAGCCCGCTCGCGCCCGCCCCGCCGCGCCGACCACCCTGGAGCGGGGGCCGGACGGCGGAGAGGGCGACAGGGGTGGACGGCGAGGACGAGCAGCCCACCGCCCCGCGCGCGCCCGGCAACCGGGCGGTGGTGCTCGGCGTGCTGGCCGCGACCGTCGCCGTGCTGCTCGTCCAGGCGGTCAGCGGCACCAGTGCCCGCCTGGTGCTGCTGCTGGTGTTCCTGCCCGCGCTGCTGGCGGGCCTGGGCACCGTCGCCCAGACGGTGGCGGCCTCGGTGTGGGTGACCGCCGTGGTGGTGGCCCACTCGGTGCTGTTCCCGCCCGGGGACCTGCCGGCCCGCCTGGGCACCCTGCTGGGCGTGGTCGCCGCCGAGGCCGCCGTGATCGGCCTGTGCGCGCGGCGGGTGCGGCGCGAGCGGCAGCTGTCGCGGATGCGGCAGGTCGCCGTCGCCCTCCAGCGCCAGCTGCTGCGCCCGCTGCCCGTCACCACCCCGGACGTGCGCCTGGACGGGCTGTACCGGCCGCTGGAGCAGGACGCCATGGTCGGCGGCGACCTGTACGACGTCGCCGAGACCCCGCACGGCACCCGGGTGCTGGTCGGCGACGTCCAGGGCAAGGGCCTGCTCGCGATCGGGACGGGCTTCGCGGTGCTGAGCGCCTTCCGGGAGGCGGCCTTCCGCGAGCCGCGGCTGACCGCCGTCGCCGACGCCCTGGAGGCGGCGGTGGAGCGGCACAACGCCTACGCGGAGCAGAGCGGCGAGCAGGAACGGTTCGTCACGGCCACCGTGCTCTGCGTCCGCGCCCCGGACAGCAACGACGGGGGCACCGACGACGAGGGCCGCGCCACCGAGGTGCGGGCCGTCAACTGCGGCCACCTCTCCCCCTACCTGCTGCGCCCCGACGGCCGGGTGGAGCCCGTCCCCCTGGACGCCGGGCTCCCGCTCGGCCTCGCCTCCCTGGCCGCCACCGGCGAACCGCGCCCCGAGCGGCGCTTCACGCTGCCCGGGGACGGGGTGCTGGTGCTGCTCACCGACGGCATCACCGAGGCCCAGGACGCCTCCGGCGCGTTCTACCCGGTCGAACGGGGCCTGGCCGACCTCGCCGCCGTCCCCGCCGACGCCCTGCCCGAGGCCCTGGACCGGCGGGCCCGGCGCTGGAGCGGCGGGAGCAGCCGCGACGACGTCACCGTCCTCGCCCTGCGCCCCACCCCGGAACCGCCGGCCCCGCCGGAACCGCCGGCCCGGTAGCCCGGTAGCCGCCCGGGACGGGCCGAACAGGGCCGTACGGGGCTGTACACGGCCATACGGGGCCGTACGGGGCCGTTCGGGACCGTCCATGGGGCCGTCCGGCCCTTGACCCCCGGCTGCGGGCTCCACCTGCGGCGATCTAGGGTGCAGGCATGATCCCCACACCGATACCCAGCCCCGAGCCCACCCGGCTCGACGGTCCGACGGACGACTTCCTGACCGACCCCGCCCAGGCGCTGCGGGTGATGATGCAGGGCAACGCCCGGTTCGTGGCGGGCAACCCCGAGCACCCCAACCAGGACGCCGGGCGCCGCGCGGCGCTCGCCCCGGCGCAGCGGCCCTTCGCGGTGCTGTTCGGCTGCTCGGACTCCCGGCTGGCCGCCGAGATCATCTTCGACCAGGGCCTGGGCGACCTCTTCGTGGTGCGCACCGCCGGGCACGTCACCGGCGCGGAGGCGCTGGGCAGCATCGAGTACGGGGTGAGCGTGCTGGACTGCCCGCTGGTGGTGGTGCTGGGGCACGACTCCTGCGGTGCGGTGGCGGCGGCGCTGGACTCCCTGGAGCAGGGGCAGCTGCCGGGCGGTTTCGTCCGGGACGTGGTGGAGCGGGTGACCCCGAGCGTGCTGTCCGCCAGGGCGGCGGGCATCGAGGACCGGGACGGGATCGTGGACGAGCACATCCGCCAGACCGTGGACCTGCTGGTGGAGCGCTCGCAGGCGCTGGCGGCGCGGATCGCCGAGGGGAAGGTGGCCGTGGTGGGCCTGTCCTACCGGCTGCGCGACGGCCGGGCCCGGCTGGTCTCCGCCCGGGGGCCGGTGAGCTGACGGCGGGCCGCCGCGTCCCGCCCGTCGCCGGGACGGGGACGCCGTCCTCGGGAAACCGGAGTCACATCCTCCGGAACTCGATGTCCGATCACCGCCAGCGCCCCCGTCCGGGCGGCGGCAGAGTCGGTGACCGGCAACGGTTCCCCATTTCCCGAGGACGGCAGTCTCCCGTGCACAAGGTCATCGATCTCAAGGTCCTGTACTTCGGCACCCCCGTGGTGCTGATCGGCTCGCGCAACGAGGACGGCAGCGCCAACCTCATGCCGATGTCCTCGGCCTGGTGGCTGGGGCAGTCGTGCGTGCTCGGCCTGGGCGACAGCTCGCAGACCGCCGAGAACCTGCGGCGCGAGGGCGAGTGCGTGCTCAACCTGGCGTCCTCCGCGCAGGTGGACGCCGTGGACGCCCTCGCGCTGCTGACCGCCAGGCCGCGGATCGCCGAGTACCGGCTGCGGCAGGGCTACCGCCACGAGCGGCGCAAGTTCGAGGCCGCCGGGCTGACCGAGGTGCCCGGCGAGCTGGTGCGGGCGCCGCGCGCCGCCGAGTGCCCGGTGCAGCTGGAGTGCCGGGTGGAGTCGGCGACGGCGCTGGCGGGCGGCGGGCGCACCGCCTTCGAGGTGACGGTGGTGCGCGCCCACGTCGAGGAGGGCCTGCTGGTGCCCGGCAGCGACCACTACGTCGACCCGGTCGGCTGGGACCCGCTGATCATGAAGTTCTGCGAGTTCTTCGGCGACGGGCGGCGCCTGGCCCCCTCCCGCCTCGCCGAGGGCTGGCAGATGCCCGGGCGGCTGCCCGCCGCCGTGTGACGTGGCGTCCGCCCGGGGCCTCCGCTCGGGGCCTCCGCCCGGGACGTCCGCTCACCGGTGGTGCTCAGGGCGCGACGGTCGCCCCGCAGGAGTCGCACACCCGCGTCGCGGGCAGCTCCAGGAAGCAGCTCGGACAGATCGCCGGCGGGCGCGGCGGCGCGGCGACGGCGGCCTTGCGCTCCACCGAGGCCCGCAGGCGCGGGGCCAGGGCGGGCGTGCCGCCGTCGGCGGGCAGGTCGGCGGCGAAGTGCCGGTAGCAGGCCAGGCGGGCGGCGGCCGCGTGCTGCTCGCGGTCCATCTCGGCGGCCACCGGCGGCTGTCCGGCCACCGCCAGCACCTCCTGGTAGCCGGGCCCGACCTTGCCGTCGGTGGCGTGCACCACCAGGGCCGTCAGCGGTGGGTCGCCGCGCCGGTGCGCCTCACGGATCACCAGGGCCAGCACCTTGCCCATCCAGTGCCGCTGGTTGATCCGGGTGCGCACCCCCGAGGCCTCCTGCACCGCCTCGGCCAGGTCCGGGTAGCTGATCACCGCGTGGTAGCGGCGCGCCACCTCCACCAGGGCCGGGTAGGCCGCCCTGGTCCACACGATGTGCGCCTGGCTGGCGCTGACCGCCGAACCGTCCGACGCCCGCCAGTACGTGTGCTGCTCCGTCATCCGCCCGCCCCTGTCCGTCTTGTCCGTTGTGTACGTGTCCGTCCCCCGCGGGCCCCCGCCGGGAGCGAGGCTACCCGGCCCCGGAGCGGCACCCTCGGGCGGGGCCTCGCCTCGGGCGGGGCTTGACTTCAAGTCCTGTTGAAGTCGTGGAATGGGTGCCGACCGCAGCCGTACGGGCAACCCCGCGGTCGATGCCCCGCCCGTACGGAAACCCGTACCGGGGCCGGGGCCGCCGCCTTCCCGATCGTGCCGACGGCGGCCCCGGCCTCCGGGCTCCCCCGTCCACCCCACCCGGCGCCGCGCCCCGCCTCCCGCGCCTCCCGCCTCGCGCGGGCGGGCCGCGCCTGTGAGCCGGAACACGGTTGAGGTTGACCTTGGGTCAGGGTGGAGGCTCCTCCCATCGGGCCCGACGACGACGCGGGCCCCGCGATACGAGGGGGCAGCATGTCCACCACCCACCGCTCCACCCACGGCCCGGACCGCCCGGAGCTGCGACGGGCGGTCGAGGAGATCGCCGGATCCGGCTTCCTCGGCGTGCAGGTGCGGGTGAACGACGCGCACGGCGAGTGGGTCGGCACCGCCGGGTCCCGCGAGCTGGGCCGCGAGGAGAGGCCGCCGGCCGACGGGCACTTCCGCGTCGGCAGCGTCACCAAGAGCTTCATCGCGACCTCGGTGCTGATGCTGGTGGCCGAGGGCCGGCTGGCCCTGGACGACCCGGCCGGCGACCACCTGCCCGGGTTCGGGCTGGACCGGCGGATCACGGTGCGGATGCTGCTCCAGCACACCAGCGGGATCTTCAACCACACCGGCGAGCTGGAGGAGGACGGGACGTTCGTGCCGGGGGTCCCGTGGCGGGGCCGGGAGTGGGTGGAGGACCGCTTCCGCACCTACCGGCCCGAGGAATTGGTGCGGCTGTCGCTGTCCCGGCCGGCGCGGTTCGCGCCGGGGGCGCGCTGGAGCTACGCCAACACCAACTACGTGCTGGCCCGGCTGGTGGTCGAGCGGGTCACCGGCCGGCCGTTCGCCGAGGAGCTGCGGCGGCTGGTCCTGGAGCCGCTGGGGCTGACCGGGACGGTGGCCCCGGGCGCCTCGCCAGAGGTGCCCGAGCCGCACGGCCGCAGCTACTACCGCTACGAGGACGCCGGGCGGGAGCGGACGGTCGACGTCACCCGGCACAACCCGTCCTGGGTCTCGGGCGGCGGCGACATGATCTCGACCACCCGGGACCTGCACGTGTACTTCTCCGCGCTGATGGGCGGCCGGCTGCTGCCGCCCGGCCTGCTGGCCGAGATGCGCGCGCCGGAGGCGACGGTCGGCTACGGGCTGGGGATCTTCGCCCAGGCCACGGACACGGGCACCGTCTTCCACCACAACGGCGCCACCATCGGCTCGGCCGCGCTGATGTACGGCTCGCCGGACGGCGGCACCACCCTGACCGCCGGGCTGACCTACGTGGACGACGCCGACGTGTCCGTCGCCGCGGCGTTCCAGAGCGCCCAGCGACGGCTCGTCGACGAAGTGTTCGGCACCGGGCCCGGCCCCACGGCATCCGGTCGTACGGCAGGCTGAACGGATGGCAAACGGAGTCACGATCGGGCAGGCGGCCGCGTACGTCGGCGTCACGGTGAAGACGGTGCGGCACTACCACCGGCAGGGGCTGGTCGAGGAGCCGCTGCGCGACGCCTCCGGCTACCGGCGGTACGGGTCGGGCGAATTGCTGCGGCTGGTGCAGGTCCGGACGCTGGCCGCCGCCGGGGTGCCGCTGGCGGAGGTCGGGCCGCTGCTCGACGCCGACGGCGAGCGGTTCGCCACCGCCCTCGCCGACGTGGAGCGGCGCCTGACCGAGCGGATCACGGAACTGACCGCGCGCCGCGACACCCTGCACCGGCTCGCCGACGGCGACCGGGCCCTGCTGCCCGACCGCGCCTGCGCGGTCCTGGAGCGGATGCCCGGGCTCGGCTTCGGCCCCGACTACGTGGCGGCGCAGCGCGAGGCCCTGGTGCTGGCGCGGGCGCTGGTGCCGGAGGGCTTCGACGGCCTCCTCGCCCAGCTCGAACTGCGCCTGGACGACCCGGGGTTCGTCGAGCTGACCAGACGCGGCCAGGAGGCCGAGGCCTGGGAGCTGGACGATCCGAGGGTCGAGGAGCTCGCCGCCGCCATGGCCGACCACTACCTCGCCAACCCCGCCCTGCTGGGCGACCCGGCCGGCCTGCGCGCCTGGGCCAGGGCCGCCACCCAGTACCGGCTGATCGACCGCCACCGCGACGACCAGGCCCCGGTCTCGGCCCGGCTGACCGCGCTCACCGAGGCCCGGCTGCGCGCCGCCGGCGTCCCATCCCCGCACCGGTAGCGCCCCCGGCCGCCCGCGGGAAGCCGGGCGGGCGGCGGCAGGCCCCCCGCCGGTCACCAGCCCGGCCGGGGCTCCGGGGCGATGGTGATCAGCGGGTGGAAGTGGGCGAGTTCGGCGGGCTCGTCGACGGGGCCGCCCTCGGCCTCGATCCAGGCGTGGGCGCGGAACGGGGCGGTGCGCACGCCCGTGCGCCAGGTCGGCCAGGCGCCCCGGGTGCGGCACAACAGGGCTGCGGCGATGGAGCGTTGGAGGCAGCCCTGGCCGGCGCAGCGCATGCTGAGGGCGACCACGGCCTGCCGGGCGGCGAGGGCCTCGGCGCGGTCGGCGGGCCGGGCGCCGCGGCGCAGGGCGAGCATCACCCGGCGGATGCGGGCCGGGGGGAGCCGCTCGATCAGCCGGGCCGCGCCGATCGCCGCGAGGGCGGCGGGCCGGCGGCGCCAGGGCGGGCGGCCGGCGCGGGTGGCGTGGGCGTGCAGGCTCATCCGGCCGTGCCCGCTCCCGTGCCGGCCGGTCCGCCGGCGCCCGGCCCGGTGGTGCTCTGTCCGCCGGTGCCCGGTCCGGTGGTGACCAGTCCGGCGGTGCGCAGGGTCTCGTGCAGCCGGTCGACGTCGGCGCGCGCCCGGTCGGCGGTGACGGGGTGGCGGGCGCTGAGGTCGGCGGCGGTCTCCTCGGCGGTGCGGCCGTCCAGCAGGGAGCGCAGGACGAGCAGTGCGGTGCGGTTGAGCTGGTAGTAGCGGCCGGAGCGCTCGTCGAGCAGGACGGCGCCGTCGTCGGTCGGGGTGAGCGTCACGTCGGGGCGCAGCTGGGCGGGCATCAGGTCCCTCCGGTGGTGGTGGCGGCGTGGTGGCGGCTGCCGTGGGCGCGCAGCCAGTGTTCGCAGGCGAGGGTGGCGTCCAGGGCGGCGTAGGGGGTGCCGGTGGGGTAGAGCCCGAGGCAGGCCTGGCGCAGGGCGTCGGGGTCGATCAGGCCGGCGCGGGCCAGGGCGCTGTCCTCGGTGAGGGCGGCGAGTCGGGCGCGGTGGCGGGCGAGGCCCTGGTGGGCGTCGGGGGTGAAGTCGCCCTTGCCGGTGCGGCGCAGGAGGTCGGCGGGGACGTCCGGGGCGAGGGCGGTGGTGAGCAGGGGCTTGTAGGCGAAGGGGGTTCCCCGGGTGGCGGGGTCGGCGGCCAGGCAGGCGTCGAGGACCTGGTCGTCGAGGAAGGGTGTGCTGTACGGGGTGCCGGCGCGGGCGGTGGCGTCGACGAGCTGGCGCATGGCGGAGGCGCTGTGCCGGACCATGCGCAGGACCTGGTGCTGGGCGTGCTGCGGGGCCAGGGGCCGTGCGTCCCGCAGGGCCTTGAGCTGGTCGCGGACCAGGGCGGCGGCGTGCGGGGTGGCCCAGGGCGGCAGCCGGGGTTCGGTTCCCCAGCCGAGGAGTTGGGTGGTGGGCGGCGCGGGGTGGGTGAGGCGGTCGGCGGCGTGGGCGAGCCAGGCGGGGTAGGGGCGGGGGTCGGCGAGGGCGCCGAGGGCGTCGGGCAGTTTCCAGCGTAGGCGGGCGCGGTGTCCGCGCAGGTGGCGGGCGGCGGTGGCGGGGTGGCGCGGGGCGAGGGTGCGCAGGTAGGCGGGGAGGGCCTGGAGGACTTCGTCGCCGCCTTCGCCGCTGATCCGCAGTCGGGCGCCGCGGGCGGCGAGGAGGCGGGCGACGGCCTCGTCGCGGGCCCTGGTGCGGGTCCAGGCGAACGGTTCGTCGCCCTGGGGGCCGGGGGTGTCGGTGTCGGCGAACATCGCGGGGAGGTCCTCGGCGGGCAGGACGAGCCGGGTGCCGGGCAGGTGGCGGGCGGCGCGGTCGGCCCAGGGGGCGTCCTCGTGGTGGGGGTCGAGGGAGCCGATGGTGACGGTGAGCAGGTCGGCTGGGCCGGTGGCGGCGAGGAAGCACAGGGGGGTGGAGTCGAGGCCGCCGGACAGGTCGGCGGCGACGAGGCCGCCGTCGCGGGTGCGGGCGGCGACGGCGCGGTGCAGGGCGTGGCGCAGGGCCGTCGCGGCTTCGGCGCGGGGTCGTTCGGGGGCGGGCGGCTGCCAGTGGGCGAGGGTGCGGGCGGGGCCGCCGGGGGCGAGCAGGGCGGTGTGGTGCGGTGGCACGGGGGTGATGCCGGGCCACAGGGGCAGGGTGTCGGCGGGGTGCGGCAGGGGGTGGGCGAGGCGCAGGGCGAGGCGTTCGGTGGACGGGGTGAGGCCGGCCGCGGCGGCCAGGACGTCGGCCCGGTCCGACAGGACGGGGACGCCGTGGACCTCGGCCAGGTGGAGGCGGTGGAGTCCGGACAGCGAGCCGCGGGCGGTGACGGTGCCGCGCACGGTGGCGATCAGGTGGTGGCTGCCGGCCGGGCCGTCGGTGTGGGTGAGGGCGAGGGCGTCGCGCGGGTCGCGGAGGTGTTCGGCGCGGCGGCGCAGCTGGTGGGTGTCGGTGTCGCTGGTGCCGAACACGGCCAGCGCGACCGGTCCGGCCCGGGCGGTGACCGCCTCGTCGGCCGGCCAGTGGCCGAGGATCCAGGGGCGGCCGCTGGGGTGGTGCAGGGCACGGCGCTCGGCCGTGCCCCACACCGCGGCCACCGCGGCTGCTGCGTCGGTGTCCGGCAGGACCACGAACCAGGTCCGCCGGTGGCCGTTCACGGCGCGGTCCTCAGGGGGCGAGGTAGTAGCCGTGGACGTCGGACTGGTTGCCGATGTCGAAGCCCCGGGTGAGGTCCGCGAAGTCGCCGAGTTCGATCATCACCGGGGGCTCGTACACGTCGTCGGTCATGGCAATGTCCTCTCTTGTGCGGGGAGTTGGACACGATCGCCGGCCGGCGGGGCTCCTACTCTTCCTCGTCGGTTCGCCGACGGACAAGCGGCGCCGGGGCCTTCGGCCGGAACCCGACGGCCCGGGCGGGAGTGGCCGCAGGCGCTCGCGGGACTGCTGAGCACCCGGGCGAGCGGGTGGCGGGGGCGGCGGGCGGGAGGCCGGATTCGGCCAGCTCCGGACGAAATGGTGTAGACCTGTCTGCTGCCGGACGGGGCCTCGCCTACGGTCGTCCCATGGCTGACGCATGCTTCGGGCACCCGCGGCTCGCCGCGCTCTACGACCCGCTCGACCCCGACCGCGGCGACCTCGACGCCTACCTGGCGATGGCACGGGAGTTCGGGGCGCGCCGGGTGCTGGACATCGGCTGCGGCACGGGGGTGTTCGCGCTCTTGCTGGCCGGCCGCGGGTTCGAGGTGGTCGGCGTCGATCCCGCCCTGGCCTCCGTGGAGGTCGCGCGCGCCAAGCCGGGCGCCGGGCGGGTGCGGTGGATCCACGGCGACGCGACGGACCTGCCGCCGCTGCGGGTTGATCTGGCGACGATGACGGCGAACGTCGCCCAAGCGATCGCCGGTCCGCGGGCCTGGCGGGGGACGCTGCGGGGGGCCTTCGCGGCACTGCGGCCCGGCGGGCGGCTGGTCTTCGAGACCCGCGATCCGGGCGCCCGCGCCTGGGAGGAGTGGACGCGCGAGCGCTCCCACCGGGTGACGGAGGTCCCGGGCGCGGGTGCCGTCGAGAGCTGGGTCGACCTGGTCGGGGTGCGCGGGCCGCTGGTGACGTTCCGGTGGACGTACGTGTTCGCGGTGGACGGGCAGGTGCTGACGTCGGATTCGACGCTGCGCTTCCGGGAACGGGCGGAGGTGGAGCGGGACTTGGCCGCCCACGGCTACGTGCTGGAGGAGGTCCGCGACGCTCCCGACCGGCCCGGGCGGGAGTTCGTCTTCGTGGCCCGGCGCCCGTGACCCCCGCCGCTCCGTAACCCCCCTCCGCTCCGGGGTGCCGTGCGCGGGAAGTCGGCCGGGCCGACTTCCTGTGCGCGGGCTCGGCGGTTCAGGGGAGCAGGGTCTCCCCGTTCGTCCGGCCTTCCACGGCGGTGACGTAGGAGCGGGCGGCGTCGACGGCGAGGATGCCCGGGGCCGGGTCCCGGCCGAGGAGCTGCAGCGTCTCGGCGATCCAGCCGGGGCTGACGAGGTTGATCCGCAGGTCGCGGGGCAGTTCGGCGGCGGCGTTGCGGACGAAGCCCTCCAGCCCGGTGTTGATGACGGCGCCCAGCGATCCACCGACCATCGGGGTGGTGAACGTGCCGCCGGTGAGGGTGATGGAGCCGCCGTCGCGCAGGTGGTGCTGGGCGCGCCGGGCCAGGGCGATCTGGCCCAGCAGCTTGCCCTGCAGCCCGGCGAGGAACTCCTCGTCGGTCGCCGTGGCGAAGTCGACCATCGGGCCCGACACGGCGCAGCAGACGACCGCGTCGAGGTCGGGCAGGCCGGCGAAGAGCGCGTCCAGGGAGTCGGAGTCCTCCAGGTCGACCGTCACCGGGCCGCTGCGCGAGGCCCGTACGACCTGGTGCTCCTTCTCCAGGGCGGTGGCGACAGCGCTGCCGAGTGTGCCGGAGGCTCCGATCACGAGTACCTTCATGCCGTCGATGATCGCATCAAGTGGCCCTCTCAGGAGGACTTTTCGGCAAGGGTGTGGGCGACGAGGGCGTTCGCGTGGCCGTGGCCGATGTTGTGCTCGGTCTTGAGCCAGGCGACGAGCTCCATGTGCTTGGCGAGCGGGGAGGCGCGAATGAGGTCCTTCCACTCCTCGACCGGGCGGCCGTACTTCTTCTCGATGGAGGGGAAATAGGAGGCGGGGCCCTTTACGGCGGGGGCCTTCGCGGCGGTCTCCGCGGTCTTCGCAGCGGTCTTCGCGGCGGGGGCGGCGGTCATGGGCGGTTCCTCTCGGGAGGGCGGGAAAGAAGAAGCGGTGCGGTCACGGAGGTAGACCGTGACCGCACCGCGAACTCATCGCCCCACCGGAGTGATTCGCGTCACACCCCGGCGGTGGCCCGGTGGCGGCGCCGGCCGGCGGGCGGGGTGGGGTCGGCGTCCCAGGCGGCGACGGGGTTGCCGAGCCAGCGCCCGCCGCCGGGGACGTTCTCGCCGCGCATGACCAGGGAGGCCGGGCCGACGGTGCTGCCGGCCCCGAGGGAGGCGTTGAGCAGCACGATGGAGTGCGGGCCGGTGGTGGAGCCGGCGGCGAGGTGGACGGGGCCCAGGCGCATGACGCGGTCGTGGAAGAGGTGGGTCTGCAGGACGGTGCCGCGGTTGACGCTGGCGCCGGCCTCGACGGTGACCAGGTCGGTCTCGGGCAGCCAGTGGGTCTCGCACCACACGCCGCGGCCGATGCGGGCGCCGAGGCTGCGCAGCCACACGTTCAGGTAGGGGGTGCCGGTGATGGTGTGGCCGCCGAAGGGCATGGCGAGTTCCTCGACGAAGGTGTCGTAGAGCTCGTTGCGCCACACGAAGGAGGACCACAGGGGGTGTTCGGCGACGCGGAAGCGTCCGACGAGCAGCCACTTGGCGGCGGTGGTGACGGCGCAGGCGACGACGGCGGCGGCGGTGAGCACGAGTCCGGCGGTTCCGAGGGCGACGGCCAGGCCGTAGTCGTCGCGCAGTTCCTGCAGGGTGGCGAGGACGAGGTCGCCGAGCAGGGCGGCGAGGACGATCGGCAGCAGCCGGCAGAGTTCGACGCCGGCGCGCGCCCACATCAGGCGCCGGGGCGGGTTGTAGGTGCGGGCGTCGGCGCCGGTGTCGGCGACACGGGGCAGCGCGAAGGCGGGGCGGCCGAGCCAGGAGGAGCCTTCGGGGGCGTGGGCGGGGGTGTCGGACAGGACGCCGACGAGGGAGTTGTCGGGCAGGTGGCGGCCGGGGCCGACGATGCCGGAGTTGCCGACGAAGGAGCGGCGTCCGACGTGGGCGGGGCCGAGGCGGAGCCAGCCGCCGCGCAGCTCGTACGGGGCGACGAGGGTGTCGTCGGCGAGGAAGGCGCCGTCGTCGACGCGCATCAGGCCGGGCAGGGCGAGCACGGTGGAGGCTTCGACGCGCCGTCCGACGCGGGCGCCGAGCAGGCGCAGCCACACCGGGGTGAAGAGGCTGGCGTAGAAGGGGAAGAGGGTGCGCCGGGCGGTGTCGCTGAGGCGGCTGACGGCCCAGGCGCAGAAGGCGACGCGGCCGGTGGCGGGGTGGTGGCCGGGGCGCAGCGGGAGGGACAGCAGGCGCACGAGGAGCGCTATGAGGGTGGCGTAGCAGACGACGGTGAGGGCGGCCAGCGGGATGGTGGCGGGCAGGAGCTGGACGAGGGCGCCGAGCAGGGTGGCGTCGCTGTCGATCATCGGGTAGACGATGGCCAGGGCGGGCAGCGCGGCGAGGATCGGGACGAGGCCGAAGAGGGCGAAGGCGGCGCCGTAGGCGAGGTTCCAGCCGCGCGGGGCGGGGGCGGGGGCGGTGGGCCAGTCGGCGGGGGCGGTGGTGTCGGGGCGGGCCGGGGAGCCGGTCCAGTGTTCGCCGGGCGGGACGGCGGTGGTGGCGGTGACGCAGGAGCCGGGGGCGATCTCGGCGCCGGCACCGATGCGGGCGCCGGGCATGAGGGTGGCGCGGTGGCCGATGCGGGCGCCGTCGCCGATGTCGATGCGGCCGAGGTGGAGGGTGTCGCCGTCGAGCCACCAGCCGGCGAGGTCGGCTTCGGGTTCGACGGAGGCGTGGGCGCCGATGCGGGCGAGGCCGGTGACGGGGGGCAGGGTGTGGAGCTGGACGCCGGGGCCGACGCGGCAGCCCAGGGCGCGGGCGTAGCGGGGGGCCCAGGGGGTGCCGGCGAGGGCGGCGGTGCCGAACATGGCGGTGTAGCGTTCGGCGGCCCACAGGCGCAGGTGGACGTGGCCGCCGCGGGGGTGGCTGCCGGGGCGGATGCGGGCGGTGAGCAGGCGGGCGCCGGCGGCGGCGAGCAGGGTGCGGCCGGGGGCGCTGTAGAGGAGGAGCAGGCCGGCGCCGACGGGCCACCAGGAGCTGTGGGGGGCCCAGGCGAGGTGGCTGCCGGTGAGGTTGTCGAGGGCCATCAGGAGGAGGATCCAGCGCAGTCCGGCGAGGGAGAACATGCCGAGGAGCAGGAGGGTCTGCCACAGGCCGGCGCTGCGGGGGGTGCGGCGCACGGTGCGGCCGCGGACGGCGGAGGAGGCGGCGTCGTCGAGGACGGTCTCCTCGGGGGCGGCGGCCGGGGCGAGGGTGTCGAGGTAGCCGGCGAGGTCGGCGAGGACGGGGTGGGCGTACAGGTCGGCGACGGAGACGCCGTTGTGCCGGGTGCGCAGTTCGGAGACGAGGCGGGCGGCGGTGAGGCTGGAGCCGCCGAGGGCGAAGAAGTCGTCGTCGGGGCCGGGGGCGGTGCCGAGCAGGCGCTCCCAGTGGGCGGCGAGCCGGCCGGCGGTGCCGTCCAGGGCCCGGGCGGCGGGGGCGGTGCCGGTGGTGGCGAGCGGCCAGGGCAGGGCGTTGCGGTCGACCTTGCCGGAGGTGCGGGTGGGCAGGGAGTCGACGAGGGCGAGGACGGGCACCAGCGGGGCGGGCAGGCGCTCCAGCAGCCGGCGGCGGGCGGTGGCGAGGTCGGGGGTGGTGCCGGGCCGGGCGACGAGGTAGCCGACGAGCAGGTCGGCGCCGGCGGGGGTCCTGCGGACGGCCGCGGCGGCGGCGCGCACGTCGGGCAGGGCCTGGAGGGCGGCGTCGATCTCGCCGAGTTCGATGCGGCGGCCGCCGAGTTTGACCTGGTCGTCGGCGCGGCCGAGGAAGATCAGGCCTTCGGGTTCGTTGCGCACGAGGTCGCCGCTGCGGTAGACGCGGGGCGAGGCGAGGGCGGGGTGGGCGCTGAACTTCTCGGCGTCCTTGGCGGGGTCGAGGTAGCGGGCGGTGCCGACGCCGGTGATGAGCAGTTCGCCGGTCTCGTACCAGGGGACGGGGTGGCCGGCCTGGTCGACGACGGCGATCTCCCAGCCGTCGAGGGGGGCGCCGATGCGCACCGGCTGGCCGGGGAGCATGCGGGCGGCGGTGGCGACGACGGTGGTCTCGGTGGGGCCGTAGGTGTTCCAGAACTCGCGGCCGCCGGTGGCGAGGCGGTCGACGAGTTCGGCGGGGCAGGCCTCGCCGCCGACGATGATCAGGCGGACGGCGTCCAGGCACTCCTGCGGCCACAGGGCGAGCAGGGTGGGGACGGTGGAGACGGCGGTGATGCGCCGGCTGACGAGCCAGGGGCCGAGGTCGGTGCCGGCCTTGACGAGGGAGCGGGGGGCGGGCACCAGGCAGGCGCCGTGGCGCCAGGCGAGCCACATCTCCTCGCAGGAGGCGTCGAAGGCGACGGACAGGCCGGCCAGGACGCGGTCGCCGGGGGCGAGCGGCTGCTGCGGGAGGAAGAGGCGGGCCTCGGCGTCGACGAAGGCGGCGGCGCTGCGGTGGGTGACGGCGACGCCCTTGGGGCGGCCGGTGGTGCCGGAGGTGAAGATGATCCACGCGTCGTCGGCCGGGGCGGGCCAGGCCGGACGGCCCGAGGGGCGGGCGTCGGTGGGGGCGTGCAGGGCGCGCCCGGGGCCGAGGACGGCGCAGACGGCGGCGTCCTGCCAGATCATCTCGGCGCGCTCGTCGGGGTCGTCGGCGTCGACGGGCACGTAGGCGGCGCCGCAGCGCATGACGGCGAGGATCGCGATGTAGAGGTCGGCGGTGCCGGAGGGGATGCGGACCCCGACGCGGTCGCCGCGGCCGATGCCGTGGCCGGCCAGCTGCCCGGCGAGGGTCTCGACCTCGTGCAGCAGGGCGCGGTAGTCGAGGACGGTGTCGCCGGTGTCGAGCGCGGGCGCGCCGGGGTGCGCCTGCGCGGTGGCGGCGATGATGTCGAGCAGGCTGCGGGGGTGGGCGGGCTGGGCCGCCGGCCAGCCCGCCACGGGGCCCGGGTTCGGGCGGTGCAGCGTGCCGGGGCCGGCCGTTTCGTGGCGTGCGTCCATGGATGGGTTCCTTGGCTCCGGGGTCCTGGGGGCGCGTACGGGTATCACGCGGGGTGACGCCTTTGTCACCTGCTGGGTGCGCCCACTCACCATGACTCCGCTGGGAGTCGGCTGGATGCAGTGAGGAATCGATCAAAGAAAATTCTCATCATCGATGCCACGCGAGGGCAGCAACGGTATGAATCGAATGCTATTTCGCTGGTTTCCGATCGTTTTCGCTGGTGAAGAGTAATCGCCGAATACCGGAGCGGTGCGACGGGAGCGAGAAGAGTGATGAACACCATGGCGACCGATTCGCTACCAGTAGTGAAGGGGCCGCTGCCGAATCGGGGGGTTCTGGTCGGATCACTGGCGTGTTCACGGTTTTCACATATTCCTGTGGGAGTCTTTCGCAGCCCACACCGCGGCTCCTTCCTGTGAGCGGGCTGGGCAGCGGCGCGCCCGACTGGGATTCGGCTGGGCGAGACCGGAACCGGGACCGGGACCGTGACGGGCAGGGCGGTACGGAGAGCAGCGGGGAGAGCGGCGGGGAGGTGCTCGTCTGGTACGTGGCGTACGGCTCGAACCTGCACGCCGCCCGCCTCGCCCGCTACCTGCGCGGCGGCCGCCCCGACGGCGGGGCGCAGACCCACCCCGGCAGCCGCGACCCGCGCCCGCCGCGCCGGGCGGTGGCCACCGTACTGCCGGGCGTGCTCTACTTCGCCAACCACTCGCTCACCTGGGGCGGCGGCTCGGCCTTCTACGACCCGGCCCTTCCCGGCGAAGTCCCCTGCCGGGCCTACCTGGTGACGGTCGGTCAGTTCAGTGACATCGCCGCCCAGGAGATGCGCCGCTCCCCCGGCACCGACCTCGACCTCGCCCCGGTGCTCGCCGCCGGGCGCGCCGAACTGGGCCCGGGCCGCTACGAAACCCTGCTGCACGTCGGCGAGTCGGACGGCCGCCCGCTGCTGACCTTCACCGCCGCCGGGGGCGTGGCCGGCGCCGAGCTCAACGCCCCCACCCCGCCCTACCTGCGCACCCTGGCGGCGGGCCTGGCCGAGTCCCACGGCTGGGGCCCCTGGCGCACGGCCGGCTACCTCGCCACCCGCCCGGGCGCGGCCGGGCACTGGACACCGGCGGAGGTGGCGGCGCTGCTGCTGTAGGCGCGGCCGTGGCCCGCGCACCGGACCCGGGCCCGGCCGCTGTCGGCGGGCGCCGCTACCGTGCCGCCATGACCTACCACCCCACCGCGCCCGCGGATGCCGACTGGGACCGCCAACTCGCCGACGCCTTCGCCGCCTTGCTCGGCCGCCCCCTCGCGGAGTACGACCCCGACGCGGTCTACGCCGCCTGCGTCACCGGCAACCTGCTGTACGAGACCGGCTTCCGGCGCGAGCACGCCTGGGTGCGCCCGGCGGCGCTGCGCGGCGAGGAGCCGTTCGCCTCCCGGCTCCACCTGTTCGACGAGGCCGAGGGGACGCCGGTCTTCGACCCGAGCCGCTCGGTCTTCGAGTTCCGGCCGTCCGACGCCGGGGCGCATCTCCCCGAGGGCTTTACCACCGCCGTCGAGGCCGCCTGCTTCAGCCCCGGACTGCTGCGGGGCGCCGACCTCGCCCCGCTGCTGGAACGGTACGGCGTCGACCTCACCGACCCGGCCCTGGCCGGTACCTGGGAGGTCTACGCTCCCCTGCTCGTCTCCGACGGCACCCTCCTGGACGCCCTGTGCACGGCCTTCGCCACCGGCCGCACCCCCGGGGAGCTGATGCCCTTCACGGCGGAGCCCGAGGAGGAGTGGGAGGAGGAGCTTTCCGTGATCGGGAACCCCGAACTGCGCACCCACCTCGGCTACTTCTGCACCGACGGGGAGACGGGCCTGATGCCCGTGTCCGCCGACACCACGGCCTTCGGCCTGGACGACGAGGGCTGCGAACCGGTCGCGGGGTGGGAGGACGGGCACGGCCAGGTGGAGATCACCGTCATCCGGCTGAGCGACCACGTCGCCGGGCCGCGCCGCTGACCCCGGCCGCCCCGCACGACGGCCCGAACGCGGCGGGGCCGCCCGGTGAACTGCCGGGCGGCGCAGCCGTGTTCGGGCGTTTGGGCGGTGCGGGTGTCAGGCGTGCGGCGTCCAGAAGGCGGTGAGCCGGCCGACGCCGTGCTCGACGGCCTTCCAGCTGCCCTGGAACTCCAGGACCGCGATGGCCGAGGTCGGGAAGCCGGAGCGGTTCATCCGCGCCAGCAGGTCCCCCTCGGCCTCGCCCGCCAGGGCGTCGGCCAGCGCGTGGACGCCGGGGTTGTGGCCGACCAGGACCAGGTCCCGCACCTCGTCGGACTGCTCGTTGAGGAGCGCGATCAGCTCCCCGAGGCTCGCCTCGTACACGCGCTCCTCGGCGACGGTCTTCGGCACCACCGGGAGCTCGGCGGCCGCGAGCCTCCAGGTCTCACGGGTCCGCACGGCGGTGGAGACCAGCGCGAGGTCGGGGGTGATGCCGGCGCCGGCGATCCAGCGTCCGGCCGCCGGCGCGTCCTCGCGGCCCCGCTCGGCGAGCGGGCGCTCGTGGTCGTCCACGTCGGGGTGCTCGGCCTTGGAGTGGCGCAGCACGACGATCCGGCGCGTCGATTCCTCGGACATGGACGTCTCCCTCGGTTCCCGGAACGGGCGGTTCACCCGGACCAAGATCGTAACAGTCCGTACTGACGGTCCGTCGGGTGGAACGCGACGGGTGCGCCGCCCCGTCCGGGCGGCGCACCGCCCGGGCCCCGGCCTCCCCACCGGCCGTACCCGGCGGGCCGGTTGGGGAAGGAGCGGGGCCCGGAGCCGCGCCGGTCAGTGGTGGTACATGCCGACCTCGTAGCCGCCGCCGGGCTGGCGGATCATCACGTTGGCCCGGTTGAAGGCGTTGATCAGCGCGATCACGCAGACCAGCGCCGCGAGCTGCTCCTCGTCGTAGTGCTTGGCGGCGTTCGCCCACGCCTCGTCGCTCACCCCGCCGGCCGCGTCGGCGAGCCGGGTGCCCTGCTCGGCGAGTTCCAGCGCGGCGCGCTCGGCCTCGGTGAAGACGGTGGCCTCGCGCCAGGCGGCGACCAGGTTGAGGCGCACCGGGTCCTCGCCGGCGTGCACGGCCTCCTTGAAGTGCATGTCGATGCAGGCGCCGCAACCGTTGATCTGGCTGGCGCGCAGCCGCACCAACTCCTGGACGGTGTACGGCAGGGCCGACTCGGCGATGGGCTTGTTGGCCGCGATGAGGTGCTTGAGGACCTTGCCGATGACGGGGCTGGCGAAGGGGTTGAGGCGGGGTTCCATGGCGTGCTCCTCGGTCGCTGTTCCGTTTGCTGCCCCTTGAGACAGGACGGCCCGCCGTTCTGTGACATCCCCCGGCCGCCCGGGCTCCGTGACCTGCGCCACACCACCCGCCGGTGGGATCCGGTGGGCCTCGGATAGCCTGCTGGCCACGGTCGGGGGGCAGGCGGGGGGGTCCACATGACGGGTTCGGCAGGTACGGCGGATGTGGCGGGCGCGGCCGGGTACCGTCCGCTGCTGTTCTCCATCGCGTACGGGATGACGGGTTCGGTCGGCGACGCCGAGGACCTCGTCCAGGACGCCTTCCTCGGCTTCACCCGCGCCGACCGGGCCGGCACCGCGATCGCCGACCCCAAGGCGTACCTGACCACGGCCGTCACCCGCCTGGGCATCAACCACCTCACCTCCGCCCGGGTGCGCCGCGAGGCCTACGTCGGCGAGTGGCTGCCCGAGCCCGTCGTCACCACCGCCGAGCGGCCCGGCCCGGCCGAGCACGCCGAGCTGGCGGACACCCTGTCGATGGCGTTCCTGGTGCTGATGGAGGCCCTCTCGCCGGTCGAGCGCGCGGTGTTCACGCTGCGCGAGGCCTTCGGGTACGGCTACCCGGAGGTCGCGGAGATGGTGGGGAAGAGCGAGGCGAACTGCCGTCAGATCCTCGCCCGCGCCAGGAAGCGCCTGGCGCCCGCGGCGCGCGAGGACGAGGCCGTCGCCCCGGCCCCGGCCCGCCGCGCGGAGGGCGAGGAGCTGGCCCGCCGCTTCTTCGAGGTCGCCGAGGGCGGAGACCTGGACGCCCTGCTCGGCATGCTCGCCCCCGACGTGGTGTTCCAGGGCGACGGCGGCGGCAAGGCCCGCGCGCTGGCCCACTCCCTCACCGACCCGCGCCGCGTCGCCCAGCTGCTCGTCGGCGGCCTGCGCCGGGTCCGCCGCCTGGGCGCGCGCCTCGTCCCGGCCCGGGTCAACGGCCGCCCGGGCGCGGTGGTGTACGACGCGGAGCAGCGTGTGGCCGGCGTCATCGAGCTGGACATCGACGCCGACGGCGCGGTGCGGGCCGTCCACGCCGTGTCCAACCCCGACAAGCTCGCCCACCTCGGGCCGGTCTCGGGCCTGGGGCTGCTGCCGGCGCCGAAGTAGCCGGGCGACGCAACGGCCCGGGCCCTGGCAACCACCGCCCGGGCCCGGGCCGTTCGTCGTACGGGTGCGGCCGGAGGGCCGGCCGGAGGGTCAGAGCGCGGTGCAGACGGCGGTCGCGCGGATGGACTCGGTCCCGGTGCCGGTGTTGGTGCCGCGCACGACCCAGGAGTTGTCGGTCGCGTAGGAGTCGGTGACGAAGATCCGGAAGGCGCTGGTCTGGCCGCCACCGCCGGTGGGCACCTCCCCGGACGGACAGCTGACGATGGCGACCCCGTTGTCCCCGGGGGCCACGTCGATCCAGTCGCCGACGACCTGGTCGTGCGCGGCCATCAGTGCGGGGCTGACGGCGGCCGGGCCGTGCGGGACGACGACGGTCGGCTTGACGTTGGGCTTGCCCACGGGCTTGCCCGCCGGCTCGCCGACGGGCTCTCCGACGGGCTTGTGGCTGGGCTTGCCGTCGGCGACGGCGGCCACGGTGCCCGTGGCCAGGACACCGGTGACGGCGACGGCGAGGGCGGTCAGGACGAGGGGCTTCATACGGGCCACGGGGGCTCCTGAGGGTTGCGGCTCGGGGTGCGTCGACGCGGGGCCGTTCCCCGCGTCGAGCCCGATCCGTACCCGAACCCCCGACTCCGGCGCGGAGGCCCGCCGTACCGGCTACCCGGGCGGGGGAACACCGCTGCCCGACCGGGCTAGCCGGGGCCGGCATCCCCCGGTTCGATCAAGGAAGCCGTCCACGGGGGAAACACGGGCAACCGTCACCTCGGCACGTTCCGGCACTTCATCGCCGCGGCCCGCGTCATCGGCCGGCGCAGCGCCCCGCGCCGCCTCGCACTCGGCGCCGGGATCCGCCTGGTCGCCGCCTGCTCCGACTCCCCCGCCGCCGGCTCCCCTGCGCCCGCCACCCCGGTCCCCGACACCGGGAAGCCCACCGTCGCCGAGCGGGAGAGCACGCTGGAACTCATCCCGAGCGAGCCGTCGGACAAGGAGCCGTTCCGCGCCCGGATGCTCAAGGGCTGCGAGATCTACACCAGCGGCCAGCCGTGCCCGATGTGTATGAGCGCCATCTACTGGTCCCGGTTCGACGCCGTCTACTTCAGCCGGAACCTGGCGGAGACCGCGGAGATCGGGTTCAGCGACGAGTACCAGTACGACGACTTCAAGAAGCCCATCGAGGAGCGGAGCATCCGCATGGTGCAGTTCTGCCCCGAACTCGGCAAGCCCGCGTACGACGCGTGGAGGGCCAGGCCCGACAAGCACCCCTACTGACCTGTCACCACCTCCGCGACGGCGCGGCGGGGGCGGGTGAACCAGCAGGCGAGCAGCAGGTTGGGCACCCAGCACAGCCAGGCGATGGCGGTGTAGGAGGCGCGGAAGTCCAGGTGCGCGGCCGTCGCGGCGACCAGCATCAGGCGCAGCGTGACGGCGGCGAAGGTGAGCGCGAAGCTGCGGATCATCCAGCTGCGGTGGTCGGCCACCCGGCCGTCGAGGATCGCCCGCAGCCCGGCGTTGCCGGTCACCAGCCAGGCCACGGCCAGGCCGACGAAGCCGAGCCTCGCGACCGCTCCCCCGTACGCGACGGGCGCCAGCAGCAGCGCGCCCACCCCGCCGACCAGGCAGCCGAGCAGGTAGACGACGCCGATCCGGCGGTGCAGGCGCGGCCGGCGCTCGCGCAGGCGGGCGGAGAACTGCCAGGGCCCGACCGCGAGTGCGGTGATCGCGCCGAAGATGTGGATGTAGAGCGGGACTTCGTGGCTCAGGTAGGTGGCCCGCTGCTGCTCGAAGAACCCCGCGGGGTCGAAGCTGAAGTACTTGGCGGAGACCACGGCGATGAGAGTGGCGAGCACCGTCATGACGGCCCAACCGGCCCGTGTGATGCGCATGGACCGAGTGTCGGGCCTGTCGGCCCGGGCCGACATCCGGGTTGCCCCCGAGAGGAACCCCCAGAGAACCCCACCTCCCTTACGGGGGTTGGCACTTGGCGCCCGATGTCAAGATCGTTCCCTCGAAAGTGTTATTCCGGAACGGAGTTCCTTGGAATCGATCGCGGCGCAGCTAGCGTGAACGGCGATCACCACGAGAACTCCCCACGGAACGAAGGAATCCCATGTCCGACGCCTATGTCCTCGTCAAGGGCAACACCGCCGAGATCAGCCTGCCCGCCGGCGCCCAGGTCACCGTCAAGGCCAAGACCAACTCGTCCAGCGCCCAGAAGGTGCGGCTCACCAGCCAGGACGGCACCGTGGGCCTGGAGTTCGTCGGGGCCGGTGAGCGCAACACCGTCATCGGCCAGGAGACCATCACCGGGCAGGCCGGCCTCACCGCCGTCTTCGAGTTCAGCGAGGGCGACGGCGTCTTCAAGCCGAGCAGGCTCAACTCCGGTGGCCCGTACGAGATCGGCGCCTACAACCTGATGGTGCTCGTCGCCGAGAACGGCGACGACGCCGACTACAACGACACCATCCTCGAGTTCAGCTGGTACACCCCGAAGTAGCCGCAGGGGCGGCAGGCATGCCTCCGGCCCGGCGCGGGACTCCGCGCCGGGCCGGAGGCATGCCCGCGGCGGCGCGGTCAGGCGGGCTGCCAGAGCTCGATGCGGTTGCCCTCGGGGTCGGTGACCCAGCCGAACCGGCCGACGCCGTCCATCTCCTGCGTCTCCTCGGCGACTTCGGCACCCTCGGCGCGCAGCTGGGCGAGCATCGCCTCCAGGTCGCGGACGCGGAAGTTGAGCATGGTCTGCTGGCCACGGGGCCCGAAGTAGTCGGTCCCGGACGCGAACGTCGCGAACACCGTCGGCCCGGCTTCCTGCTGCCACAGGCCGTGCTCGTCGGCGTCCAGCCCCAGGCAGTCGCGGTACCAGGCGCCCAGCGCCGCCGGGTCGGCGGCCCGCAGGAAGTATCCGCCGATGCCGAGCACTCGTTCCATGCCGTCATCCTGCCAGGCCGTCGGCCGCCACCCCGATCACCCCCAAGGAGGCGCCCACAACCGGGTGAAGCGGCGGCGAGCGTGAACCGTCCCGGGGCGGGTTCGGGCCTTCACCCGTGAAGGCCCGAACCCACGATCGAGGGCGTCATACAGCACGATCCGGTTCGCGGAACGGTTGAGGATCCACAGCACGCGATGCCCACGTGGCGCCCCGGCTCCCCCCGGACACATACGCGCCGAATACAGAGGTGTCGAGATCCTCGAGGGACTCCAGTACCAGCGTGGCAATCGCGAAGCGAGGATCGCGGCGATCAGCGGCCTCGGGAACGGCGACGACCGTCATCTGGGCTGACACGCCGGCGAGGACGCCGTTGAGCGAGTCCTCGATCACGACGCATTCGTCGGGTGACGCGCCGAGGGCGGCGGCTGCGCGGAGATAGGCACCCGGGTGGGGCTTGCCGTGTTCGTCGTCTTCGGCCGAGAACACGGCATCGAAGGATCGGTCAAGGCCGGTGCTCGCGAGCGCATGCCGAATCACCGACTCCGGCGAAGACGACACGACGGCCATCGCCCTCGATGCACGCGCGCACGCCGCGACGGCGTGTTCGGCGCCGGGTTTCAGCGCCACTCCCTCCAACCTGCGGCACACGGCGGCCACGATCTGCCGCTCGACGTCGTCGGGGTCGGCTTGAATCGTGGCCCGATCGAACCAGTAGGCCACCATGTCCCGTTGCCGCAGCCCGCGCGTCGCCGCCTGCATCTCCGTTGTGAGGTGCAGGCCAAGCGGACCGAACACGTCACGCTTTGCCGCGTCCCAGACCGGCTCGGAGTCGATCAAGAGGCCGTCCAGGTCGAACAGGACAATCGGTTGCATCGGTTGCTCTTTCGTTGGCGATCACGCGAGGACGAGACGATTCGCTGCCCCGCCGGGCATGAGCGGATGGTGCCGTGGCCGATGACGAGGCCCATGAGCCGCCGGCCGGCCCGGCGGCGAGCGTGAACCGTCCCGGGGCGGGCTCGTCGGCCCACCCCCGGTCGGCCGGCCGCTTCATCCTCGATCGAACTCCTTCCACACTAGCCGGAACCTGCTCCAGTCCGAGTACGGAAGTTGATCTTCTGACAGGACATCACCGGCTTCCCGCCGGATGCTTGCCCGGTGAGCGTGGCGAGGACGCGCTGGCGGTGGGGAGCGAGCGCGTCCGTGGAAAGCGCGGGACGCCACACCGGGACGATCGAGCCCGATCGCGCGGGCCCTCGGCAGGGAGACTCCTGCGGGAACGTTCGTCGCGGGCACCGGCCCGGAGGAATCACCGGCTTCCGGGCCGGCTTCACCTGCCTGTCCGGGCCGTCTCCGCTTCGGCGAGCTCAGCGAGTACCCGGTCCGCCGCCTCCCGAAGCCCCTCCACGCGCTCGCGCGCGGCCGGCTCCCGCTCCTCCAGGAGACCCACCAACGGCTTCTTACGCCTGGGACAGTGGAACGCCGGCTCTCCGATGCGGCGCTGGTGCCGCATCAGCGGAACCGTATCGATGTCTGCGCGGCTTCAGGGGTTGATGAACGGGTGATCTGGCCCAACAGCGTCCGGGCGAACGTCAAGACCGGGCACGACCGGGAGGTGTTCGCCGTCTATCCGCACCGGTCGGCCTGCCCTCAGTCGGTCTGGGCGCAGCTGATCGCCGAGGCGCGGTCCGAGGTCTTCCTCGCCGGGTACACCAACTACTTCGTCTGGCTGGAGCAGCCCGCCCTCCTCCAGACTCTGCGGCGCAAGGCCGAGAGCGGCTGCCGCATCCGCTTCCTCCTCGGCGATCCCGAGTCCGGGACGACGCGCCGGCGCGAGCGGATCGAGGACGTGGCCCTCACCGTGTCCACCCGGATCCGGGTCACGCTGGAGCACCTGGCCAAGCTCTCCGGCAGCCAGGGCGTCGAGGCGCGCTTCAGCTCCCCGGAGGACGGCCCGAACCACATCGGCCTGTCCGTCTTCCGCTTCGACGAACACGCCCTGGTCACCCCGCACCTGGCCCGCACCGTCGGCCACGACTCCCCGCTGATGCACCTGCGGCGCAGCGAGGAGAACGGCATGTTCGACCGCTTCGCCGAGCACATCGAGGAACTCTGGTCCCGGGGCAACACCATCCCCACCGACCCGGCCCGCGCATAGGAAGTCGGCCCCGCCGACTTCCTGCTCCATCCGCACCGGCGAATCGGCACCAGCCGGCAATGCTCGTTCACGACGAAATCCTCGGTCGGTACGGCGCATCGCCCGCCGAACTGCCGGATGCCCGTGCCCGATCGGCTTCCCTCGCGCCGCCGTCCCGGCCTGCGCACAGGAAGTCGGCCCCGCCGACTTCCTGCTCCACCGCTCAACCAGGAGGGCACCACCATGAACAGCGGCGGCCGGAACGGCTGCGGGAACTTCGCCGCCGATTCCTCCCCCGCAGCGCTCCACTCCGTGTCCGTCGCGGGAGTGGTCGTCCGCGAGGACGGGCGCGTGCTGGCGATCCGGCGGGCCGACAACGGCACCTGGGAGCCGCCGGGCGGCGTCCTCGAACTCGCCGAGACCGTCGAGGACGGCCTGTGCCGCGAGATCCGAGAGGAGACCGGCATCGAGGTCGCCGTCGACCAACTCACGGGCGTCTACAAGAACATGGCCCGTGGCGTCGTCGCCCTGGTCTTCCGCTGCCACCCCACCGGCGGCGCCGAACGGCTCTCCTCCGAGTCCACCGCCATCGCCTGGCTGACCCCCGAGGAGGTCGCCGACCGCATGGCCGAGGTCTACGCCGTCCGCGTCCTCGACGCCCTGCACCCCGGCCCCGCCCGCGTCCGGTCCCACGGCGGCCGGCACCTCACAACCGCCCCCGAACGCCTCGCGTGAGAAGTCGGCCCCGCCGACTTCCCGCTCCGCCGTCCATGGCCAGAGCCCGCGCGCGCCCTTACGGACCCCTCTCGGCAGTCCGGTCGCCGACGGCGTCCCCGGCCTCGCGCCCGTGCACGACTCCAAGCCACCCCTCCGGCCGGGCCCTCCCCGCTCCTGTGCGGGGCCGGGGCCCGGTTCGATTCGCGGGAGGCGGGTCTTCTCCCCCACGGGCTCCAACTGCGGGCGGTCCGCCCGCAGTCGCGGCGTGACGGCCGGGGGCAGCGGGCGGCAGCGGCCGTCCGCGCCCAGGTGCGGCTCGGCTCCAGAGCCACCTCCGCCAGGCGGGCGAGAAAGCCAGCCGGAAGACGTGGCGGCTGAGGGAGAGGTGGTTGCCGGTGAGCGTCTGCACGAAGGTCTCGGTGAAGTCGACGGCCGAGTCGTCGAATCCGAGCTTGCCGACGACAACGGTGAGCACGCCCCCGTCGGACAGCCGCTGGCTGTCGACGTTGCTCAGGTCCCGAAGCTTCGCCTCGATGGCCTGTCGTCCCTGGACCTGCTGGCCTTCGAAGGTGAGCAGCGCGTCCTCCGCGTAGAACCCCCGCCACGCCTGCGCGGGACTCGCCGCCCTCGTCGAAGTGGGCGCAGTAGCCCTCATGGCGGGCGAGCTCACAGGGAGGTCGTCGTCAGAGTGCGGTTTCAGCCGTTCCGGCACTGCTTGTTGGCTCTCGGAGGTCGGACCGCCCCGGGAGCGTCCGAGCCGTCCCTCGGGGCGATGCTGCCGGGGGTCGCGGCGCCCGGCCGGCACGCCGGGCGCCGCGACCGCGCACGTCACGCCGGCGAGGTGGCCGTCCGGCCGAGGTGCCGGGTGAGGAAGCGGGCCGCGCTGTCGGCCTCGGACCTGGGGAAGTCGAAGTGCTTGCCCGCGTTGGCGTGCAGTGTCTTCTCCGTCGAGGCGAAGGCGTCGAACAGTGCGAGGGCGGCCTCGCGCGGGATGCGCTCGTCGTCCCACTGCATGGCGAACTCGATCGGGACGGTGATCCGCCGCGCCTGCTCGACCAGGGCGTCGGGCCACATCAGCCCGAAGACCGCGGCCGTGATCCTGGGCTCGGCCGCCACCAGCGGCACGCCGAGCGCGGTGCCCATGGCGATGCCGACGTAGCCCACCGGCCCGTCGGCGCCGATCTCCGGCAGCTCCTGGAGGGCGTCCAGGGCCGCCTGCCACTCGGGTACGGCGAGCTCGGCCAGGCGGGCGTTGTAGCGGACGACGACCGGGCCCTCCGGCTCGCCCGCCGCCTGCGCCGCGCGCAGTTCGGCGATGTCCGCCTCGTCCTGCGCGCTGCGCGGCCGGTCGCCGTGCCCGGGTGCGTCGAGGACGGCGACGTGGAAGCCGCAGTCGGCCGTCAGGAGTCGCGCCCGGCCCGCCATGGAGGGGTGCTTCTTGTGGGCGCCGCCGCCGTGGCCCATCAGGACCAGGGGTGCGCGACCGGTGCCGGTGGCAGGGGAGGCGGGTGACCAGAGCACGCCGGGGACGCCGCCCACGGTGAAGTCGCGTTCGGTCATGCCGTCCGCCGTGGACTCGGCGGTGAAGTGAAGGGGCTGGGAAGAGTGCATCGGTGTGGCCTTTCGGGAGTTGCCTGCTCATCGCGGCGCTCCCGGCGACACCCTGCGTCAGTCGCCGGCCGTGAACCCCAAGGGGAGCACCCATATCGGTACTGCGGTCATGGGTCTCACCTCCTCGGGCGGTGTCACGGTCGACTGCAAGCTACAAGCCCGGGCCTCGTCCCGTCCAACCCTTTTCCCCGGCCACGTGATCACGGCTCCACGCGCCCCGGTGCCAAGCGGCCGTACGCATTCCTACAAGACCGCCGCTTCCGCGCCCGGACAGGATGGGCTTCCGAAGGACCCCTACAAGGAGGTTTCATGCTGAAACGCCTGAAAGCGGGAACCATGAAGAAGCGTCTGCTCGCGGTGCCCTTCGCCGTCGCGGCCGCCCTGGCGGTGTGCGTCGCCCCGGCCGCGTCCGCCGCCACCGGCGCTGGCGGCTCGGGCGCCGGCCAGGCCGGCTTCTCGGCGCAGGCCCGGGACCTGGGGCTGAGCGGTGCCCAGGCCAGGAGCCTGCAGGACCGGGTCGACGACTACCTCGCCAAGACCCCCGGGGCGAGCCAGGTGGCCGTCAACAAGATCGCCCTGCCCGGCGGCGAGCTGCTGCTCCCCCTGCCCGGGGAGGAGCGGGCCCGCGACCTCGCCGCCAAGGGCGACTCCCCCGCCCTGTCCTCGGGCTGCCCGTACACCTACGTGTGCGCGTACAGCGGCACGAACTTCACGGGCGAGGAACTGCGCCTGTTCACCTGCAACTACCCGGTCCGCATCTACTGGACCGGGACCGGATCGTGGATCAACAACCAGCGGTCCACGCTGTACGCCAGGTTCTACGGCGCCGACGGCAACGTCGGCTGGACCTCGCCCGGCGGCTACAGCGAGGACCGCGCGGCCCCCTGGGGCTGGGTCTACTGGCTCAGCCCCTGCTAGAACGGCCGCGCCGGAGTGGGAAGTCGGCCACGCCGACTTCCCACTCGCTACCACACAGGCGACCGGAGCACGACAAGAACGGTCCACTGCGGGTGCTCGGCACGATCGCGTTGCTACGTTCCGGCCCATGGACTTCACCAGCATCGCGAACTCGTTCGTCCAGCACTACTACGCGACCTTCGACGGCGGCAGCGCCACCCGCAACAACCTGGCGAGCCTCTACCGCCCCGAGTCGATGCTCACCTGGGAGGGCAAGCAGGTCCAGGGACAGGCGGGCATCATCGAGACGATCAACAAGCCCGAACTCGCCGTCGTCAAGCACAGCGTCACCTCCTCCGACGCCCAGCCCGCCCCGGGCGGCGGCGTCCTGGTCCTGGTGACCGGCCACCTCGCCGTCGACAACGCCTTCGACAAGCCGATGCAGTTCACCGAGACCTTCAACCTGCAGCCGATCCCCGGCCAGCCGGGCGGCTTCTTCATCTACAACCAGGTCTTCCGCCTCGTCTTCGCCTGATACGGCGGCCCGCTCCGGTGCTGCGGCTGCGTGAACTGGCCGACGGCGACGCCGAGTCGGTTCGCCGCATCCATGCCGACGGGTCCGCCACGGATGTGTGGTTCGGCGCGATGACCGGCGTCCAGGCCCTCGCCTACGTCCGCGAGGCCGCCACGGACCCCGGGCTCCTCGTCCGCGGCATCGAGGTGGGCGGGGACCTGCTCGGCGTCGTCCGGCTCCGGCTCGACCCCGGCCGCGGCACCGGCCGGCTCAGCTACGTCGTGCGCGAGGACGCCCGGGGCAGCGGCCACGCCACCGCCGCCGTACGGCAGTTCCTCACCGGCGACGGCCTGCCCGCCCGGGTGCTCGCCGTCCACCGGGAGGCCAACCCCGCCTCCGGCCGGGTCCTCGCCAAGGCCGGCTTCACCCCCACCTGCACGAGCGCCGGCCTCGTCCACCACGAACGCGCGCGCCGCTGAGCGGCGCTCCGGCACAGGAAGTCGGCCGGGCCGACTTCCCGCGCCTCCCGTGGCGTGGTGACGGCACGTCACTCCGAGCGGGACGGCAGCAGCGTGCCCCGCTCGTTGTTCCGAGCACGGGGCGGGGTGCTCCGTCGGATACCGGTGGGCAACAGGCAGCCTCGCCGCGGGCCCGGAGTGGGATGACGGACCCTCGCGCTCATCGACACGAGGGTCCGTTCGGGCCCGGGGCCTACATCAGAAGAGGCCCGCGCACACGTACCGGTCAAGGTTCTCCAGGATCTCCCGCAACCACGGGTACCGGACGGCTGGCAGCCGGGCCAGGGTGTGCCGGAACACGCCCTCGTCGGCCCGGAAGGGGTAACGGGCGCGCGGAGCGGGCGGGTCGTCGCGCAGGACGCTGTCGGGCATGCCGCCCGACGCGGGGACGGGCAGGTGCGGCTCGGGGAAGGCCAGCCACCGCCACACCCCGACCGGCAGCGGCACCGGGTACGCGTGGGAGGCCTGAGCGGGCGGGGCCCAGGCTTCTCCCGTCCGGGGGTGGGTCGGGACGAGGAGGATGTCGGCCCCGCTGTCGGGGGCGGGCAGTCCCGGTCCGGCCAGGACGGCGCGCAGCGGCGACGGGCCCGCGGGCAGCAGGGCGTCGAGGGCGCGTTGGAACACCTCCGCGGCCGGGCCGTGCGGGGCGGTCACCGGACGGCGTTCCGAGGCCGCCAGCAGGTGGGCGAGGGCCCGGCCGGGAGCAGCCGTCGGTACCTGTGGATCAGCTGATCCGGTCAGGCGCGGTAGCGGGGGTATCCGCCCAGTTCGGGGAGCTCGCTCTCGAAGTCGCAGGCGGCAACGGCCTGGTATCCGGCGTCCCACGCCGCTGTGAGGAATCGGGAGACGGCATCCACCATGGTGGCCCGCCGCCCCTCCACGTCGATCTTGAGCGGCCAGCCGACGAAGTCGTCGGCCAGTCCGGCGTCGGGGTTGGGCTGGATGTCGAGCTCCAGGTCACCGAACCGGACCGTGTACTCGTCGGCCGGGACGCCCAGCACTGCTGCCACGAGCCCGGTCACGTCCTGTCGGCTCGCGCCCTGCACGAAGACCGCGCAGTAGTCGTTGTCCTCGGTGCCCGTCATGCGACCTGGTCCTGCCTTTCAACGAGATCCGAGCCGACTCGATCGACTTGAAGACTACGGCCGACCCGGCGGTCCGGCAGCCGGGCCCCCTTGGCCACCCCGGTGCGCGGGCGCACGGCGGCGAAGGTCGACCCTACGGGGTTCGTGGTCCGCGGGTGGACCCAGTGCTCGGCGGGGAAGTCCTGGAACGCTTCCCTTCCCCAGGGCGCCGGGGCACCGGGGCACCCGACCGTCGCTCCGGGTGCCGAACGGCCCGGGCTGTCCGGGCCGTTCGGCATCCAGTCGCGGGGCACCGTTCATCCGGCACGGGCGGAGGGGGGTCGGTTCCTGAGTCGGCCGGCGGTGCCCGGGGGCCCGGTCAGGCCTTCCAGGCGCCCCAGTAGACGTCGGCGTTGTTGCCGGAGCCGCTGTCGCGGGTCGTGCGGAACATGCCCTGGGTGGTGCCGTTGTCGTCGTAGCCGTTGGAGCCGGTGTAGGGGTTGTTCCAGTGCAGCCTGACGGTTGCGCCGTTGCGCCAGCCCTCCTCGCAGTTGGACGCCTGGAACGTCACCGAGCCCTCGGTGCCGGTCATGAAGCCGTTGCTCTCCGACTGGAAGACGGCGTCCCCGGTGTTGCCCAGCCACTGCGGCGGCTCCTGGCCCTGCGTCCAGATGCCGTGGGACAGCGAGTAGTCGGTCCGGTTGAGCGTGCAGCCGGTGCCGTTGTGCAGGTGGACCGTGGTGCTGCGGGCGGCCGAGAGGGCGGCCTGGGCGGGGGCCGGGGCGGCCTGGGCGGTGCCGGTGGCGATGGTGCCGAGCCCGATGGCGGTCACCGCGGCCAGCGCGGCGGTACGTGCGGAGATACGCATGGTCTCCCTCGATTCCGTGGGTCGTGGGTGGGTTGCGCGGGCTGTGTTCCGCGCCGTGGTGAACGATCCGGCCGGCCGGTCAACGAACGGTGGACGGCGCGGTGAACGCCGTGACATGTGCGGTTCATCGTTTGTCGACGCACATGGTGTTCGCGCACCCGGGAGGCCGCGCGCCCGCCTGGCCGCAGCACGCGGGGCGGGGCAGACGGCCCGGCCCGGTAGTTGACGACGGCGCTCGCGGGCGGCCAGGGGACCGCAGTGGCGCGGCAGGTGGCCAGGAACTCGTAGCGTTCGGCGGCTCAGGAGGGGACGGCGTCGTCGGGCAGGGCGTCGACGACCGCCGCGACGGCCGCCTCCGCGCCGTCGACATCCTGCAGCCGCCCGTCGTCGAACCGCACCCGGTAGCGGCCGTCGCCGAGTGGCGCGACCCTCGGCAGGTCGTAGGAGATCGGCGGCGCCGCCCGGCGGCTGAAGGTGAGCCAGTACATGCTCCGGCCCGGCGACAGGGCTCGCAGGCGTGGCTGCGCGTGGGCCGCCTCGACGAGTTCCCGCAGGCCGGTTTCGTGCCGGCGCTCGTGCGTGGCGGACTCGCGCAGTCGGCGCCACCGGACCGGCACGGCGTCGCCCCGTTCGTGGGCCTCGGCCAGTCCCCAGGTCCGCAGGAAGGGCCACCGCGCGAGGAGTTCGGCGAGGCGGGCCCCCGCCTGCCAGGTGGCCACCGCCCCGGCGGCCTCGGCGAGGTCGCCGGTGCTGCCGGTGGCCAGGTGGACTCCGCCCACCCAGCAGCTGACGTCGAAGCTGCGCTCCCTCGCCGTCATCCCGACCCGTGTCAACCGGTCCCCGGTGGTCACCCGGGCCGCCGTCCGGCGCCGGCCCGGCTCGGCGGCCGGCTCGCCCCCGAGCCGGAGCCCCGCCCGATCGGCTTGTGCCCGAAGGGCGTTCAGCAGCGACCCGGCCCGCGCCACGTCGGGGTAGTGGGCCGCGTAGGGGCGCAGGGCGTCGCCCTCGTCCGCTGCCGGGACGGGGGTCTGTTCGGGCATGCGGTCGAGTCTGCCAGGCCTCGGCGCCGCTTTCCGGTGCTCACGGACGAGTGAACGGACAGCCGCGGGTGATCGTGCGGTTCGGCGGCAGCGTGTACGTCCCCTGACCGTACCGTCCCAAAGGCTCGGTGTGAGTGGGAAGTCGGCCGGGCCGGCTTCCCACTCACGCGGGGTCTGAAATGCCCTCGCCGCAGCCGCCCGGCAGGCCGAACAGCGGCAGGCAGGGCGCCAGTCCGTCGACGGTGACGGGGACCTCGCGCCGCGCCTGCCAGCGCTCCCGGGTAAGCCTCAGCCGCCGCTCCGTCACGCCGCGCCCGCGGACCAGGTGGCGGTCGACGCCGTCGGGTTCGTAGCCGTGCTTGCGCGACACGGCGTACGAGGAGGGGTTGTCCTCGAAGGCGCCCGACACCGCCTCCGTCGCGCCCAGGCCCGCGAAGGCCAGGTGCAGGACGGCGGCGCGCATCTCGGTGCCGATGCCCTGCCGCTGGTGCCGCACGCCGAGCCAGGAGCCGGTGGAGGCCTGCCGCAGGACGGCGAAGTCGCGGGCGGCGACGGTCTGCAGGCCGACGACCCGGCCGTTCTCGAAGACGGCCAGGTTCAGCGCCCAGTCGTCCGGGGACCAGTTGCCCAGGCGCAGCCAGTGGTGCTGGACCACGGAGCGGGCTCGCTGGGCCGGGGGGAGGTCGGTCCACGGGACGATGAAGGGCATCCGGTCCGGTTCGTGGACGCCTTGGGCGGCGAGGTCGGCCAGGGCGGCGAGTTCGTCGTCGGCGGGCAGGCGCAGTTCGAGGCGGGGGGTGCGCAGGCGCAGGCCCAGCAGCGGCCAGTGGTCGGTCAGCATGCGCCATTGTCGGGGGCGGTGGCGGCCGCGGTCATCCGGATTTCCGCGTTCCGGCCTCCGGGCTTTCCCGGCCCTGCTCCGGCGCGCCGCGCGGAGTGGGAAGTCGGCCGGGCCGACTTCCCACTCCCGACCGCTCCCCGCCCGCTCGTCCGCCCTACTCGACGACCTCGGCCTTCACCAGGACCACGTCCTCCTTGGGGACGTCCTGGTGGCCGGCCCTGGAGCCCGTGGCGACGGCCTTGATGGCGTCCACGACCTCCTGGCCCTCGACCACCTCGCCGAAGACGGCGTAGCCCCAGCCCTGGGGGTTCTTGCCGCTGTGGTTGAGGAAGTCGTTGTCGGCGACGTTGATGAAGAACTGGGCGGTGGCCGAGTGCGGGTCCCCCGTGCGGGCCATCGCCACCGAGTACTTGACGTTCTTCAGGCCGTTGTCGGCCTCGTTCTCGATGGGCGCGCGGGTCTCCTTCCGCTTCAGTCCGGGCTCCATCCCGCCGCCCTGGACCATGAAGTTGTCGATGACCCGGTGGAAGACCGTCCCGTCGTAGAAGCCGTCCGTGACGTACCGGAGGAAGTTCTCCACCGTCGCCGGGGCCTTCTCCGCGTCGAGGCGCAGGACGATGTCGCCGTGGTTGGTACTCAGTTTGACCTTCGACATGATGACCTCACTGTCTGCATGGTGGCGGCTACGAGAACGCTCACCGCGCATTGTGGCAGGAGGGGCGGCCGGGGCTGCTGAGGTTCCCGTCGTGGCGCCGGGACGCGGGAAGTCGGCCGGGCCGACTTCCCGCTCCGGGCGCTTGCGGGAGAAGGGCCCCCGCCCGCACTGTGAGTGGGCGATCGACTACGTCCCGTCAGGAAGTGCGCGATGTCCCCTCTCTCCCTTGTCCGCGGCCGCGTGACGGCCGTGGTGTGCGTGCCGCTCCTCGCCCTCGCGGCCCTGATCGCACTCTGCGCCCCGGCGCAGGCGACCGCGGCGCAGGCGAGCGCGAACCGGGCCGCGCCCGGGCCGGTGGCGGCGCAGGGCCGCCGGGCCCTGGTCAACTTCGGCACCGTGAAGTGGTTCAACGCCGAGAAGGGGTTCGGCTTCATCACGCCGGACATCCCCGGCCCGGACGTCTTCGTCCACTACTCGAGCATCATCGGGGGCGGGTTCCGGAGCCTGACGGAGGGCGAGCGGGTGGAGTACCAGGTGGAGCAGGGGCCCAAGGGGCCGCAGGCCGTCGACGTCATCCCGCTCTGAGCGCACAACCCGCCACGCCGCCCGCCCGGGGCCTCAGTTGGCGAGGCTGAAGTCGCCGCCCACCGGTGCGGCGATCTTGTCGATGCCGGTGAGCGCGGTGAGGGTGGGCACCGGGGTGCTGCTGTCGGTGGTGGTGCCGTCGCCGAGCTGGCCGGAGCCGTTGCTGCCCCAGGAGTGCACGGTGCTGGTGCCGGACAGCGCCACGGTGTGCTCCCGGCCGGCGGCCACCAGCCGGACGTCCGTCAGGCCGGGGACGGTGACGGGCAGGACGCGGAAGACGGTGGTGCCGTCGCCGAGCTGGCCGGCGGTGTTCTGGCCCCAGGCCTTGAGGCGGCTGTCGTCGTCGACCACGGCCATGCTGTGGTTGCAGCCGGCCGCGATCTGCGAGACGCCGCCCGACCAGGTCGGCCGGGTGGCGACCGGGGTGAAGCGGTTGATGGTGGTGTTGTCGCCGAGCTGGCCGGTGGCGTTGTAGCCCCAGGCCTTCACCGAGGCGCCGGCGCCCGGCTTGCCGACCAGGACGAGGTTGTGGCCGGCCCCGGCGGCGATCCGGCTCACGCCGGTCAGGCCGCTGACCGGCGCCGGGAGGCCGCGGCTCGCCGACGTCCCGTCGCCCAGCTGGCCGTTGCCGTTGTAGCCCCAGGCCCACACGGTGCCGTCCTCGCGCAGCGCCAGGCTGTGGTGGAGGCCGGCGGCGATGGCGACGACCTTGTGCAGGCCCTCGACCCGGACCGGGACGCCGCTGTCGGAGTTCGTCCCGTTGCCGAGCTGGCCGTGGGTGTTCTGCCCCCAGGCCACCACGGTGCCGTCGGCGAGCAGGGCGAGGCTGTGCGCGCCGCCGGCCGCGATGTCGGTGGCGTCGGAGACGTCGACCACCTGGCCGGGGGCGTTGTGGCTGAACACGGTGCCGTCGCCGAGCTGGCCCGAGCCGTTGACGCCCCAGGACTGCACCGTACGGTCCGTCAGCAGGGCCAGCCCGTACCCGAGGCTCGCACCGGCGCCGCCGGCGGCGATCTTCACCACCTCGGTGCTGGTGAGCCCGAGGACGGTGGTGGCCGTGGTGCGGAGGTCGGCCCAGGTGCCGTCCCCGAGCTGGCCGGAGCGGTTGTTGCCCCAGGACTTCAGGCGCTTCTCTGCCATGCGACGATGCCTCTTAACTGATGTGACAATAAGTCAAATCGTCGACACGTCAGGACGGTTGACGAGTCCGCGATCATGGCCCGACGCTACCCACGCGCCCGCCGCCCGCACCGGAAGCCGCCACGCGGCCACCCGAACGGGTGATGGACCCCCGCAGCCCGGCACCGGCCGCGACCCCGCACGCATTCCACACACCCCTGCCGTTGTGTATACGGCCCGTCACCCCTAGTGTCGGCGGTCTCCGCGCGCGGGGCAGCGCGCGGAGACCGTCACGCCTTGAGGAGGGCAAGCCCGTGGCCGACACCTTCGTGCCCATGGAGCCGACCGCGTACGTCACGCGACGGAACCTGGCCGGCGCCAAGGAACTCCCCGACGCCCCGGCCGACTTCGAGAACGCCCAGCGCGGCCTGCTCGCCGCCCCGCCCTACCGGGCCCTGCCGTCCCTGGACGGCGAGGAGGCGGTCTGGCACTTCCACGCCTTCGACTTCCACACCTCCGACACCCCCGCCGACGCCGACTCCCCGGTGGCGGCTGCGCTGCGCCGCCAGGGCCGGCTCGCTCTCCCCTCGGGCCTGTTCCGGGTCGCCGACGGCCTCTACCAGGTACGCGGCTTCGACCTCGCCAACCTGACCGTCGTCACCGGCCCCCGCGCCCTGCTGGTGATCGACCCGCTCGGCTCGTACGAGACGGCCCGCGCCGCCCTGGCCCTGTACCGCTCCACCACCGGGGACACCCGCCCGGTGCGGGCCGTGGTCCACACCCAGAGCGGGGTGGACCACTTCGGCGGCGTGCGCGGGCTGTTCACCGGATCCCGCACCGGCCCGCCCGCCGGACCGCCCGCCGACCTCGCGGTGTACGCGCCCGACGGGTTCCTCGCCGACGCGGTGCTGCGCCAGGTCACCGAGGGCGCCCGGCAGGCCCGCCTCGTCGACTACGCCTACGGCACCCGGCTCGGCATCGGCCCGCTCGCCCTGGCCGGCTCCGACCTCGGCCGCACCGTCTCCACCGGCCGGCCGGACTTCCTCGCCCCCACCGACACCGTCGGCGGCCCGCTGTCCGCCCCGACGCCCCGGGCCCACTGGCCCGCCTGGACCGGGATCCCCTGGCAGGAGGGCCTGTACGCGGTCGAGGCCGCCGGGGTGCGGATGGTCCTGCGGCCCGCGGGCGGGCACGCCTCCCCCGCCGAACTGAACCTCTACCTGCCCGCGCACCGCGCCGTGTACCTGGCCGGCGCCGGACTGCTCGGCGCCCCCGGCCCGGCCCGCGCCGAACTGCTGGACGCCACCGCCGCCGCCTTCGGCACCCCGGCCGAGGTCGGACTCGGCGCCTACGGGCACCCGGTGTGGGGCGCCCCGTACGTGTCCGCGTGGCTGGCCGCCCACCGCGCCGCCGCCGGCACCCTGCCCGACGCCGGCGCCGTCGCCCCGCTGCTCGCCGCCCCCGGCCACCTGGACACCCCCTCCCGCACCGTGCGCGAGGTGTGGGCGCGCCTGACCGGCACCGCCCTGGGCGCCGCCCGGCCGGCCGTCACCGCCCGGGCGCAGCTCGCGGCCGCGGACGGCGCGCACCGGGACGGCACGGAACGGTACGGCTCCGAACAGGACGGCGCGCGGCGGGCGGTGGACGCGGCGCAGCGCGCGTACGACGGCGGGGGCGGTGGCGGCGGGGGCGCGGTGCCGGACTACGCGCGGGCGGTGCTGCTGCTGGACCCGGTGGTCGGCGCCTGCGCGATCCCGTCGGCCGTCCCGGCGCCGGTGGAGCGGCGGGCGCGGGCGCTGCAGTCGGCGGCGCTCACCCAGCTCGGCTACCTCGCCGCGCACGGGCGGCTGCGCAACGCGCTGCTGACGGCGGCCCGTGACGTCCTCGGCCCCGGCACGGTGGCGCCCCGCTTCGCGACGACGGTCCACGACCTGGCGGTGTGCGCGGACCCGCTCGCGATCTGAGGCACGCGCGCGGGGCCGGACGCGCCCGTCCGCCCGCCCTCCGGTGTTCGGGCCGGAGGGCGGGCGGACGGACGGGGGTGGCGCGAGGTCAGTCCAGGGCCAGGAAGCTGCCGACGTTCTCGTCCGGCCGGAACTCGCCCGGCCCCAGGGGGTTGAGGATTCTCGTCTGACAGTTGCCGTCGGGGAAGAGCAGGATGGTGCCGCCGGTCCGGTTGGCGATGGCGGTGTCGGCGCCGAGGCCGGGGTAGCACTGGCCGCCCTGCGGGTCCCGGACCTGCTGGAAGTTGCTGCCGTTCTCCATGATCACGACGCCGGGCGCCGCCGAGGCGGTCGAGTCGTACGGGCCGGTGCCCGGACGGCCGGGCCGACTCCCCGCTCCGGGCCGTTCAGGAGCCGGACGCCACCTGGGCGTTGACGTCCTTGAGGAACTCGGCGACGGGACGCCCGAGCAGCTCCGCGCTGTCGACGGAGACGCCGTAACGGTTCTCCACGTCGGCGAGGACGCCCAGCACGCCGAGCGAGTCGACGCCGAGGTCGAGGAACATGCGGCCCGGTTCGGCGAGTTCCTCGGCGGTGACCTGGACGCCGGCGCGGGTCCTGACCAGGGTGGCGAGTTCCTCGTAGGTGATCTCGGCGGCCATCGGGCCCTCCTCGGGGTGCGTGGGGCGGCAGGGCCGGAGGGAGGCGGATCGCTCAACGGGAGGCCCTGTGGGCGCAGTTGTACGTGGTCGAAAGGCGTCCGGTCCAGCTCGTTCACTCGTACGCGTGAGGCCTTCACGGGGATGGTCGGAACGGCCCGCCCCGGCCCGCCCCCGCGACCCCGACCGCGCCGCCGCCGGGCACCTCCTCGCCCCGCTCACCGGGCCGCTGGAGCACCGGCCGGACGCGGACGTGCGGGAGGTGGCCGCCGAGGCGGTGGACGTCTTCCCGCACGCCCACGGCACTTGAGCCCCGGGGCCGGGGCACCCGGGCGGCGGGCGCGTGCGCCCGTGCCGCGCCGCCTGGACGACGGGGCGCCGCGCGGCCGGGCGTGGTTCGCTGGAGGGGCGGGCGCCGAGCGCCCGCCCGCCCCCGCTGCGAAGCACCCCGTTCTCCGAAGGGCCGTGGTCATGATCTCCTCCTCCCTCGCGGGCAGGGTCGCGCTGGTGACCGGCGCGACGAGCGGCATCGGCGCGGCCACCGCGACCGCGCTGGCCGAGCAGGGCGCGCACGTGCTGGTCGCGGGCCGCGACGCGGCGCGCGGCGAGGCGGTGGTGGCCGCGATCCGGGCGGGCGGCGGCAGGGCCGACTTCGTCGCCGCCGAGCTGCGCGACGTCGCCGCGGTGCGGCGCCTCGCCCGTACGGCCACGGCGCTGGGCGGCGGCCGGGTGGACATCCTGGTCAACAACGCCGGCGTCTACCCGTTCGGGCCGACCGAGGAGACGACCGAGGAGGAGTTCGACGCCGTCTACGCGCTCAACGTGCGGGCGCCCTACTTCCTGGTGGCCGAGCTGGCCCCGGCGATGGCCGCGCGCGGCGCCGGGGCGATCGTCAACATCAGCACCCAGGCCGCCTCGCACGGCGCGCCGGACACGTCCCTGTACGGCTCCAGCAAGGCGGCGGTCAACCTGCTGACCCGCACCTGGGCGGCCGAGTACGGGCCGCGCGGCGTGCGGGTCAACGCCGTCGGCGCGGGGCCCACCCGCACCGAGGGCACGGCGGTCATGGGCGAGGGCCTCGGCGACCTGGCGGCCGAGGCGCCGGCGGGCCGGCCCGCCGAGGCCGAGGAGATCGCCGCCGCGGTCGTCTTCCTGGCCGGCGACGCGGCGGGCTTCGTCCACGGCGCCCTCCTGCCGGTGGACGGCGGGCGCACCGCGGTCTGAACACCCCCCGGCCTCAGGCCCCGGGGCCCGGGCCCGTCAGGCGATGCGGTGGGCCAGGCCCGGGTACTCGGCGACCAGGCCGTCCGCGTCCAGCAGCAGGTCCGCCCGGTAGTCGCCGGAGGCGTAGCGGACGGTGGCGCGGCCGTCCTCGTGGCGGCGCAGGTGGGTGTAGGTCTGGCGGGAGGGCACGACGACCAGCTCGGGCACGCGGATCCAGGCCATCAGGAAGTGGTGCTCGCCGGGGCCCAGGTGGAGGCCGTGGCGCAGCACGGGCGGGGTGTTGGTGAGCGGGGACAGGCCGAGGTCGCAGTCGAGGGCGCCGTCGAGGTCGGGTCGGGGGGTGCCGTCGACGGTCCAGTGGCCGGTGGTCTCGTCGCGGCGCAGGTCGAGGGTGCGGGTGGTGTCGGGGGTGCGGGCGGTGACGTGCATGCGGCGGGTGGTGAAGCCGTCGCCGGTGTCGAGCCGGTAGTCGAGCCAGTACGGGGCGGGCTCGGCGGCGGCGGCGGCGCGGCCGTGGGCGGTCAGGGAGGTGGGGCCGAGGTCGATCCAGGAGGTCTCCAGGCCGGCGGTCTCGGTGACCCGCCAGGTGGGTGCGGCGGTGCGGGTGGCGGCGTGTTCGGCGGGGCGGTTCGGGTCGGGGGCGGTGCTGCTGGTCATTCGTGCACGGTACTGCCGGGTGCCGACAGCGGGCCCGACGGGCCGTCAACACGGGGGGCTCCTTCGTTCGGGTGAGGGCGGGGGCGGGGCGTGCCTCGTGCGGGGCGGGGCGGGGCGTGCGGTGGCGGCGAGCGCCGTCCCGGGCTCTCCATAATCGCGTGGGTGATCACATCCTGTGACGAAGCGGTGGCCCGGCTGCGGGCCCTGCCCGGACTGTCGTGCTGTGCCCGTCCCCTGAACGTGCTGCCGCTGCTGCGCACCGGCTGCCTGTCCGCGGTGGTGAGCGTGGAGGGCCCGGACACGGGCTGGGCGGGCGAGTTCGGGGCCTCCTTCCACGCGCTGGAACCGGAGCGGGGGGTGCGCGACCACACCCCGGCGGGGGCCGGGGTCCACACGGTGCTCCGCGCGCTCGCCGGCACCTTCGACGAGGACGGGGGCGCGGACGGGGGCGCGGGCGCGGCGGGTGGCGGCTGGCGGGGCCGGGAACTGGCGCTGCTGCCCTACTCGGCGATGAAACCCGAGTGGCGCACGGCACTCGGCGCGCTCGGCACCCGCCTGCTGGAGCCGCCCTCGCTCGCGGCTCTGCCGATGCTGAGCGACAAGCGGGCGCAGCGCGCGTGGCTGCGGTCGGTGGGGGCCGCGACCCCGGCGGACGCGGTGGTCCCGGCGCTCGACCACCGGGAGCTGCGCCGCCGCTTCGGCTCCCCCTACGTGGTGCAGACGCCGGTGGGCTCGAGCGGCAAGGGCACCCACCTGGTCGTCGACGAGGCGGACCTGCAGCCGATCCGCCAAGTCGGCGGCGGGCCCTGGCTGGTGAGCGGCTACGTCGAGGGCGTCGCGCTCAACGTGCACGTGCTGGTGTCGGCGGACAGCACGGTGCGGGTGCTGCGCCCGTCCGTCCAGCTGACCCGTATCGAGGGTGTCGGCGCGCCCTTCGGCGCCTACTCCGGCTGCGACTTCGCGGCCCCCGCCCTGCTGGCGCCGCTCGCCCTGGCCCGGGCCGCCGACGCGGCGCGGCGCGTCGGCGAGGCGCTGGCCGCGCTCGGCTACCGGGGCCTGTTCGGCGCCGACTTCGTCCTGGACGGCGAGCGTCCGCTGCTGCTGGAGCTCAACTGCCGTATGCAGGGCTCGACCTGGCTGCTGGGCGAGCTGGAGCTGGCGGAGCGCGCGCTGCCGTCCGCGCTGCGGCACGTGCTGGAGCTCTACGGCCACGCCACCGGCGGCGAGCCGCGTACGGACGCGGCGGGCGCCGTGCAGCTGGTGGTGCGGCACACCGGCGCCCCGGTGCGGGTGGCGGCGGCGCCCGCCGGCGGCCTGCACCGGCTCAAGGACGGGCGGCTGCGGTACTGCGGTGCCGGGTTCGGCCTGCTGGAGTGCGGGCCCGACGACTGCGTGCTGCTGCAACTCCCCTCCCCCGGCATGGTGTTGCACCCGGGTGTGCCGCTCGCCCGGATCGTCGCCCGGCATCCGCTGACCACCCCCGACGGCACCGCGCTCACCGCACCAGGACGCAAGCTGCTGGACGCGCTGCGCGCGGGCTTCGTCCTCGAACCCCTCGAACTGTACGGCCTGCCCGGGCCCTCCGGCCCCGCCGCCGTCCCCTCCGCCTCCGCGGGTCCCTCCGCCGCCGCCCCCCGCGCGCCGTGGTGAACCCGCGCCCCGACCCGCGGTCCGACCCGCTGTACGTCCGCACCGCGGTGCCCGCCGACCTGCCCCGGCTGGCCGCCCTGCGCGCGGAGGCCGCCGCGTGGATCGCCCTGGAGCACGGCTCGGCCCAGTGGTCGGACCCGTACGACGCCCAGCGCGGCCTGGCGCTGATCGCCCTCGGCCTGACCGTGGTCGCCGCGCTGTCGCCGCACGGCGAGGCCGTCGCCACCCTCACGCTGCGCCCCACCGGCAGCCCCCGGCTGTGGACCGGCGAGGAACTCGCCCTCCCGGCCCGCTACGTGAGCTCCTTCACGGTGGACCGCCGGTACGCCGGACACGGCATCGGCACCCGCCTGGGCGACTGGGCCTCCTGGCGCGCCGCGCGGGCGGGCGCCGCCCTGCTGCGGGCGAACGTGTGGAGCGACAACGCTGCCCTGCACGCCTACTACCGCGCACGGGGCTGGCGTTGGGTGCGCACCGCGGCCGGCAGCCGCAGCGGCGCCCTGTTCGAGCGCGCCGCGGACGCGGTGGCGCCGCCGCTGGTCCACGAGGCGGGCCGCCTGCGGGCGTGACCCTCCGGCGTCCGGACGGCGCGGGCCGGTCGGTCGGTCAGCACGGTGTCAGCGCGCCCGGACAGCATGGCCGGTGAGCCGGCGAGAGCGCACGGCCGGGACAGGACGACGGGACAGGAAGAGGAGACGAGGCATGAGCATCAGCCGCAGGTCCGTGCTGCGGACCGCCGCGGCCGCCGTTCCCGCCCTCGCGTGGGGCGCGGCGGCGCCCACCGGGGCGGCGGCGGCCACCGCCCGGGAGCGGTCGGCACCGCGGGAACAGGCGACGCCGCAGTGGCAGGTGACGCCGTTCCCGCTGCGGAACGACTTCGGCGTCAGCGGCCTGGCGATGACCGGCGCCGCGGCCGGCTTCGCCGTCGGGTACCAGGTCGCCTTCTGGGGGCCGGTCCCGTACGACGTGCCCGCGGTGTGGAGCTGGGACGGAGCCCGGTGGACGGAGGTCGAGGGCGCGGTCACCGGGGCCAGCGGCCGGCTGTACGCCGCCACCGCGGCCGGCCCGGCCGACGTGTGGGCCGTGGGCGACAGCGGGCTGGCCGTCCACTGGGACGGGCAGGGCTGGAGCCGGAGCACGGTGCCCGGCACCGCCGGCGGCGCGTTCTCCGGCTTCGCCGTGGCCGGGGCCGGGAGCGCCGTCTGGGCGGTGGGCCGGGCCGGCTCGTCCGCTGCCGCCGCGCGGTGGAACGGCTCGTCCTGGGAGGGCGCCGCCCTCCCGCTGCCGCCCGGCACCTCCCAGCTCACCGCGGTGCGGGTCGCCGGGCCCGGCGACGTCTGGGCGGCCGGCGACTACCAGGCGTCCTCCGGCGCGCTGTACCGGCCGTTCGTCGTGCACTGGGACGGCAGCGCCTGGTCCCAGGTGGCCGCGCCGTCGTACCCGAACCTCGACGTGCGGGTGCTCGACCTGCTGGTCGCGGGCCCCTCCGAGGTGTGGCTGGCCGGCGGCACCGGCCGGTACAGCCAGTCCGGCCTCCGGAACGCCTTCGCCACCCGCTGGGACGGCACCGCCTGGAACGGCACCCGCACGCCGCCGGCCACCGACCCGCACTACTTCCTCGGGCTGTCCCTGCGCGGCACGGAGGTCTGGGGCGTGGGCTACGGCGGAGACTCCCCCGTCCAGCGGTGGACCGGGTCCTCCTGGGCGGTGGCCCCCGCCCCGTTCGCCTTCACCCAACCGGGCGTGTTCACCACCGGCCCGGACGGCACCACCTGGCTCTTCGGCTACGGCGCCCCGGACGCCAGGACCGGGGCGGACCCCTTCACCGCGCGGCTGCCCGCGAGCTGACGCCCCGCCCGCCGCCACCGGGCCGCGCCCCCGCCCGCGCCCGCCCGGGTGGCGCAGCGGGGCGGGCCGGGGGCGGGCGGGCGTGCTAGCAATGGCCGAGGGGGTCGGGGGGTGTCCCCGCGCAGCCCGCCCGACCTCGGAGGCCGTCTTGTCGCACCACCTCAGCGGACCGAACCTGCGCTCACCCGAGGGTGACGCGCGCCTGGACCTGACCGACCTGTTCGCCTTCGCCGCGCCGGAGCCGGGCCGGACGGTGCTGATCATGAACGTCAACCCGGTCGCGCCGTCCGGCGGGCAGGCCTTCCACCCGCAGGCGGTGTACCGGATCGACATCGACACCGACGGGGACCGGCGGGCCGACCTCGCGTACAGCTTCACCTTCTCCGAGCCGCGGGACGGGGCGCAGACCATGACGGTGCGGCGGGCCACCGGCGAGGGGGCGCGCGGGCTGGAGGCGGTCGGCGAGGTGCTGGTGGCGGACGCGCCGGTGAGCTTCACGGGCACGCCCGCGGTGGTGGAGGCGGGGGCGCACCGGGTCAGCGCGGGGCTGCGCAGCGACCCGTTCTTCGCGGACCTGGACGGGATCGTGAAGGACTTCCAGTGGACGGGGGTGGACTGGGGCGCGGACAAGAACGTGTTCGGGATCGTGCTGGAGGCGCCGGACGCGCAGTTCGGGCCGGCGCCGGAGATCGGGGTGTGGGCGCGGGTGAGCGTGCGCAAGGACGGGCACCTGGTGTCGGTGGACCGCGGTGCGCACCCGTCGCTGACGGCGTACTTCAACGAGGAGGACGCCAAGGAGGCGTACAACGCCGGGGATCCGGTGGACGACTGGGAGAACTACCGGGAGCCGTGGACGGCGAAGCTGCAGCACTTCGGCGGGTACACCACGGACGCGGCCGAGGCCCAGCTGCGGATCGTCCTGCCGGACATCCTGCGCTACGACCGCGCCCGCCCGGCCGGCTACCCGAACGGTCGCACGCTGAGCGACGACGTCACCTCGGCGCGGCTGACGATGCTCACCGACGGCAAGGTGCCCGGCGACCACATCGGCCCGCACACCGACCTGCTGCCCGCCTTCCCGTACCTGGGCCACCCGCACTGAGCCCGCCGGGCCCCCGGCGACGCCGCTGCGGACGCGCCCGCCGCCCCGCCGCGGGCGCCCCGTAGGGTGGCGGCATGTCCCTTCCCGTGGAGCTGGTGGTCTTCGACTGCGACGGTGTGCTGCTCGACAGTGAGCGGCTGGCCGTGCGGGTGGACGAGCGGGTGCTCGCGGAGGTGGGGTGGCCGCTGTCGCAGGAGGAGATCGTCGAGCGGTTCCTGGGCCGTTCGCACGCGTTCATGACCGCCGAGATCGAGGCGCACGCGAGCGTGCCGCTGGAGCCGGGCTGGGACAAGCGCTTCCAGCACCTGTACGACGAGGTGTTCGCCGCCGAACTCGCCCCCGTGGAGGGGGTGGTGGCGGCGCTGGCGGCCCTGGAGCGGGCCGGGGTGGCGGACTGCGTGGCGTCCTCCAGCAGCCATGCGCGGCTGCGCTCCACGCTCGGGCGGACCGGGCTGCTGCCGCGTTTCGCCGGGCGGGTCTTCAGCTCCGAGGACGTGGAGCGCGGCAAGCCCGCCCCGGACCTGTTCCTGCACGCGGCCGCCACGATGGGCGTCGAGCCGGCGGCGTGCCTGGTGGTCGAGGACAGCAAGTACGGGGTGGCGGCGGCGCGGGCGGCGGGGATGCGGTCGCTCGGCTTCCACGGCGGCCTGACGCCCGAGGCGTGGCTGGCGGGGCCCGGCACCCGGACCTTCGCGGACATGCGGGAGCTGCCGGCGCTGGTCGCCGGGGCGGCCTCACTCCCGCTGCCGTAGCTCCGTGGCGGGCCCCGGTTCCGACTGCGACTGCGGCTGCGGCTGCGGCTGCGGGGGCAAGGAGGCGCGCCCCTGTCAGATGTCAGGGACCGCCGCGGGCACCGGATTCCTAGGCTGACGGGCACCGGACGCAACGGTCGTCCGTCCTCGTACCAGCCAAGGGAGAACCACCCATGCGCAGGATCACCCGTACCGTCGCCGCCCTGGCCCTGGCCGCCGCCGCCCTGACCACCGTGGAGGCCGGCGGCGCCGGTGCCGCGGACGGGGCGTGGGCGGGCTGCCCGTCGGGCGCGGTCTGCGTCTACCCGCAGGACCAGGACCCGGCGGTCAGCCCCAGCGACGTCTACTGGAGCTACGGCGCGCACAACCTGAGCGGCCAGTACGGCATGCACTGGGTGCTCAACAACCAGACCGGCGGCGCACACGCCCGCCTGTGCCGCGGTTCGGGCGGCGCCGACTGCGTCTACGACCTCTCCTCGCCGAAGGGCGTCTACTACGACCTGGGGCCGATCAACTCGATCACCCTCGACCGCCCCTGACAGTCACTCAGTTCCCACCAGGCAGTGCCCGCCGCGCGAGGGGAGCGGCGGGCACTGCCGCTGTCGCGCGTCGTGCCCCCTGAGGCGTGTTCACGAACATAACGAGTAGTGGTGGATTCCCGGCAGTCTGGTTTTACTTATTGACGTCATGTACGCGCCCAGGTTTAACTCCCCCCACCCCGCCGCGAAGCCGCGGCGACCCCCAGGGAGAGGTATCCGATGAACGCCGCACTGCGCCGCGCCCTCGTCTCCGCCGTGGGCCTCGTCCTGACCCTGTCCATGACCGCCGCCTGCGGCAAGGCCGCCGGCGCCAAGAGCGACTCCTCCTCCGCCGCCGGCGACCCGAACGCCATCGGCCTGCTGCTGCCCGAGAACGCCTCCTCCGTGCGCTACGAGTCCTTCGACCGCCCGTACATCGAGGCCAAGGTCAAGGCCCTGTGCGCGCAGTGCAAGGTGCTGTACAACAACGCCGAGGGCAGCGCCGCCAAGCAGAAGCAGCAGTTCGACACCCTGCTCGCCCAGGGCGTCAAGGTGATCGTCCTGGACCCGTACAACGCCAAGTCCACCCAGGACTGGGTCCAGGAGGCCGCCGCCAAGGGCGTCAAGGTCATCGCCTACGACCGCCTGGCGGCCGGCCCGATCGCCGCGTACACCTCCTTCGACAACGAGAAGGTCGGCGAACTCCAGGGCCGGGCCCTGCTGGACGCGCTCGGCGCGCAGGCCGCCGACGCCGACATCGTCATGATCGACGGCGACGAGGCCGACCCGAACGCCGCGGACTTCAAGACCGGCGCGCACAAGGTCCTCGACGGCAAGGTCAAGAAGGTCGTCTACGAGCAGTCCGGGCAGTGGGACCCCGTCGTCGCCGGGCAGAAGATCTCCGCCGCCGTCACCGAGTTCGGCAAGAACGGCTTCCAGGCCGTCTACTCCGCCAACGACGGCATGGCCGCCGCCATCATCACCCAGCTCAAGGGCGCCGGCATCAAGGTCCCCGTCGGCGGCCAGGACGCCTCCCTGGACGCCATCCAGCGCATCGTGGCCGGCGACCAGGCGTACACCATCTACAAGGCCTACCGCCCGCAGGCCGAGGCCGCCGCCGAACTGGCCGTCGCCCTGCTGCAGGGCAAGGACGTGAAGACCATCGCCACCGCGAGCGTCGACAGCGCCACCGCCAAGAACATCCCGACCAAACTGCTGGACGCCAAGATCGTCACCAAGGACACCATCGCCTCCACCGTCCTGGCCGACGGCACCTACAAGGCCTCCGACATCTGCACCGCCGACTACGCCGCCGCGTGCGCCGCCGCCGGGCTCAAGTAGCCCGGCCCCCGGCGGCCGGGACCAAAGCGGCCAGCCTCAAATAGCCCGCCCCGCACCAGAACCCTTCGACCAGGTCTTCAAGTACCCCCTCCCCCAAGGTGGTTCCCGTGACAGGCGCACCCGTCCTGCAGCTGCGCTCGGTCTCCAAGCGCTTCGGTGCCGTCCAGGCCCTCACCGACGTCGACCTCGACGTCCACGCCGGCGAGGTGCTCGCCCTCGTCGGCGACAACGGCGCCGGCAAGTCCACCCTCGTCAAGACCATCGCCGGCGTCCACCCCGTGGACGAGGGCACCCTCACCTGGCACGGCGAGCCGGTCCGCCTGGCCCGCCCCCAGGACGCCGCCGCCCTCGGCATCGCGACCGTCTACCAGGACCTCGCGCTCTGCGACAACCTCGACGTCATCGCCAACCTCTTCCTCGGCCGCGAGAAGCGCCGCCGCGCCCTGCTCGGCCCCGCCCTGCTCGACGAGGTCGCCATGGAGCAGCACGCCCGCCGCCTCCTGGACACCCTCGCCATCCGCATCCCCGACGTGCGCGCCCCGGTGGCCGCGCTGTCCGGCGGGCAGCGCCAGGTGGTGGCCATCGCCCGCGCCCTGGTCGGCGAGCCGGCCCTGGTGGTGCTGGACGAGCCCACCGCGGCCCTCGGCGTCGAGCAGACCGCCCAGGTCCTGGACCTGGTGGAGCGGCTGCGCGAGCGCGGCCTGGCGGTCGTGCTGGTCAGCCACAACATGGCCGACGTACGGGCGGTGGCCGACACCGTCGCCGTGCTGCGCCTGGGCCGCAACAACGGGGTCTTCCCGGTGGCCGGCACCACCCAGGAGCAGATCGTCGCCGCGATCACCGGCGCCACCGACAACGCCCACGCCCGCCGCCGGGCCCGCCGCACCGAGCAGGCCGAGGAGGCCGAGGCCGTATGAGCACCCCCGACGCACCCGCCACCCCCTCGCCCGCCGATCCGCGGCTCCACCCGCCCGCGCAGGGCTGGGCGGGACTCGCGCGGGCCGCCCGGCGCCGCCTGGGCTCCGGCGAGCTCGGCTCGCTGCCGGTCGTCGTCGGCCTGGTCGTCATCGCGATCGTCTTCCAGTCCGTCACCCACCACTTCCTGCAGGCCGACAACCTCACCAACATCACCCGCTTCATCGCCGGCCCCGGCCTGATCGCGGTCGGCGTCGTGTTCGTGCTGATCCTCGGCGAGATCGACCTCTCCCTCGGCTCGGTGGCCGGCGCGAGCGCCGCGATCGCGGCGGTGCTCGCCGTGCGCCAGGGCTGGAACGAGTGGCTCGCCATCGCCGCCGCCCTCGGCGCGGCCTGCGTCATGGGGCTGCTGCACGGCCTGTTCTTCGCCCGCGTCGGGGTGCCCGCCTTCGTGGTCACCCTCGCCGGGATGCTCGCCTGGAGCGGCCTGCAGGAGTACGTGCTCGGCGACGCCGGCACCGTCAACAACCGCCACGACGGCGTCGTCGCGAGCCTGGACACCACCTTCCTCGGCGACGGCGACATCGCCTACGCCTGGGGCCTGGCACTCCTCGCCCCCGTCCTCTACCTGGCCGCCCGCCTGCACACCGCCCGCCGCCGCCGCGCCGCCGGCCTCACCGCCGCGCCGGCCGCCGACAGCGCGATCCGGGCCGGCGCCCTGGCCGTCCTCACCCTGGCCACCGCCTACGCCCTCAACCAGGACCGCGGCCTGCCGCTGTCCCTGGTCGTGCTGCTCGGCGCCGTCCTCGCCACCGACTTCGTGCTGCGCCGCACCCGCTACGGGCGGCAGGTCTTCGCGGTCGGCGGCGGCGTCGAGGCGGCCCGGCGCGCGGGTGTCAACGTCGCCCGGGTCCGGATCTCCGTGTTCGTCCTCTCCGCGTTCCTGGCCGGCCTCGGCGGCCTGTTCTACGCCTCCCAGCAGGGCTCCGCCGACAAGCAACTCGGCGGCGGCAACGTCCTGATGAGCGCGATCGCGGCGGCCGTCATCGGCGGCACCAGCCTCTTCGGCGGCCGCGGCAAGACCTGGTCGGCGCTGCTGGGCATCCTGGTCATCCAGTCCATCACCACCGGGCTGGACATGGTCCACGCCGCCCAGGCCATCCAGTACATGATCACCGGCGCCGTGCTGCTGGCCGCCGTCGTCCTCGACTCCCTCACCCGCCGCACCCGCAGCAGCGGCCGGGGGTAGCGCGGGGCGTCCGGCGTCCCCTCGGCCCGGCACCCCGCCGCAGCGCGGGGCGCCGGGCCGTCGTGGTGCGCGGAGGGGAGGACATCGGCCAGGCCGGGGTGACCGGATATCCCTCCGCCCCGGGGCGTCGGCGCGCAGGCGGGGACGGCCCGGCCCCGGATCGGAGGCAAGTGCACCTTCGGCGGGCGAATGTGCCACTGCGTCGGATCAGGGCTGGCCGCCCGGCCGCCGCGTCCGTCCCCGGCCCGGCCGGCGTGCCCGCGTCCCGCACCGCACGGCCGCGGTGGTGGCGGTCGGGCGCCGCCCGCGCGATCGGGGAACCGGCCATTCCGACCCGTCCCGGACCGGCGGCCCGTTGACCTGTTCTGGCATGGTCCCGTCAACAATCCCGCAGCTATGTTCGTTTGCGACCGGCACCACCACACCGACCACACCACCACCCGGGCTCCCGCCTGTCCTGACGCGGAGTCCGGGCGCCAGGGGGGAACAACGATGCGTCACTCACGCTCATCCGGACGCCGGCGCGCGGGGCTGGTCGCCCTCGCCGCGGTCTCCGCGCTCGGCACCATGGCGGCCATGGCCCCGGCCGCGGCCGCCACCCCGGCGCGGACGGCCGCCGCCGTGGCCGGGGACCCCGCGCTCGGCGACACCTGTACGGCCGCGGACCTCGGCAAGCGCTACCCGTTCATCAAGTCCCTCCAGGTCGTCCCGACGATCACCCACTTCAAGGGCTGGTACGTCACCGACGGCGCGACGGGCTCCCAGACGGTGACGGCCACCACCCAGTCGGTGGTGACGGTCTCGGTCGGCCTCGACGCCTCCATCACGGGCAACTTCGAGATCGCGACCCTCGCCAAGGTCGAGGCGAGCGCGAAACTGAGCGTCAAGCTGGAGTCCTCCACGACCAGCACCGAGTCGAAGTCGATCACCTGGAACTTCCAGAAGCCCGGCTACTACGCCCTGTACGAGGGAACGCGGAAGGTCACCGGCCAGTACGGCAGCCTGAACTGCAACCGCGTCGACGCGGGCAACGGCACGTACGCCACCAAGTGGGTCGAGGGCCCGGGCGGGGGCAGCTACACCACCTTCACCACCCTGGAAGAGGGCGCGGTGCGCTGCGAGGACGCCGTACCGGCGAACAGCATCATGCGCCGGGCGCAGGACATCCTGGGCTGCACCGCCCCGCTCCGCACCGATGCGGCCGCTCCGGCTGCTCCGGCCAAGGCTGCGGCCACCACTGCGGGGATCAAGCAGGACTGGCCCGGATTCCCCGGCACCACCGCACCGCCCGGCTTCACCTGCGACACGGCCAACTACAAGCTCGCCACACCCGACCGCGCGCTGTTCTGGTCCGCGCCCGGCTTCCTGGACTGGGGCAGCAACAACATCCAGCTGCGGCCCGCCGCCCAGGGCTGGCCGCAGGGCCAGGACCAGTGGCAGCTGTGCAGCGGCCCGACGGCGAACGGCATCGCGGAGCAGATCCTGATCAACCGCTCGACCAACAAGTGCCTGGCCGTCCCGGAGGCGACCGCCGCCACCGAGGGCACCATCCTGCAGCAGGCCGACTGCAAGGTCGACGACCTGCAGCGGTTCTACTTCTACCGCGACGTCCCCGGCAGCGACAAGATCGGCGTCCAGAACAAGTACACCGGCCACATGGTCGGCCACGACCGCAACGCCGACGGCCAGCCCCTGCGCCAGTACAGCATGGGCAAGGCCGACGGCACCGGCACCTACGCCCTCGTCAAGGCCTGACCAGAGCCCGCACCACCATCCCCGCGGGTGCCGCCGACCACGGCGGCACCCGCCTTCGGTCTGCCCTCGTGCCGTCTGCCGACTCCGCCCGGAACTGCCCTTCGCCCTGCTCGCAGGCCTACGGCAGCGGACGCGCTCGGCCGATCCGGCCGCTCTGCACGGGAGTCAGGCGCGGGCGGCTTGGGTGCGGCAGTGGGCGAGGGCGTACTTGACGCGGATCTCGGAGTGGGCGGTGGTGGTGAGGAGTTCGCCGGCGGCGACGAGGGTGGACCAGTAGCGGACGGGATCGCCGGTGCGAGGCATGGGCCGGGCGGCGGCAAGCGAGAGGTACGCGGTGGTCAGGTTGCCGGTGGTGAACCAGCGGGTCAGGCCGTGCTGGTGGCCGGCACGGATGCCGCCCATGGCGTCGACGGCGGCCAGGAACAGGCCGACGACGGCGAGTTCGGTGTCGGTGAGCGACTTGGGGACGTCGAAGACCCCGAGGGCCTCGAGGAGTTCGCCGGTGTCCGTCTCGGAGTCCGGCCGGGGGTCCGAGAGCAGGGCGTCGTAGCACTCGTCCAGGCGGCGGCCGGTCTCCGCGAGCGGGATGTCGAGGGCGAGGCACACCGCGCGGGCGGAGGAGAGCGGCTTGCCGGTACGGCGGGCGAGGAGCGCGTACGTATCGGCGGGCGTGCGGCCACGGGAGAGGGCGTGCCGCGCCAGGGTCGTGAGGTTCATCAGCAGTCGGACTCTCAGGCGTTGACGAGGACGGGCGCGGGGATCGGGGCGACGAGCACCCACACGAACTTGCCGATCCCACCCGGCCGGGAGGAGCAACCCCAGCGCTCCGCAAGCTCGTTGACGAGGAACATCCCACGCCCGCGCTCGTCAGACGGCGTAACGACACGGAGGGACGGACGGCCACTACCGGCGTCGTGCACCTCCAGCCGCAGCCGGGAGTTGACGAGGGCGAAGCGAACCTCGATGTGGCAGTCGTCCGGCCCGTCGGAGTGCTGGACGGCATTGGCGAACAGCTCCCCGAGGAGCAGCTCGGCCGTGTCGGCGTAGCGGTCACCGGACGGCAGCCCGGAGAGGTAGGCCCGGAGCAAGTACCGCGCCAGAGGCGCGGATTCGATGCGGGAGTCGAGGCACGCGACGAATGCGCGGGGCCGGCGGGCTTTGAGCATGGTGGACCTCGAAGGGAGCGGGGAGGGGACATGCGAGAAGGGGCGCGACATCACGCTGTGTACACCCAATGCAGCGCCACCCAGTAGCCTGGCGTTACAGCTTGATCGCAGGTAGTGAGAGATCGCCGCCCCGATCGGGCGAGGCCATCGCCCGGTTCCGGCAGGAAGAGACCCATCGCACGAGGTCATGGTTCGACCAACCAGCAGCAAATGAGTCCGGACATGCATGACGCCGCACCGACGCACAGGAATCACCACGCAAGGAAATGTCTCCCATGACTGTCGCCGCAGCATCACAAGGTGGCCCGCACGCAGCCGTGTGCGGGCGCCGGATGAGAGAACGGATGATCGGTCAGGCCGGGAACCCCGAACAGGTGCCGTACGACTTGGTCGAGCTGATCGTCAAGGAGATCGAGGCGCATTGTGGGCACCGTCGCCTCAAGGCCTTCCGACTGGCAGTGGGCTGGACTGTCACCGAGGCGGTTCAGGAAGCTCACGATCTGGTCGACCGGGAACGCCTACGCAAGATCGGACTCACCGAACGGTCCTGGAAGGACTGGGAGGCCGGCAAGGCGCCGAGTCCTGAGTACCAGGACCTGCTCTGCCGCCTCTTCCAGACCAGTCCCGTCCAGCTGGGCTTGGCCGCCGACTACACACCCGTGGCATTCCGAGCCGACGGCCCGGAAGGTGCGACACTCCCAGAAGGAACCACCTCCACGCATGCGGGGGCGGAACTGGAGGAGGTGGCGGCCACGAAGCGTCGAACCGCGCTCATGCTGACGGGGCTTACGATCGCGGCCCCGACCTCAGCCGCCCAGGTTCTCGACCAGGCTGCTGCCGAAGCCATGGAGTTCACGCGTCAGGCTGAGGCCAGCTCGCTGGGCGTCGGGTCACTCGACCACCTGGAGCTAGCGGTCACCGACTTCAACGACGCCTACTCCGTGATGCCGCCGCAACAGGTGTTCGCTGAAACGCTCGACTACCGCCGCAAGGTGGATGCCCTGTTGAAGGCGAAGCACACCCACGAGCAGGGCCGCGAACTCCTCGCCTACGCAGGATGGCTCTCCGAACTCCTTGCCTGGCTGGCCCATGACCTCGGTAGCCCTCGAGCAGGCCTCGCCTTCGCCAACGACGCCTTCGTACACGGCAGGCAGGCCGGCCACGGTGAGCTGTGCGGATGGGCCATGGACGCCGCCGCCTCCATCAACCTCTACGAGCACCGCCCTGATCGGGCACTGGCTGCCGCTCGTCAGGGCCTGACCCAGGCACCCGCCACGCACCCCCTCGCCGTCCGTCTCCACGCCCAGGCCGCCCGCGCCTCGGCCGCAGACGGCGATCCCGAGGGCTTCGTGTCCTCCCTGCGCGCCGCCCAGGACGCCCACCAGTTCCTGCCCGCCCGGATCCCCCGCCGTTTCGGCCTCGACCCACTGCCACTCGCCGACTATGCCCTCACGTCCTACCCGGCCACCGCCTGCATCCTGCTCGGCAAGGCCGAGGATGCCCGTCGCCATGCAGAACACGCGCTCTCCGTGTACGAGTCCGCCCCGGCGGCTTCCCGTTCGCCCAGCCGCGAGGCCATCGCCCGCATTGATCTGGCCCTCGCCCACGCCCAGCTCGGCGACCCCGACAACGCTGTAGCCCTCGGCAACCAGGCGCTGGATTCCGAGCGCGTCGTCGACTCCGTACGCGCCCGCGCCACCGACCTCACCGGCTACCTCGCCCGCCGATACCCCCGTCATGGTGCCGTCGGCGAACTGCATGAGCGCCTCGCCGTCTTTCCCCTCCCTTCCACGGCATAGAAGAGGAACACCATCCCGTGCCCGACCAGGAACGCGTCATCCGGATCCGCCGCCCCTACCTCGACCTGATCGCCGCCGGCACCAAGACCATCGAGGTACGCGTCGGCTACACCAGCATGCGCAGGATCCATCCGGGACAGACCCTCGTCTTCGAATCCGGCGACGCCCACTGCCGCACCCTCGTCACCAGCGTCGCGGAGTACCCGAGCTTCGACGCCATGCTCGACGCCGAGGACCCGGAGGCGATCGGCTCCGAGGGGATGAGCCGGACCGAACTCCTCGCCGCCTGCCGCGAGATCTACCCACCTGAGAAGGAGCAGCTCGGCGTCCTCGCGATCCACCTGCGACTCACCCCGTAACCAGGGGACGGCCAGCCTCGCCGCGCAGGAAGTCGACCCCGCCGACTTCCTGCGCGGGAGCCAGGAGCGAGTGGTGTGGGCGGCCCGATCCGACAGCACGACGATCAGCTCCGGACGGAGTCTCTGTCCAAGGTGGCTTCGCTCGACGTGATCCGCGCTGCACCGACGCCAGCTGGCACAGGTCCGGGTACGGCAACAACGGGGCACCTGCGTCGAGGTGGCGCCCGGATTCCCCGACGTGAGGCCCGTCCGCGATTCCAAGGACCCGAACGGACCGGCCCTGATCTTTGCCGCCAAGGCCTGGGAACCGTTCGCCACCACTCTCCGCAGTGACGAGTTCGGCGAGGTCTGAACCAAGGATCTCCCCGGTCGGCCAGATGCTCGGCGGCCGGGTCCGGCCACGGAGCGGATCAGCTGCACCGTTCTGCTGCACGCCGCCGCCGGTGGACGCAACGGCGTTGAAGTCCTAGGGCCTGTGTGAGGTTGCGATCAGTCTTCGGGTTCTGCCCTCACCTGAGGGCAGAACCCGGTAGAACGGTT